>JAZQKV010000053.1:0-10205 GCA_045542335.1 Eubacteriales bacterium
CTTAACTGTTATATTGTCGTAGAGGTTGTAATCTGTTGTGGTTGTTCCGTCAACAGAGTTGTTCTTGGGAACTGTGCCCCAACCCTCAAAGAGGAAGTAAGTCGGATCGTAGCCATGTCGTTCTGTGAGCCAAGGAGTTGAGGCAGTTGATTGTCTTCCTAAGACCGCTTGGCCTCCGACTTAATACTTAACTGTTATATTGTCGTAGAGGTTGTAATCTGTTGTGGTTGTTCCGTCAACAGAGTTGTTCTTGGGAACTGTGCCCCAACCCTCAAAGAGGAAGTCGTCAGCAGCCCCAATCGTGGTGTTGTTAACCGCATCATAAAGGTTAGCAGCAACGTTCTTTGTTGCACCCTCGTTGAGAGTGTACTTGCCGTCGTCGCCCTTTGTATATGCGGATGCAGGATAGTATTCCTTGCCTGCATTGGGGTTAACACCGGGAAGGAACTTCTTAGCTGTGTAGCCAAGGAAGTATACTTCGCCCAAGTCTGTACCTCTTGCACCTGTTCTGTGAGAATTGTTAGTGAAGCCTGTCATGTCAGCCTTCATAAGCTTTTCACCATTGTCCATGATGGCGAAGTCAAACTTTCTGGTGAGAACAGGCCAAGGAGTAATATCGCCGGTTTCTGCAGTGATAACTGTGTTGTCGGTTATGGGAGTTGTGAATGCATCAGCAGCCCAGGAGTATGTATCCTTTGCCGCATAGCCTTCTTCAATTCTGACATATCCGTCAAATGCAGGAGCATTTTCGCCGTAAACAGTCTCAGCTGTGCCAACAACATAATCGCCAATCTTATATGTTACAGTAAGAATAGGTTTATACACTGCATAGAAAACAACGTCTCCGGTGATTTCAGTATCCGCTGTAACGTTTGCTACTTTTGCACCGCTTTCTGTTGCCCAACCGCCAAATACAGCATCTTCCTTGTCCTCAAGTGTGGGAAGCTCAAGCTCGCTGCCCTGCAAAACCTTGACAACAACATCCTCTGTGGAATCATCGCCATCATTCCAGGTAACATTGAAATAAGGAGCACCACTAAACACAACAGAGTTGAGAGTTCCTGCCTTTTTGAGAAGAGAAACAGGAACATAACCGTTTTCAAAATCGGAAACTGCAAGAGTAAGAACTTCTTGCTCAGCTGTTTCATCTTCAGAAAGCTTTTCGGAAGCTGCGCCATTGATTGTTACATATTCTGCACCTTCGGGAATTGTAATACCAACAACTCTTGCAGATGCTCTGAGGTCATACGCATAATCAACGAGGTTGCCTTCCGCATCTTTACACTTAACAACAGCTTCGGTTTCGCCGCCTTCAACTGCAACAAGATAAGTTGCCTTTACAGAACTTGTAGCCGCAGTCTTATTTGCGTCAGTAAGACCATCGCCCTGGAGAATAATAATGGAATTCTGGGTTGTTTCGTCGCTCATATCTGCAATTGTTGTACCTGCACCAATTGCTTTTACGTTACCGCCCTTGATGTTTATAACAGAAGTACCGCTGTGAATTTTTTCACCTGTGCCTTCGCCATAAACATAAATCTGATCAACTGTACCATCATTAACCGTCAAGTCAAAATAACCTGTTGATTTATATCCGGTACCGTTTGCGCCGGCACGATATGTAATACCGGAACCGCCGTTAATAATTGCCTTAAAATAGCCATCAACGTTACCACTTTGTCTTGTGCCTCTGATCTGAGCACTCTTTACATTGTTAATAATAGTAGTGTAAGGAGTCGTACCGCTTATAGTCGCTGCACCAAAGTCAGTACCGCCGTCAATAGGCTTCAAATTGAGTTCGGGAGAATCAACAATAACGGTGACGGCAGCACCTCTGGAATGAGATTCGACATAAGCTTTACCTGAACTGGAATGCTCATTCTTACAATTCAACAATGTGGTTGTCTTATGCCTTGTTTCAATTGTAGGGCTGTGCCAATCGTACTTACCACTTGTGAAAATCAAATCCTCAACAATGGTGTTTGCATTTGGCATGTTCATACAAACAACGCCACCGGTAACACATTTTGATTCTGTAGCTTTGTAATTGTAATATCCACTGAACTTAACCTTGGTATTTTCAGTAAGACCGGTGATGGTCGTTCCGTCAGCAAGAGCGTTTCCGATATCTGAAGCACCGGAAGAACCCGAAACAAGTTCGATACTGTTTACAATTATAAAAGCAACCTTCTTGTTTGTCTGACCAAGCTTAAGGAAATCTTTCCAGGAGACATTGTTATCATTTTTGTCGCCCACATTTTCAACGACGCCTGCCCAATTAGGATTTACCTGAAAAGCATTTGCAATTGAAGAACCGTCGCCGTCAGCGGGAGCGAATTCAGATGCATAAAGAACCTGTTCAAAGCCCTCAGCAGCATAATCAGGTGTAATTTCAAATGCAAAAGCTTCGCTTGCCGCACTTGTATCTGTAGCAGCAACTCTGATTTCGTATGCACCTGCCGCAAGACCGGTAATCTCTTCAGCACCTTCTGCAACAGCTTCCCAATCTCCCCAAACATATGTAGCAAGGTCGAGAGTTCTCATTTCATATGCAATTTCTGCGCTAAGACCGGAAACAGAACCGTCTTCTTCGCCCTTTGCAGAGAGAAGCGAAACTTCAAGGTTGGGAGTTGCAGCGGGAGTGAGAGATTCGGTCTTAATGTCGTCACCAACATAATCCGCTGACTTTACAAATCCCCATGCCGCAATATCCACATATGCTTTGGTAGTCTCGCCATCTTCGTTAAGATACTCTTCGGTATAATAAGCAGATCCAGGAATGCTATGGCAGTTTCCAAAAAGCATCAAATGTACCTGACTGAACGAAGTAGAACCGGAGTTAAGTACAGGAGTGCCTGTGAATGTGTACACATACCATTCCCCATCTCCCGTATAAGCTTCCATCGCAATTGTTGCACCATTTGCTCCGCCAAGATAACGAATACAAGGTGTTATAGTAAGATTAGTTCTGACAAGCATTTTGAATGTAGCATTACCTTCTGTGTCAGGTGTAACTGCAGCAGGGAAACCGTAACAATCCAAATGTGTCCAATTGTCGGTACTTTCGTCGTTCACAGGGACTAAATGTGAAAAAGTGTAACCGGTTGCTTCATCGACATCGGTTGTGGCACTCACTGCAGCACCTTTGTTGGAATACACCTTGCCATCAACAGCTGTCCTGAGCACATACCAATCGTCCGCCTCAAGAAGCTCAACATAGTCATCCGCCTCAAGAAGCTCAACTTCAACAGTTTCTTCTTCAACTTCGGCAAGAACAACTTCGTCCTCCACAACTTCTTCCTCGGCTTCAGGCTCTGCCTCAGTTTCTTCTTCAGCATTAGCCTCTGCTTCAATTTCTTCTGCTTCCACTTCGGCATCCTCAGCCTCTGCATCTGCTACTTCTTCAGCCGCATCTTCCTCAACGGGAGCCTCTGCGACTTCTTCCTCTACGGAAGCTTCCTGAACGTCTTCTTCTTCGGATTCAGCCGCTTCTGCCTGAGTTTCATCTTCAGCAGGAGCTTCCTCGGAAGCGTCGTCCACGGGGGTTTCAACCTCAACTTCTTCGACAACAACAGTTTCTTCTTCTGCAAAAGCTGTGAAGCTCATGCCGGAGAAAACCATAAGAGTCGCAAGAACGAGGGCAAGGACTTTTTGGGTTTTGAACATGCTCGTTCTCATAAAACCTCTCCTTTAATAATTTATTTGCGATATTTGCCCACTCTCGGCATAATACCACTTGATTATATTATACAACACAATTTTATCAAAGTCAAGTAAACAATTCAATTTCGGCGTTTTGCACACGAAATGACATATTTGGACACATTTTACGCAACGTTTTTATTACATTTTAAACAAATGCTTTAAATCTATACAAAAAGCAAATTGCAGAACCGGAAATTTGCGCTCCGATTCTGCAAAAATGTTATTTAACTGTAACATTAGAAAATGCCGCAACTATTATTCTGACTCATCCGCCGCACCTTTACACATTTCTTTTTCACGCAAAGGGCAATCCTCACATCTCGGATTTCTCGCTGAACAAATATTCCTGCCAAACAGGACAAGCCTGTGGCAAAAATCCGACTGCTTTTCAAGAGGAATAATCGGCGTCAAAGCCTTTTCCACAGCAAGCGGCTCTCTCTTTTGGGCAAAACCAAGCCGATTTGAAATGCGGATGCAATGCGTGTCAGCCACAATTCCGCCTTTTTTATAAATGTCGCCAAGAATCAGATTAGCAATTTTGCGTCCAACACCCGGAAGCTCAAGAAGCTCCTCCATAGTATCCGGCACATTTCCGCCATGCTTTTCAATAAGCATCTGTGCCGCCGCCTTTATGCTCGCCGCCTTTGTCCTGAATAATCCGCATGGTCGCACAACATTCTCAAGCTCTGCAATGTCACAATCAGCAACAGAGGAAAGTGTTGGAAAACGCCTGAATAAATCCTTGCAAACAATATTAACACGCTCGTCTGTGCACTGCGCAGACAGCCTTGCCATAATAAGGAGCTTCCACGGCTCACCCTCATATTCAAGAGAACATTGCGCCTCAGGATAAAGTATTTCAAGCTCTTTGCAAACCGCCTCTGCCATGTTTTTAATATCCATAATCTTTTTCATAACACTCCGGGGTTTGATCTAATTATTCTGATAATCCGAATTCTTAAGTTCCAACAACTTCGCCGCAAATTTTCCGATCGCGCACCCGATAACAGCAAGAGCGCAGACGCCAGCCGTCACCATAATATCAAGCATCGCAAGAGAAAGAAAGTCGCCGAAAACAATAACATAAATTCCCGATGCAACAGAAACAGCGAGCGCAACTCCTGCGCAAATAACAGGCAAAAGCCTCAATACGCGCCGTTTTGCTTTTGTAAGAACAAAAAACTGAACTGCCGAAAATATTCCAACCGGGAAAATTATGTAAATCAGCAAAGTCAACCAAAGTGGCATGTCAACCTCCACAAATATAAGTTGCATATAATAAATATGTAAGAATTATTGCAAAAATTCCGCTTGCGCAAGATAAAAGTCAACGATTCCGTCAGCAATTGCCTTTGCCGCCCTCACGTTGTTGCCATCTGAAACACACCATTGATATTCCTCGATATTAGACACAAAGCACACTTCACAAAGAGCCGAGGGGAATCTGTGATTTCTTGCCACAGCAAGCTTTTGCGATGAAGTGTCACGCTTAAGTTTGCCAAGAGATGTTGACATTCTGTTTCCAAGGCAGTGCGCAAGCATCTTTCCTCCCTCATGTGAATAAAGTGCAAGCGTACCACGAACCTTTGACGCATTAACAGATGTGTTAACGGAATTGTGATGAACAGAAACCATGAGGTCCGGTATCACCGAAGCAAGATATTTCACCCTATCATTCAACTCAACCTCTGAATCGTCAGTTCTCATCATAACAACCTGCGCTCCAAGCTCTGCAAGAAGCTTTTCAAGTTCAATGGCAATGGCGAGATTCAGTTCACTTTCATTTTCGTTACCTCCGCCGTAGCCAACAGGACCTGCCGCGCCCGAATCGTTTCCACCATGACCAGCATCAACAACAATCGTCTTCCCCTCTAAAGGCTTGTCGCCCTCAACAAGAGATTGGGGATTGTTTATATGGACAGCATAGAATCCGTCCTCATAAACACCGTTGCAACCATAATAATTCATAGGGTTCTTAAGCGTAAGCTTAAACTCAACCGTGTTGTTTCCAACAATGTTTCCGCTGATTTTTGTAATCATCGGATTTGTGTTGATTGTAGCCGCCGGTATAGACGTGTTATATGTTTCGTAGAAAGTTACAGTTATCGCATCCTCTGCAAATCCAAGATTTACCGGGGAATTCTCGCTTATTGCAAAGCGCACAACCGTGTGATTTTCAAGATTGTTTACGCTGTTCTTCACAACAGATTCCGCAGTAACCGCCGAAACAGTATTAAATACAAGCGCATTTCCCTCGGTAATCTCAACATTATCCCTGTGAACATATCCGCCGAATTTAAGTCTGTAATAATCCTCCTCCATGCCTGTTACATAATCGCGCATTCCGGCATTGACTGGAGTATAATCATTATAAAAAGAAGAGTCGGATGCAGTTTTCAGATAGGTGTAATCATCTTTTACTTCGGCATAAATATAAGCTCCAACCGCAAGCTCCTTGACCATTCCGACAACCTTTTCAGCGGTTTTTCCATTCTTTTTTGCAATAAACTTTAGTGTTCCGAGTTCAATACTACTTTTCTCCTCGGCACTCACCGGTATTTCAACCGTTGCCTTGTAAACCTCAATGGCATCTCCGCCACCCTCGTCCTCATCAAAGCCAATAGTCGGTTTTAGCTCCACACTTATTCTCTCTCCAATTTTTGCAGTAACTTTACTTCCAACAGGAGCCTGCGCCATAAGTTCAAGCTCTTCACCACTCGTTGCCCAATACTCCCCTGAGGGGAATGTCTTTGTTATGGCAAACTTATCAGCTGTAATCGGCTCATCGGTAGGAGTTATTTTGTTAATCTTATACTCATAATCAGTTTTGTTCTGGGAAAGAGTAAACCTGTTAACACCTTCTGTAAGAGAAGCATATATAAAGAAATAGCCATTCTTTGTCCTTGAAAGCTTTTCACCATTGTATGTCACGGGAAAAGCAGGGTCAGAGGTTCCCGCAAGATAAACAGTCGGAAAATCAACCGTACTTCCGTCAGATGGTGAGTTTATTCTGAGGGGTTCCCCTGTGCGCACAATCTGATTTATAATTGGCTCATCCTTATAAAGTTCGGAAAGCGAGTCAAAAAGTCCGGCATTGTTTGCGGCTATATCTGTATATCCGTAAAAAATACTTCCGCCATATGAAATAAGGCTTCTCGCAAATTCAACCTGAACAGGAATTTCATTCTCTCCATAGTCAACAGCCTTATAAGCCCCATGACCAATATACAGTTCAACACCTGTTCCGTCGAGATTTGCGTTCCACCATCTTGCAAGGTTGTCAAAGGGAGCAGCACTCGTTGTAAAACTCCAGTATAACTGAGGCGCAAGGTAATCAACCGTCCCCTGCTCCACCCACGCAAGAGGGTCACAATAAAGTGAAAAATATGACTCAAGACCACTTGATTCGCTACCTTTGACACGTGTGTCCGAAGAACTGTTTGCCCAGATTCCAAAAGGACTCACGCCAAAATCACACTCCGGGTTAATTCCTTTAATGGCAATATATGTGTCCCTGATAAGTGCATTAACATTTTCTCTGCGCCAATCACCAAGATCCATGCCCTTGCCATATTTTTCATAAGCCTTTGTGTCATCGAAGTAACCACCGGCGACAGGATAGGGATAAAAATAATCATCAAAATGTATGCCGTCAACTGCAGGATAATTCAAAAGAATCTCTTTAACACCATCAACACATAGCTTTCTGACTTCGGGAAGTCCGGGATTATAATAAAGTTTGCCATCAGCATACGGAACTGTATATTCCGGATGAAGCCTTGCGGGATTCGTTTCACAAAGCTCATTTACATCATGCTTTGGCGCATCTGCGCTGCCTGACGTTACACGGTAAGGATTTATCCATGCATGCACTTCAATATTCTTTTCGTGTGCCTTCAAAAGAAGATATTCAAATGGATCAAAATCCCCGTCCGGATCAACGCCCTGCTCACCCGTAAGATAGTGTGACCACGGGAAAATATCTGATTTGTAAAGAGCATCCGAGCAAGGTCTGACCTGGAAGAAAATCGCATTAAATCCCGCTTTTTGCGAATTTTCGACAATTTCATCAATTTCCTTTGCCATACTTTCAAAATCAAGTCCCGAAGAAGATGGAAAATTGATATTCATTACAGAAGCAATCCAAACGCCCCTCATTTCGTTCTTTGAACGCCCTTCTATTGGAGTCGGCTCTGCGCCCTGCCACTTAACATCTGTTTCATTTTCCATTGTCGAAACACTTTCTTCATCAGTTAGGGTTTCATTTCTATCGAAAAAAGCAACCATGCATATTGCAAGCAAAATTACAGTCAGCATCACCGAAATTCCAACCACCATAACAGGAACGAAATTTCGCTTATCATTTATGAATTCAATAATTTTTTTCATTATAAATCTCCATATATGTAAAATAAGGCCATCAGTTCAAAGTCAAATTACACTACAATATATTATACTACAAATAACGACGGAAATCAATCAACCCAAATACAATACTGTTACATCTGTGTAAACTTTTGTTGATATTTTTTGCTTTTTCGAAAAAACTACTTGAAATTTTCAGAAATACTATTGAATTTTTTCCACAAGTATGATAATATTTCATGTTGTAGTAAGCTTTGTACTAAAGTAGTTTATAATCTTACACATATGAATCATTTCTGACGAGGTATTTAATGGACAATTCAATCCAACCAACAAAACTAAAGCTTGAGAATATAAGCGAAACGCTGAAGATTTATCAAAGTGATGGTGTTTTCTCCTATGGAACAGATGCTGTTCTTCTAGCCGCATATGCTGCCTCTGCAGTTCTTGGTGCAGACGGCAAAACTGCTTTTGATCTTTGCTCCGGTACGGGAATTATTGGGCTTATGCTGGCTGACAAAATAAAGGGTCTCAAAATAAATGCAGTCGAAATTAATGCGACAGCTGCAGAGATTTCTCAAATGAGTGCCAACGAAAGCGGACTCACGGAGCGATTCAACGTATGTTGTTCTGACGTAAAAGATATAAAAAAACATTTCCCTGCCGAAAGTGCGGCGTTTATCACCTGTAATCCCCCATATATGACAAATGATTGCGGAAAAATGTGTCCGGAAGACGGCAGAAACATTGCACGTCATGAGATTCTCTGCGATCTTGGCGATGTTTTCTCAGCAGCATACTATCTTCTCAAAACAGGAGGGAGAATTTTTATAGTTTACCGTCCCGACAGACTTTCCAATCTTTTTGCGCAAGCAAAAAAACACAAGTTTGAAATCAAACGAATGACAATGATTTGCTCAAAAGTAGGAAAAGCGCCCAATCTTGTGTTGTGCGAAGCAAAAAAACAAGCCAAGGAGGGGCTTGTTATGGGGAAGAATTTTTACATTTCGGATAGCCTTGGTAATTACACCCCCGAAATGCTTGAAGTGAGAGAAAAAGGAGTGTTCAATTTTGGATAATAGCGAAAAGCGTTGGGTTGAAAGTGGTGCACTTTATGTAGTGGCAACGCCGATTGGAAACCTTTCAGATATGACTGAGCGTGCAAAACAAGTGCTTGAAGAAGTGGACTTTGTTGCCGCTGAGGATACCCGTGTCAGCGGTAAATTACTTTCTGTTTTTGGATTACACAAAAGCACAGTGAATTATTTCGAGCATAATAAAATGGAAATGGGAGAAAAAATAGTTTCTCGTCTTCTCGGTGGTGAAAGCTGCGCAATCGTTACAGATGCAGGAACTCCGGCTGTTTCCGATCCGGGCGAGCAGCTTGTCAGACTTGCTCATGAAAAAGGGGTAAAAGTCGTTCCGATTCCGGGTGCTTGTGCCGCAATTGCCGCACTTTGCGCTTCAGGCTTGCCATCTGCAAGGTTTACATTTGAGGGATTTTTGCCGCGAAACAACAAAGAAAGAAAACAAAGACTTGAAGAGTGTTCCACTGAAAGAAAGGTAATGATTTTCTATGAAGCTCCGCACCGCTTTGGAAAAACCCTTTCAGAAATGCTTGACGTATTTGGTGACAGACGGATTTTTATCGCAAGAGAACTTACAAAAATCAATGAGGAACTTATACATACAACTCTTTCAGAAGCAGTAAACCTCTTTAGTGAAAAAGAGCCAAAAGGGGAGTTTGTTTTTATTGTAAATGGAGCAAATAACAACGAAGACAATCTGTTTTGGGAAAGTCTCACAATTCATGAACACGTTGAGTTTTACGTCCAAAGCGGTTTTTCCTCAATGGATGCTATAAAACAGGTGGCTAAAGACAGAGGCGTAGCTAAAAACGAGATTTACAAAACAATAATGAAAAAATAGACGAGGCAATTGTTTCCAAAAAGTAAAAATTGGTTTCATAGTCAAAACTACTACTGCAAAAAAAACAATTTATGCAATAATTATCATTTGAAAATAAAGTATGTTACAAACTTTATCTTGACAAAATTAAAATCATCAATTATAATGTTAATTGGAAAAATAATTATCCGGAGGAGAATAAAAATGGTTATTGAAAAAATTATTGA
>JAZQKV010000054.1:0-9376 GCA_045542335.1 Eubacteriales bacterium
GATGCCTGTTCACGTTCCTCTTACTGCGGAAGCTCAGATTGAGGCTCGCTTCCTCATGCTCTCCGCAAACAACCTGTTGAAGCCTGTTAACGGTCGTGCTGTGACAGTTCCTTCACAGGACATGGTTCTCGGTTCGTTCTATCTTACTCTTGACAAGCCCGGCGAACCCGGTGAGGGCAACTACTACCGTGATTTCGACGAGGCTATGATGGCTTACGCCAACGGCGAGCTTGGACTTCACGCTCCGATTAAGGTCAGAGTTACAAAGACAGACGATGCCGGCAACACAAAGAGCAAGATTATTGATGCAACCCTTGGAAGACTTATCTTCAACCGTCCTATTCCTCAGGACCTCCACTTTATCGAAAGAAATGAAGAAAACGAGCTTGACCTTGAAATCAACTTTGTTGTTACCAAGGACGAGCTTGGACAGATTGTTGACAACTGCATCAAGTATCACGGTATTTCAAGAACTGCAGAGCTTCTTGACGATATCAAGGCCCTTGGTTATAAGTTCTCCACAAGAGGTTCTATCACAATTTCCGTATCTGATATGACGGTTCCTCCGCAGAAGAAGATTATTATTGCAGAGAGCGAAAAGCAGGTTGAACTTATCGCTAAGAACTTTGCAAGAGGTCGTTTCTCCGAGGAAGAAAGAAGAAAGAGCGTCATCAAGATCTGGGAAGAAGCTACAAATGAAGTTACCAAGGCTCTTACAAAGAACCTTGACAGATACAACAACATCAAGATGATGGCTGACTCCGGTGCGAGAGGTTCAATCAAGCAGATCAGACAGCTTGCCGGTATGCGTGGACTTATGGCTTCCACCTCCGGTCAGACAATTGAACTTCCTATCAAGGCGAACTTCCGTGAAGGTCTTAACATTCTTGAATACTTCATTGCTGCCCGTGGTGCCCGTAAGGGTCTTGCGGATACAGCGCTCAGAACGGCTGACTCCGGTTATCTTACACGTCGTCTTGTTGACGTTTCCCAGGATGTTATTATCCGTGAAACAAACTGTGGCGACACAGAGGGTCTTTGGGTTTATGCAATCAAGGAAGGCAACGAAATGATCGAGCCCCTTGCAGACAGACTTCTCGGCAGATACACTGTTGAGGAAATCAGACATCCCGAAACAGGCGAGCTTCTCGCAGGTGCGGATGTTATGATGAATGAGGCTCAGGTCAACGCCATTATCGAGGCAGGTATTGAGAAGATTCACATTCGTTCCACCCTTAACTGCCGTGCAAAGCACGGTGTGTGTGTACACTGTTACGGAGCTGACCTTGCTTCCGGAAATCCTGTAAATGTGGGTGAAGCAGTTGGTATCATTGCGGCACAGTCTATCGGTGAACCCGGTACACAGCTTACAATGAGAACGTTCCACACAGGTGGTATCGCCGGCGGCGATATTACGCAGGGTCTTCCCCGAGTTGAAGAACTCTTCGAGGCAAGACGTCCCAAGAAGACAGCAGTTGTGGCAGATATTGACGGTAAGGTTTCGATTGAGGAAACAAAGAAAGCACGTCAGGTTAAGGTTACAAACGAAACAACCGGTGAAGAAAAGATGTATCCCGTTCAGAGAATCCAGAGACTTCTTGTTGAGGAGGGTGACTACGTTACAAGAGGAACCTCCCTTACAGAGGGCTTTATGAGTCCTGCGGACATCGTCAGAATCAACGGTCTTAACGCTGTTTACGAGTATATTATCAAGGAAATCCAGAAGGTTTACCGTTTGCAGGGCGTTGAAATTAACGACAAGCATATTGAAGTTATTACACGCCAGATGACAAGAAAGGTAAAGATAGAGGATGCAGGTGACACTGATCTTCTTGTGGGTTCACTTGTTGACATTATCAAGTTCAACGAAGCAAATGCCGCTGTTCAGGTGAAGATTGATGCAGGCGAGCCTGTTCGTCTTGCAACAAGCTCTCCCGTGCTTCTCGGTATCACAAAGGCGTCCCTTTCCACAGAGTCCTTCCTCTCTGCTGCTTCCTTCCAGGAAACAACTAAGGTTCTCACAGAAGCCGCAATTGAGGGTAAGGTTGATCCCCTTATCGGTCTTAAGGAAAACGTTATTATCGGTAAGCTTATCCCTGCCGGAACAGGTATGCACATCTATCGCAATGTTGACATTGAGGACAAGGATGGCAACACGATCGTTTCCAACGATTCCGCTGAAGTTGCTGATGCACCTGCAGAATATGTCATTCCCAAAAGCGACGTAACAATTCCCGCTGAAGCTGAAATCGACGATATTGAAGACATTGTAAATTTCGGAGACGACGGCGAAAAATTTGACTTTGACGAGACAGTTGGTCAAGATGCTGAATAATTACAGGTGATGTTTGGGACACTGTCCCAAAGCCTGAAAAAATGGGGCACTTTCCTAAGAAAGTGCCCCATTAACTTTTGGGAAAATATCAAGGCAACAAATGATTACTTTCCTGCGAGAAACTGAGCAGGGTCAACAAATTCGCCGTTTTTTGTTATAGAAAGGTGGACATGAGACACATCGGCACATTCGCTTGCGGCGGTGTTACCAATGCCGCCGATGACAGTGCCTCCGGGAAGCTCGGCGCCGATGGCTGTGCTTTGAGGAAGCTCTTCGGCAAGGTTGCAATAGTGTGCGATAACGCCGTCACCGTGGTCAACCACAACGGTTTTGCCCATGAGGCTGTCAGTGTAAATATCCGTGATTGTGCCGGCGGAAAACAGACGAACTTCGCTTGTGGGATCGCCGGTGATGTCAATTCCGTTGTGTGTTCGGAAATCTTTCATGGTTGGGGAGTAAATAAGCTCGTCCATGGAAAAGGCACGGTTGATATAACCGCTTGCTACTTTATAAAAACGCCCGTCAAAAAGTGCATCCTCGGGGTCGGTGGGATATTCCGAGGTTTCTGTGGCTTCGTCGGTGAGGTGGGGTGTGTCGGGAGCATCGGAATCGTTAGAAGCGTTTGGCACTTGTGTGTCAGGTGTTTTGCCGTCAGGGGAGTTGTTACTTGGGGCGGAGTTGCCGGTTACAGAGGTGTCGGGAACATAGGATTTTTGTGTTTTGTCGTTTTCTGAAACGTAATTTTGCTTTTTATCATCGCTTTTTTCGGAATCTTCCGTTATTTGGGCATTCACACCTTTTTTTGTTCCCGAAACAGGTTTGCCAGTTGAATTATTGTCTGATTCTGAAATGGGACTTTCAACTTTTATCCCGGGAGTTGGCGAAGGCGTTCCTGAAACGAGGTTCGGAAGAACAATGCCATTGTCCGAAGCATTGCCACTCTTTTCCGAAATGCTTTCAAGCTCAAGATCCGGGGCGGTGAAGCCCATGTCGCCGTTCATGATTTTTGAAACACTTCCCATTGTCACTGTTACAATAGCCGCTGCAAGGGCTATGTAAACGCCCCCGCTGACAAGCTGCTTTTTCAGTGAGCTGCTTTTGGTGATTTTGTTGCCTGAAGTGTTTTCGGGCGTTGCGCCGCCGTTTTCTTTGTTATTCTTCATTCTTTATACCTTCCTTTTATATTTTTCAGAGAAGTAAGACGCTCTCACTTTTCTCTACGCCGTTATTTTTTCCGACACTCGGTGCGTTTATGCAAAAAAATGCAATTGGTGCGATTTTTGCGGGAACTTTTTTGATGTGTTTTACGTCTAAATTGGTGTTAAAGGAATTGTTTGTCTGTTTTTTACCCTGAAAATATGAAAATTACCGAAAAATTCGTATAAATTTACAAAAAGTTATGGTATTTTTTGTGAGTTTGTTGTATAATCAATATGCATAAGTTTAAAAATTGCCCAAAAATGTTTTTTTACACTTGCGGGTGAATTAAAGGAGGAGCTTTTATGAAAATGAGAAAACAGGGAATTGTGTTTGCTATTGCCGCACTTGTTCTGACGGCGGTTCTTGCACTTGGCGTGAGCGCTGCAAACGTCGGCGACATAATTGGCAATACGCTTTACACGGACATTGTTGCCTACATTGACGACAAGCCTATTCAGTCCCACAACATCAACGGTTATACTGCGGTTGTTGCCGAGGATCTTGCAAATTATGGCTTTGAAGTTATCTGGAATGGCACTTCAAGGGCTCTTTATATCAACGAGGGCGATGCTGTTGTGAAAAATATAAATTTCACAACTGTTACAGTTACTCCTGATATGATTGGCAGAAAGTTCAGGGACGTTCGTTTCACAGACATAAAAACTTACCTCAATGACAAGCTTGTTCAAAGCTATAATATCGGCGGATACACCATTATCATGTTTGAAGATCTTGTTGCAAACGGAGATGTTAAATATGATAATGGCAAGCGCAGAATTGATTTTAAGAGAAGAGGCGGAAATTCTGCAAATGCCGGCAAAATAAAGGACGTTTATATCATTCCTGAGGAAAGCATTTATCTCAAACCCGGCGAATCCTTTGAGTTTGAAGCAATTGCCGAATACGGTGACGGAAAAACAGAGGATTACACAGAAAAACTTTATCCGTATGTTTACTCAGGCAGTGATTACATCAAGATTTCGGGAACAAAGGTGACGGCTCTGGCAAATGGCGAGGCAGTTATCAAGTTCAATGGCAAAGAGGTAAAGAACGACAAGGTGAAAGTTTCCGTAAACGAAACGGGAACAACACCCGGCGTTACGAGCGTTGCTCTCACCTCGGCAACCTCTGCAACTCTTGCGGTGGGCGATTCCTTTGAAATAAAGGCTACCGCTACATATTCCGATGGCAGAACAGACAGTGCTTTTTCGGATCTTAAGGCTTATGTTTATACAGGCTCCGGTGTTATTACCATAAAGAATAACAAGGTTACTGCAATTGCAAAGGGTACGGCAAGAATCAAGTTTAACAACAACTACCTTTACGGTACGGAAATCACAGTTTCCGTTGTTGACAAGGAAAACACAATCAAGAGTGTCAGCCTTGACGAAACAACAAAGAATGTTTCTGTCGGAAAATCCTTCACAATAACTGCAACTGCTGAGTATTACAGCGGTGCAGAAAAGAAGTATACATCATTCACTCCTTACATTTATTCGGGAAGCTCTTACATCACTCTTACCGGAAAGACTGTAAAGGGTGTTAAGGCGGGTACTGCAAAAATCAAGTTTGAGGATGAATTTCTTTCGGGCAAGATTCTTACAGTAAAGGTAAACGGCGACGATGAAATTGAATCCGTTTCTCTTGACTACACCTCCAAGACTGTTGCAATTGGCAAGACCTTTACAATAACCGCCACCGCAGAATACGAGGATGGCGACGAAAAGGCGTTTACCGACTTTGAGCCTTATATTTCTTCGGGAAGCTCTTATATCACACTCAGTGGCAAGAAAGTTAAGGGTGTCAAGGCAGGTACAGCAAAGATTAAGTTCTATGATGACTATCTTAAGAATGTGACTCTGACAGTAAAGGTCTCCAACAGCTCCGATGATGAAATTGCAGGTGTATATCTTGATTACACAAGCAAGACAATTGCTGTCGGGAAGTCGTTTACAATTGGCGCAACTGTTGAATATGAGGATGGGGAAGAGGACGCATTTACCGACTTTGAGCCTTATATTTCTTCGGGTAGCTCATATGTTACCCTCAGTGGAAAGAAGGTAAAGGGCGTTAAGGCAGGTACTGCAAAAATCAAGTTCAGAGATGATTATCTTTCCAATAAAACTCTCACCGTTAAGGTAACAGACAGCTCCGACGATGAAATTGCTGATGTTTATCTCGATTACACAAGCAAGACTGTTGCTGTTGGAAAGTCGTTTACGATCGGCGCAACTGTTGAATATGAGGATGGAGAAGAGGACGCATTTACCGACTTTGAGCCTTATATTTCTTCGGGTAGCTCATATATTACCCTCAGTGGAAAGAATGTAAAGGGCGTTAAGGCAGGTACTGCAAAAATCAAGTTCAGAGACGAATATCTTTCCAATAAAACTCTCACTGTTAAGGTTACAAGCAGTTCTGACGACGAAATCGAAGACGTATATCTTGATTTCACAAGTAAGACAATTGCTGTTGGCAAAACCTTTACAATAACCGCCACAGCAGAATATGAGGATGGCGACGAGGATGTATTTACCGATTTTGAGCCTTATATTGCTTCGGGAAGTGCATATGTTACTCTCAGCGGAAAGAAGATAAAGGGCGTTAAGGAAGGTACAGCAAAAATCAAGTTCAGAGACGAATATCTTTCCGGTAAAACTCTCACCGTTAAGGTTACCGACGACAGCGAAGATTCAGATGAAATTGAATCCGTTGAAATCACAAGCAGCATGGATAAAGAACTTGCAGTTGGCAAGAGCTTTACAATAACTGCAAAGGCAACCTATGGTGACGGCACGAAAAAGACGTACACCAATCTCCAACCTTACATCTATTCCGGCGAAAAGTATATCACCCTTTCTGAAAATAAAATTACGGCAAAGGCTGCCGGAATGGCGAAGATAAAGTTTGAAAACGAATATCTCACAGGCGAAACTGTTATTGTGACGGTGCTTGGTGATGATGCCATTTCAACAGTTACTCTCGACACCGCAACAACACAAAAAATCAAGGTTGGCGAATCCTTTGAAATCGAAGCCACCGCTAAGTATACCGACGGTTCAACTGAGGAGTATTTTGACCTTGAGCCTTACAACTCCAGCGACAACGGTATTGTAAAAATCAAGAACAACACCATAACCGGCGTTGCAGGCGGTACCTGTACAATTAAATTCGGTAGTGAATATGTGACAAAGACCATTAAGGTTACGGTTACAGACCCCACGGAAGACATAAAGTCCGTAAAGCTTGACACAGAAAAAATGACTCTTGCCGTTGGTGACAAGGTTTCCATTACCGCTACCATCACTTATAACGATAAGACAACCGAGGATTACACCGACTTTACAGCTAAGGTAACGTCCGGAACAAAGTACATCACACTTGATGATGACGGTGTTATCACTGCAAAGGCTGCCGGAACGGCAAAGATAACCTTTACAGATGATTGGCTTGACGGCGAAATCCTGACAGTTACAGTTGTTGGAGAGGAAATCAACGAGATTAAGAGCGTAACTCTCAATTCGGCAAAAATAAAGACACTCAACACCTCCAACAGCTTCACAATTCTTGCCACAGCCGAATACCAAAACAATCACACCCAGAGTTATGACGAAGACCTCAAGGCATATGTTTACAGTGGCGACAAGGACTGTGTTGTCATTGAGGGTAACAAGGTTATTGCGGTTCGTGCAGGAGAATGCAAGATAAGATTCAAGAACACTTATCTCACCTCTTCAACCAATTATATCAATGTAACCGTAAAGGGAGACGGATATATCGTTGAGGTTACGCCGAGTGTAACGAAAAAGACAATAAAGGTTGGGGACAGCTTCACCGTTGAGGCAACAGCCGAGTATTATGATGGCAAAACTGAGGATTACACCAAAGATCTTGGCATGACAACAACCTCCTCCTGTATTGAAATTGACGGAAATGAAATCACAGCTCTCAAGGCAGGAACAGCGACTGTCAAGTTCACCGATTCTCACCTTAACAGCTCAACAATCACCGTAACTGTTGAAGCTGCAGAGGAAGAGAGCACGGAAAACACAGAGAATACAGGAAACACGGAGAACTGATTCTCCACAGCATTATAAATTAAGCGCAATGAGACCGGGAAAAGCCTTCCCGGTCTCAAAATATTTGAAAGAGTTTAAGAATCCATACAGGATAGTAAATCAAAGCACTGATATTTCATTCTGACTTTTGGTTGTTTGCAACTCCGTTGTAGACAGCTACCCGGCTCACCCTAATGACCTCAAAGGTCGTCAGCATCTTGGACGGGAACTTCCGAGGGGGAGGCAGGACGACCTGTATAACTTCCCTGTGGATCGGTGTTGGTGCTTCCGTGGTATAGCATTGAAGCGGCTTTGCTTATTGGCATGCTGCCGCAAAGTGTTTTACCGACGGAATCACGTCGCTTCTGTTTCCCGTTTGAATGGGAGACCGCCGGGATGGTGCTTTGGCATCCTGTGGAATGATTGAAACAAGTCTTGTTTTTTGGTTGTACGCCGCTTTGGGGGAAATCATGCTTTGAAGCCATTGGTTTGCGTTATCCTCACATTTTTTTAATATTCTGCCGCAGAAATATTCCGATATATTTCTTGCCGATTCAGTTGGTTTTTTCGCAAAGCTGTTGCTATTGCGCAAAAAAATGAAAGGGAGAAATCATCGTGCGAAAAGCCGTCGCTTTTTCGCAGAACAGACAAGGGCGAAACCGATGCCTCCTCGGTAAACGTGTTTTCACACGATACATGATGGGTTTCCCACATACAACACGATATAAAACCTTGCCGCAGGTCGGGCGTTCCTTTTAAAACAAGGCATGCTCAAAAAAACTTTGAATAAAAACCTCGAAAAGGACGCTTTGTGTGGGTCACTCGAAAAGGACAGTCTGTTTTGCCGTCTTGTTTGTTCCGTCAATAGTATGTGTCGGCAGGAGTTTTGTATTCATGAAAAATAAGGAAAATTTGATGTCATGTTCATGTGTGCGGCAATTTGTAATATAAAAATCGAAAATAACAGCGGGAAATGGCAGATGTTTAAATGCTTTGGCGATGCTTTGATGGCGTTTTTTTGTTTTACATATTTGTAAATTTATGTTGAAAACCGTTGACAAATCTGTACTTATGTGGTATTATTATCTGCGTGGAAAGTAAACAGGGTTCGGTTGTGAGCAGGTTTACTTTATTTATTTTGGTTTTTCACAAGTAGTTTATCTTTGGACTAAAGCAAATGGTTTTTCCGGGATAAACTTTTTTAATGCGATGTAAATTTTATTTACATAAATTTTATTTTAACTAAGCCGTAAAACGGCGGGAGGAAAAAATGAAGAAGCTTTTATCACTCACACTCGTGCTTGCTGTTCTTCTTTCCTGCTGCGCAATTTTCAGCGCATGCTCTGATGAAACAGCAAATGAAGAATTCAAGGTAGGTTTCATCTTCCTTCATGATGAAAACTCTACTTACGACAAGAACTTTATCGACGCAGCTACTGAAGCAACAGCAGCACTCGGCCTTTCCGAGGAGCAGGTTATCTTCAAGATAAACGTTCCCGAATCCGATGAATGCTACAACGCAGCAGAAGAACTCGTTGACGAAGGCTGCGACCTTATCTTTGCAGATAGCTTCGGTCACGAAGACCACATTATCCGTGCAGCTAAGAAGTATCCTGAAGTTGTTTTCTGTCATGCAACAGGTACAAAGGCTCACACAGAAAAGCTCCCCAACTTCTATAACGCATTTGCTTCCATTTATGAAGGCAGATACCTTGTAGGTGTTGCTGCAGGTCTCAAGCTCAACGAAATGATTGAAGATGGCAAGATCACAGCTGAACAGGCT
>JAZQKV010000055.1:0-23467 GCA_045542335.1 Eubacteriales bacterium
CCAAACTGTGCAGCCGCACCGAAAAGCATAAGTCTGGGGTTTGCAAGAAGCGGACCAAAGTCAATCATTGCGCCGATTCCCACGAAAAGGAGAAGTGGGAAAAGTTCATTTGCAATACCCATGTCAAAAAGAAGACTAATAACGCCCTCTTCTGCGTGAACAGCGTCGGCAACAGCCTGTGTGATTGCACCGGAATTGGGAAGGTTTACAAGAATCGCACCAAATCCCATGGGAAGAAGAAGCGTGGGCTCCATTTCCTTTTTGATTGCAAGATAAATCAGAAGTCCTCCGATTACCCACATAACCACTTGCTGCCACTGAAGCTGAAGTATGTTTTCATACAACACTTCGGTCATTTTCAACAGATCCATTTTTTATGTACCGTCCTTTCAAAAAACACGCCGGAATTCATCGACTCATAATCGGCAAATCTCGGCTCACAAACTTATTTACGGTCATATGTTTTACAGGATTTTTCCTTACGACATTCACCGCAAAATTACTGCGACATTATACCACTTTCGTGTTATTTTTTCAATAGTTTACCTCTCCTTTTTTCAAATATTTAACAAAACAGTAACCATTGCTAAAATATTGTTAAGAAATCCGACGGAAAGGTTTGGCTTAAAACTGCTTGTCAAAAGATTTAACAAAAAATACACCGAAACTCAAATATTGTCACTTGACATTCTGATATAATAAATAGGAATAATTTTTGAAAAACAGAAAGACAGGAGGAATGTGCTTGAGACGTGGAAGTGCTTTTATAGCAAAAGAAAAAACCATTCTAAAATCAAAAATC
Source organism: Eubacteriales bacterium (assembly GCA_045542335.1). Lineage (GTDB taxonomy): Bacteria > Bacillota > Clostridia > Oscillospirales > CAG-382 > CAKSUT01. The sequence goes on from JAZQKV010000055.1 coordinate 803, forward strand.
AAGGAATCTCTTGCCTCGGTTTTGCCCATTACGTTCATCGTGCTTGCTCTTTGCTTCACGGTTGCACCGATTTCAAGCGGTACTCTGCTTGCTTTTATTGCAGGAGCAGTGCTTCTTGTTGTGGGAATGGGTTTGTTCACCCTTGGTGCGGAAATGTCAATGACATATATGGGTGAATATGTCGGCGCAAAGATGACAAAGTCAAGGAACATTGTGCTTATTGCAATTATTTCTTTCTTTGTTGGCGTTATGATAACCATTTCCGAGCCTGATTTGCAGGTGCTTGCGGAACAGGTTCCGGGTGTTGCGAACATGACGCTTATTCTTTCGGTTGCATTTGGTGTGGGACTTTTCCTTGTAATGGGAATGTTGAGAATTATTTTCGGTATAAAACTCAAATATATGCTTATTGTATCATATATTATTGTTTTTGCCCTCACGATTTTTGTTCCTGAAAGTTTTCTTGCAGTTGCATTTGACTCCGGCGGAGTTACAACAGGCCCGATGACTGTTCCTTTTATCATGGCTCTTGGTGTCGGTGTTGCGGCAATCCGTTCGGACAGCAATGCAGAAAACGACTCGTTTGGTCTTGTTGCGCTTTCTTCGGTGGGACCGATCCTTGCGGTCATGATTCTCGGAATGATTTACCAGCCGTCTGACGTTGCAACGGAAAACTTTGCAGAGCTTGCAATTGAAAACTCCAAGGAGCTTCAGCACTTGTTCATGCACGAAATGCCTCATTACATGAATGAAGTGGCAATTGCAATTGCGCCAATTGCGGTATTCTTTTTTATTTTCCAGCTTATTGCAGGCATGGTAACAAAGGAAAACATGGTCAAAATTCTTATTGGTCTTGTTTACACATACCTTGGACTTGTGCTTTTCTTAACGGGAGTTAATGTCGGCTTCATGCCGGTTGGTAGTCTTATCGGCGCACTTATGGGCAAGCTTGAATACAACTGGATTATTGTGCCGCTTGGTGCACTTATGGGTTATTTCGTTGTAAAGGCGGAGCCGGCGGTACACATTCTCGCAAAGCAGGTTGAGGATGTGACGGCGGGGGCAATTCCGCAGAATGTTCTTTACACAACACTCAGTATTGGTGTTTCCGCTTCAGTTGGACTTGCAATGCTCCGTGTGATCACGGGTCTTTCTATTCTTTATTTAGTTATTCCGGGATATTTGATTTCCCTTGCTCTTACGTTCTTTGTACCCGACATTTTCACCTCCATTGCCTTTGACTCCGGTGGAGTTGCATCGGGTCCCATGACGGCAACGTTTCTTCTTGCATTTGCAATGGGTGCGTGTGAAGCGGTTGGCGGAAACATTGTAACGGACGCTTTCGGCGTTGTTGCGATGGTTGCAATGACTCCCCTTATTGCCATTCAGTTGCTTGGTCTTATCTACAAAATCAAGGTTAGCAAGACAGCAGTTGACACGGTTGAAGAAGAAGTTGCAGCAATTTCTGTTGAGTCTGCAGAGGACGACGATATTATCAGCTTTTAATTCCGGAATTTCGTAAAGGAGGTATTATTCCATGAATGATTTTTCACTGTTGTTTACAATTGTTCGTCGCGACCTTACGGATGCAGTTCTTGAATTGTATGACAGCAACGAAGTTACAATAAATTATGTTGTTCCCTGCAACGGAACAGCAAGAATACACACTCTCAATCTTATGGGTCTTGAACAGACGGAAAAATCGCTTATTCTCAGCCTTACAACTGAAAGCCATGCAAGGGCTCTGCGTGAAAGGCTTATGTATGCAATATCCTTTAATCTGCCGGACACGGGCGTTGCTTTCACAGTTCCCATTTCCGGTCTTGACGGACGAAAAACGTTTGAGTACATTGTAACCTGCGAGGGTGGTGACCCTGCCCTGGAGCTTGCAAAGGTTATATCCGAGGAAAGCACAGAGAAATCCGACAATCAAAAGGAGGAAAACAAGATGGATGCACAAAACGAGCTTATAATTGCAATATGTGAAGCGGGCTACACCGACCTTGTAATGGATGCTGCAAGAGCTGCAGGCGCAAGGGGTGGCACAACAATAAAAGCAAAGGGTACAGGCGTTCACAACGCCGAAAAGTTCTTCGGTGTTACAATTGCCCGTGAAAGAGAGCTTGTTCTTATTGTTTGCCCCTCTGAAAAAAGAAATGAAATTATGACGGCTATCAAGAAGGACGCCGGCATCACCACAAAGGCTCACACTCTCATGTTCTCCCTTCCCGTTTCCTCCGCAGACGGGTTCGGAAGCTATCTTATTTCAGAGGAAGATGAGAAAGAACAGGTCAGTGAATAATAAACGCATAATTATTCAAAAAGATGAATAATGTACAAAAAGCGGGTGGCATTTTGCCGCCCGTGTTGTGCTTTAAGACGAAAATGAAGAAAACTATTGACAAATGAAGAAAAAAGTTGTAGAATACATAGGAAGGTTATCGTAATGGGGTAAGTGTGCCCATTGCGTACTAAACCACAATATTATTAACAGGAGGAACTTGAAATGAAGTTCACAAAGATTCTTGCGGCAGTTCTTGCAGTAATGATGCTTACATTCTGCTTCTCCGCTTGCACAAACACAGAAGTAACAGAAGATCCCGACACAACAGTAACCGACGGCGAAAACGCTGAAACAGAAAACGACGCTGAAGCAGAAAACAAGGCTGAAACAGAAGTTGAAGCTGAAACAGAAGTTGAAGCTGAGGCTGAAACAGAAACAGAAGACAACGTTCTTGTTATGGCAACAAACGCTTTCTTCAAGCCCTACGAATACTATGAGGGCGAAACAATCGTTGGTATCGACGCTGAAATCGCTGCTCTCATCGCTGAAAAGCTCGGCATGGAGCTCAGAATTGATGACATGGAATTCTCCACAATCATCACTGCTGTTGACGAAGGTTCCGCTGACTTTGGTATGGCAGGTATGACCGTTACCGAAGAAAGAAAGGAAAGCGTTGACTTCACTTCCAGCTATGCTAACGGTACACAGGTTATCATCGTTAAGGAAGGCTCCGAAATCACCTCTTATGACGACCTTGCTGCAGAGGGCGCAACCTACAAGGTAGGCGTACAGCTCGGCACAACAGGCGACATCTATGCTTCCGACGAGTTCGGCGACAGAGTTACAGCTTTCTCCACAGCTAACGAAGCAGTTCTTGCTCTTGTTGGCGGCGACATCGACTGCGTAATCATCGACAACGAGCCTGCAAAGGCACTTGTTGCTGAAAACGAAGGTCTTACAATCCTCGACACAACATACGCTGACGAAGACTATGCAATCGCAGTTAAGAAGGGCAACAAGGAGCTCCTCGACAAGCTCAACGCTGCAATTGACGAGCTTACTGCTGAAGGCAAGATCGACGAAATCATCGCAAAGTATATCAAGTAATTCAAAACAAAAACACACTTTACTGAAATAAGTACAAACGGGAATGCGCTCAGTCATTCCCGTTTGCAATATACGGAGAAACTATAAATGAAGAAGAAACATAAAAAGCTGCTTCACAATCTTAAAATAACTGCCGTTATAATCGCCCTTGTCATTGCGGCTCTTGGTGTTACATATTTTGTGCAAAGTCTTGGAAACAGAGTTTCCGGAGAGCTTACTGTTGAACAGGCGCAGGAGCTTGTTGACAGCACTCTTGCCGAGCTTCCCAATTCGGTTTCCACAGGCGCAAAGTATATTGAGGAAAACAGCACCGTGACAGTAAAGAGCGTTTCGGCGGGTAACAGAAAAGACCTCATTCTTGAGTGTTCCTATGAAACCATGAATGTTGCGTCTGTTGTTGAAAACAACCTTGAGAATTATCTTACGGATGTTTACGGTTACTACATGGAGCGCACCGAAAATGGCATGAAAACCGGCGGCAGCAACATAAAGCTCTTTATCGCAGAAAGAATCAAGGCAGATCTTGAGGCAGGCGAAACATTAAGCGGCGATATTACACTTTACCTTTACAACACTACCGGCGATGTTTTTGACCTTTATCTCAGCGACGAGGTTGTCAACACGGTTTTCGGCGGTGTGCTTGATGCAATAAAGCTTATATCTGCGGCAGACAAGGTTAATTATGAGGGTGAGGTTATTTCCATCACCAACATGAACACAATAAGGACAGGAATAAAGGATTGTATTGCGCTCAACAATTACAGTTCAACTGAGCCTGATACAAGCATTCCCCTTGTGAAGTTCTGGAACAAGCTCAAGTTTGATTTCAACAGAAATTTTATTGTCAACAATCAATGGACTTATCTTACAAACGGCTTGCTGACTACTCTTGCGATTACTGCTTGTGCGGTACTTCTCGGTATTCTTATCGGATTTGTAGTGGCAATTATAAGGGTTACAAATGCCAAGACAGGAAAGCTTGAGATTCTTTCGGGAATATGCAAGGTATATCTTTCGGTTATGAGAGGTACACCTGTTATGGTTCAGCTTCTTATAATTTACTTTGTTATTCTTCTTCCCCTTGGCGTTGAAAAGTTTATTGCGGCGGTGCTTTGCTTCGGACTCAATTCCGGTGCATATGTTTCGGAAATTATAAGAGGCGGTATTATGTCAATTGACGCAGGTCAGACAGAGGCAGGCAGAAGCCTTGGTTTCAGCTATATCCAGACCATGTGCTACATGATTCTCCCTCAGGCGTTCAAGGCTGTTCTTCCCTCGCTTGCAAACGAATTTATCACGCTTCTCAAGGAATCCTCCGTTGCATTTTACATTGGTGTTGCAGATCTCACCATGGGCGGTATCAAAATTCGTTCAATAACTTACAGTAACTTTATGCCGCTTATTGCGGTGGCTCTCATTTACCTTGTGGTGGTACTTGTGCTGTCAAAAGGTGTGTCCATACTTGAAAGGAGGCTTCAGAAGGGTGATAAGCGTTAAAGGTCTTTGCAAAAATTTTGGCGAGAACGATGAAATTGTTGTTCTTAAAGGAATTGACGAGCATATCAACAAAGGCGAAAAGGTTGTTATTATCGGTCCTTCGGGAAGCGGAAAATCAACGTTTCTCCGTTGTCTTAACAGGCTTGAAGAACCAAGCGGCGGCGAAATATGGTTTAAGGACACAGAAATAACTTCAAAGAAATGCGACATAAACAAGCTTCGCATGAAGATGGGAATGGTGTTTCAGCATTTTAATCTGTTCCCTCACCTTTCTATTCTTGAAAACATAACAATAGGTCCGAGAAAGCTTTTGAAAATGCCTGCTGAAAAAGCAAACAAAATGGCAATGGAGCTTCTTGAAAAGGTTGGACTTCCCGAAAAGGCAAATGCATATCCCTCACAGCTTTCCGGTGGTCAGAAACAGAGAATTGCCATTGCGAGAGCACTTGCGATGAACCCCGAGGTGATGCTTTTTGACGAGCCTACCTCTGCACTTGACCCTGAAATGGTTGGAGAAGTGCTCAATCTCATGAAAGAGCTTGCAGACGACGGAATGACAATGGTTGTTGTAACACACGAAATGGGCTTTGCCAGAGAGGTTGCAAACCGCATCCTCTTTATGGACGATGGCGTTATCGTTGAGCAAGGAACACCTGACCAGATTTTCAACAATCCTCAGAACGAAAGAACACAAAAATTCTTACAGTGCGTGCTGTAATGCTATAATACTTTTAGTTGATGGGACTTTATCCCAATGCCGGCAAAGTAAGGGGTGCTTTTTTAGATAAGTACCCCTTTGGATTTCCGGAAAAGCTATATAAATGTTCTGAAATGTTTTATATAACAATGTGAGGTAATAAAATGACAAAGAGAATTAGTTATACAGAGCCGGCTGATTACTTCCCTGTAAGTGTGAGAAAGAAAGCGAAAATCGGAGAATTTGCCGAAATGGAAAAAGAAACAACCAAGGAAACAACCAAGAAAGCACCAGAAAAGAAAGCAACGAAAAGCTAATAATAATTTGATTATATTGCATGTTTTTTGTGTTTAAGCTTTTAGGATTAGTTATATAATGTTTTTATATTGCGGTGATGCATGAAAATGCGTGCCGCTTTTTCGTTTTTGGTGTTTATTATGATTAAAATGTATTGACAATCAGAGGAAATTGTGTTATAATTCGGGTGGGAAATGATTTATGTTATTTTTAAGGAAATCTGCAACAAGCAGACCGGAAAGGAAATAATTATGAGTAATCTTGTTTGCGGCGTTCATCACATCGCCCTTCACACATCCGACCTTGAAAAATCCATTAAGTTTTACACCGAGGTTCTCGGCTTCAAGCTTGAAAGAACCTGGAGAAACGGCGACAACACAAAGACTCTTGCCATGGTTGACGTTGGCGGCAACAGCAAGCTTGAGCTTTTCTCTGACTGCACCGGAAAAACACAGTATCCCACTGATGCAGGCTCTTATGTCCACCTTGCTTTCAGATGCTCTGACCCAAAGGCGGCATTTGAAAAGTGCGTAGCTTACGGCTGCGAGCCTCACATAAATCCCAAGGAAATGGTTATGCCCTCGGAAGTTCCATACCCTGTTGCTCTTGCATTTGTTAAGGGACCCGACGGTGAGCTTATCGAATTTTTCCTGGAGAAATAATCATGCCGTTTTACAATTTAAAGTGCAAGGCTTGCGGTCATGAGTTTGAAAAATATGCTTCCGTTTCAGAAAGAAATCTGTTAAGTTGCCCCGAATGTGGCAAAAAGAAGCTGCAAACAATTCTTGGCAACAAGTCGGCGGCAGTTATCATCAAGGATGGTAAAATGGGCGAAAACACCTGTCCGAATGCTCACATTTGCGGCGGCTGTTGTCGCCATTGAGCAAAGCTCTTTTTTGCACGTTTATTTTTAATGCAAATACAGCCCTTTGAGTGTTCTCTTGGGGCTGTGTGTCTGTTAAAACGATATTTTGCGGCATTGTTGCCGCTTAAAGGAGATTTTTATGGCTAAAACTTTGGTTCTTGCCGAAAAGCCGTCTGTTGGACGCGAAATTGCGAGGGTTCTTGGTTGCAGAAAAAACGGCAACGGCTTTATTGAGGGTGAAAAGTACATTGTTACATGGGCGCTCGGTCATCTTGTGACCCTTGCCGAGCCCGAAGAATATTCGGACGCTTACAAAAAATGGTCAATGGAAACGCTTCCGATGCTTCCCGAAAAAATGAAGCTAAAGGTTATTCCCGAAACCGCAAAGCAATATTCTGCGGTGAGAGGACTTCTTGGCTCGGCAAATGTTGACTCGGTTATTATAGCGACAGATGCAGGGCGCGAAGGTGAACTTGTCGCACGTTGGATTCTTGAAAAGGCAGGCTGCAAAAAGCCTGTAAAGCGTCTTTGGATTTCATCGCAGACCGACAAGGCGATAAAGGATGGATTTGCAAACCTGCGTGACGGAAAAGACTACATTCCGCTTTGCAATGCGGCAAAAGCAAGAGCCGAGGCGGATTGGCTTGTTGGACTTAACGTTACCCGTGCACTGACCTGCAAAAACAATGCCCAGCTTTCCGCAGGACGTGTTCAGACACCAACGCTTGCAATAATTGCAGCAAGGGAAGAAGAAATCCGCCGTTTCAAGTCGAAGGATTATTACAACATTTATGCGAACATGGGCAAGTTCAATGTTCTTTACCGCGGCAAAAACAATCAGAGTGCCATTGAAGATAAGACTTTTGCTGATAATCTTGCGGCAAGTATCAAGGGCAAGGAATTTATCGTAAAGACGGCTGCAAAGGTTGACAAGAGAAAGCCTGTTCCCATGCTTTACGACCTCACGGAGCTTCAGAGGGATGCCAACAAGCTTTATAAAATGTCCCCCAAGGAAACGCTTTCCTGTATGCAAAGGCTTTACGAGACACACAAGGCTCTCACCTATCCCCGAACAGATTCACGTTATCTGACCGATGACATTGTTCCAACGCTTCACGACAGACTTCGTGCGGCATCTGTGGGCAGCTTTGCGCCCATTGTTGCCGAAATCAACCGTGAGCGAAAAACAATCAACAAGGCTTGTATAAACAACGCCAAGGTTTCCGACCACCACGCCATTATTCCAACTGAAGAAAAGCCCGATCTTCTCGCTTTTTCCGCTGATGAGAAGAAAATCTATCTTCTTGTTGTTACACGGTTTCTTGCTTGTTTCTATGGCGACTATCTTTACAAATCAGTAAAGGCAGAGTTTGAGTGCAAGGGAATTGAGGGAAGCTTTTATGTAACAGGCAAAGAAGAAGTTGACAAGGGTTGGAGAAGTGTCACGGCATATGAAGATGAGGATGACGATGAAGACCTTGAAGCAGAGGAATCCTCGCTTCCGAATTTCAAAGTCGGCGACAGTTTCACCTGCGCCTCTGCCGTTATAAAGGCACGCAAAACCTCGCCGCCCTCACGTTACACCGAAGCAACGCTTCTTTCAGCAATGGAAAATCCATCAAAATTCATTTCCGACAAGAAGATGAAGGAATACATTGGAGGCGGACTTGGAACGCCTGCGACAAGGGCGGATATAATTGAAAAGCTTTATTCGACATTCTATATTGAAAAGCGTGACAACTTTATTCACCCCACTTCAAAGGGTATGCAGATTATATCCATTGTCCCCACGGACCTCAAGGAGCCGCTTCTCACTGCAGAATGGGAAATGAAGCTTGAGGCAATTGCCAAAGGCAAGGGTACAAAGGATGCATTTATAACGGACATCAAAAACTATTCCTCTGCACTTGTCAAGGAGGTTGCAAACAGCACAGCAAAATATGTTCACGACAATCTTACACGTACTCCCTGCCCTACTTGCGGAAAAATGATGCTTTCTGTCAACGGCAAAAAGGGGCAGATGCTTGTATGTCAGGACCGTGACTGCGGTTACCGTGAAAATATTTCCATGCGTACAAAGGTGCGCTGTCCCGACTGTAAAAAACCTCTTGAGCTTGTCGGAAGCGGAGAAAAGAAGCTTTATGTTTGCTCTTGTGGCTTTAAACAGAATCCCGACAAGTTCCACAAGGAGCACAGCGGCACAGGCGGCGCATCAAAGAAATTTGTAAGAGATTTTCTCAATTCTCAGGACAAAGCTCCTTTGCCCAAAGAGGAGAGTCCGTTTGCCCTTGCAATGAAAAAGGCGATGGAGCAAAAGGGTAAAAAGTAATCATATTATAACTACAAAAAATACGGGGCACTATCTGTTGAGATAGTGTCCCGTGAATTTTATTTGATTGTGAAGGTATAGGAATTCTTTTCGGAAGGATAAAAGCTGATTCCGTTTTCGCGCAGGTCACAGGCACATCTTTGGCTTGTTTTTTCGTTGAAAGTTACGGAAAGAGTTTTATCGTCGCAGGAATTTATTACAGGATAAAAAGTGAACATACTTTGCTTGACGAGGTTGGAATACACGACAACTTTAATCATTTTGCTTGTTTCATATTGAAGAACAAGAAAATCCTCGGTGTCGCAAAGGATTCGGCAAACGGCGTTATTCCAGAAGTCGCTTTCAGATTTATAGCTTGCGATAAAGGCTCTGAGGCTGTCTTTGAGAGTGGGAGAAAGCCTTGTAAGGTCGCAGGTGATGCCGGGAGAGCCACCGGTGAAAAAGCCTTTAATATAATCGGGGTTGACACCCGCGACCAAATCCCAGGTTGCGTTGTCGCAGGCAATTGTCCGCTCGATTTTGTCGTATGTGCCGTATGTGGTAAAGCCCGGGCAGGAAATGAGGGCGGTCCATCTTTCAAGGGCATTGGGCGGAAAGCGCAGAATTGTGTTTTTGAGTATTGTTCTGCCGGTGTAGGGACTTTGGTCATCGGAAAACCAGAAGCCATCGTAATATCTGAGGTTTGAAAGCTCCATTCGCAGTCCGCCGGAGGAGCAGCATTCGATGTAAATATCGGGGTGCTGCTGTCTGATGGTCTGAACATAACGTTTGCTTCCCTTATGGTATTCGTAAAAGGCTTTATGGGTGCGGTCAACGGTTATGTTATCGTTGAAATCAAACTTGAAAAAGTCGATGTTATATTTTTCAATCAAATCAAGGGTGAGGTCGGTGATATATTTAAGGGCATGGGGGTTGGCAAAATCGAGAAAATATGAGTTTTCGTTTTTAAAATAGTATTCGGGATGCTCTTTGACCATGGGGACATCTTTCAGCGCTCTTTCCGGCTCAAGCCAAAGACCGAATTTCATACCGCTTTCGTGTACTGCATCGGAGATCTCATTCATTTTTCCCATGTATGCGCCCGATTTATTCTCGACCCAATGTCCGACAGAATCCTCCCAGCGAAGTCCGTCGCCAAACCATCCAGCGTCAAGGGTGAAATAATCGCAACCGATTGCCGCCGCTTCCTTTATCTGTGTGTGGACGGCATCAAGTGTGATTTTATCAAAAAAGGCAAACCATGTGTTATAAATAACGGGCATACGTCTGTGGGGGAATTTTGCGTTGAGGAAAGCATGAAGCTTGTGGCAATCAAGGGAAAGCTTATCCCGGAACTCATAGAAAATGATGGGAGATGCCGAAAACTTTTCGCCGGGGGCAATGTCGATGGAAAGATTTGCATCATTGATGGCAATATCTACGACGGTGAAGGTCTGACGACCGCCACCACGAACAACGGTTGCGGAAATGCTCCATGCATATTCGGGCAAAAGATGGAAAACAACGCCTCTTTGTGTCTGGTTACTCCAGAGGGCAAGCATTGGCGAGGAGCCGTCGGTTGTTCTGATGCCCTTTGCCTCGGCGCACACCTTTGAGACAAGTTTGTGCCACGCACCGTTGCTTTCGTTTTCCCATGTGCTTTGCTGGGTATATACTTCATAATCGCTGCCATATAAGGTGAAGCGGCTTGCATAAGCACCGAGGGTTACGGTTTTTTCGGAGGTGTTTTCGATTGTATCGTTTCTCATGCAAACACCGTCGGTTTCCTCAAAATCAGCCTTTACGCAAAAGCTTTCTCTTGCGGAAATGAGTGACGAGCCTTTTTTCTCAGTTATGCAATCAAAGCCATCGTGGTCAGCGGTATCTGTGGAAATACTGTAAAAATCGGTAAAGCCGCATCTGCTGGCAAAAATAAAATATTTGAATGGATTCATGGCTTTCTCCTTATCGGTAATGCTTGGTGTTTTGAGTTTATTTTACCACAAAAATCATGCAATGTCAAGCACATTTAAAGGAAAAAGTCCACATATGTGGACTTTTTCTGTCACTTTACCCTTATGCTTTTAGAAACAACGTCAACTTCTATATTTCCGGGAAGCTTTACAACAGATCCTATATCGAGATCATATAGCTTTTTAACATCTTCAAGAGAGAGGCATTTTTCCTTATTGTTGACGCACATGACAACGGGAGTTTCTCTGCTTATGTCCCACATAACGTTGTGATTTGTACGCATTGAGGGGGGTGGTGAACAGTAGTTGCCGTCGCCGACTGTGTAAATGGGTTTACCGTCTGTTATAAACGTGTTATTCTCAAAGACAATTCCTATATGTTCTTCCCGGGCACTCATTCTGACTATGCTCTCACCGCCGAAGGCAAAGATATTGTCACGGACGGTATTATATGAACCATAGTGCTGATGATAGCAATTGCTCTTGCAATTATACACGATGTTCTTTTCGATTGTAATGTAGCTTGAGCCCTCATCGGTATAGAGACCCCAACCGCCGTAGTGTGCGGAGTTTACATCGTGAATAAGGTTTCCCGAGACAACTGTGCCATTCTGATAGCCGAGCAGGTAAATGCCACCCATATCAGAGAGTCTGCCCATGCCGATGTGGTGGATATGGTTATTGCAGATTCTGTTGGCGTAGGTTGATGAAGGCTTATATCCCCACACCCAACCGCAGGAGATTCCGCTATAATCGAGATAGGAAATCTCGTTATCTGAAATCTCATTATTTGCGCTGTGGCAGACAAGCACTCCGCACGCCGCCGCAAGCCTTTTACCGCAATTTGTGATTGTGTTGCCACGGATTATGCAGTTTCCTGTTGCAAGGCTTTGGTCCTGGTCTGCCTCTCCTCCCCAGATTTTCACGCCACCGCCACCGAGATTTTTCATAGCACAGTTTTGGACACGGATATTCTCACAACCATGGTTAATTTCAACTGCATGGACACCCACGCAAGAGATATTGCAGTTTTCCACGCTGCACGCAACTGCATTTTCAAAGTGAATTGCGCCGTATGCTCCGCAAGCGGACTGAATATCCGAGGCAAACTGGTTTTCTCCCGGGAATTTTTCAACAACTCTTGGTGATACATATGTGCTGACATAATCGCCCTTGGAACAGATTATATCGAGGTTTCTGAAACGTATACCGCAGGGTTTATTATCAGGGTTACCGTCAACAGAGATGAGCTTTTCAAGGGTCGGAGCGAAAATCTCAAGCTCCTCAAAGCCGTCAAGTCCGTTTTCGGGAATGTAGTAAAGCATACCTGTCGGCACGTCAAGATACCATTCTCCGGGGTCTGAAAAGGTTTGGGAAATATTTTCGAGGTAATAATGGAGATTGCTCGTGCTGTTGTTACTGTAATCAACGGTTATTTCAAAACGGGAACGATATTTCATAGTGATTTTTCCGGTTTCGGGGTCGTAGCTTTCAACGGGACTATGCTCGTCTATCCAATAATGGTAGAACGAAACGGTTGAATTTTCAATGCCGTCGATACCCTCAAGATCTTCCTTGTGGGCGACAAACCACTTCGAGCCTGTAAAAAACTCATCATTTACAGGGTTTTCTGTTGCGACGGCGGTGAGGGTGTCATTTTTTGGATAGCGTGTGCGAGTTGCGGCTTTACCGTTTACATAGAGATCGGTAAAATGCCATTTGCCGTCCCGGACCTCGGGGATAAACAAGGAGATACACTCCTTGCCGTTGAAGGTGTCCTTTTTAAACCCTGTGAGCTTTTTTCCTCCGATAAGGCGGGAATTGCAGGGATAATTCTCATCGTGATATGATTCAAAGGTGATATTATTCATGGGATGATGGTTGCCGAAAAATTGTGGCGCATGGGTAAAACCGATTCCAAGAGTTTCCGAAAGGTAATAATCGCCCATGATTTTAACGGTAAAGGGCTGATTCACGCCACATGAACGCATTGATTGAAGCATATAGCAGGCACGTTTTAAGCTTTTTACCGGACCGTTACTCGTTCCGTCGTGATAAGGTGCATATCCGTTGAAGTTATCGTTTCCGTCGCCTTGAGAAACGTAAATTGTCGCACAGTTATAAGAATTAAGCATTATATTTACCTCCTGAAATCAATTGAACACGCCTAAAAATAAAGCAATTACAGAGAGAAGCATTGCAAGCATACTCGGTTTTTCATGCGCTGCAACAAAACCTACAATGCCGGAAGAAATAAGTCCGATAGCACTTGAAAGCGGTGCGTAGAGCGACACATTGCCCTGTCCCGAATCCGCCGCAAGTATAAGCACTCCAAGAATTGAGCCGATATTTGATGCAACCGTTGACAGACCAATCATGGCATATCCCGACGGTGCAATTCTTTTGAAGCCCGTAAATGTACCTTTAATGCTTCCTCTGTGGATTAAAAGTAAGGCACAGGCATCAAAGACAAAGATGACGGCGTTGGTGAGAAAAAAGTATGAATTTGTATCCGTGACACCGCTATCCATGGCAAAGAGCTTTGACATAACAGTTGAGGATGTGCCAACGAGAGCACAGCCTATGCACAGCAAAAATCCGATTGTGGTGTCCCTTGTGCTGCGACCGAATATTTTTATTCCTTTTTTGTTTTCAAAGAAAATGACGCTAACTGCCGCAAGCATGAGGACAATTCTTGCCACCGAGACAAGTGTCAGCTCCTCGCGGAAGAAAACAAAGCCGGTCAATGCAGTGAGCACAATTGTCATACTGCTGACAAGGACACCCGACTCTGCCACTCCCATAAATTTATAGGCAGGAAGCCTAGTGAAGCTACCGCAAATAACTACAACTGCAAAAATGATTGCGTAAATGCAGGTTCTTAAATTAAGCACAATTGAGAAACCGCTAAGAATAAAAAAGAACGCCATAGCAATGATGCCGGTGAAAAAGGAATAGACAAAAATATCTGAATACCCCTTTGACGTTCTGCCGTATTTCTGTTGGGCATACACATTTGCAAGCTGGCTTAAAAAGAACGCCGCATAGTACAGAGCGACCAAACAACCATCTCCTTAACTCTTACATAAAATTTAACACAATTCCTCTTGTTTTGCAAGACAAAAGTATTATAATATATAGACAATATTTAACCTTGTAAAAGAGGCAGAGGGATATAAATGTATATTTTCAATGTTAAAGATTCGTGTTTTGGCACGACGGACTTTGAGGCGGCAAAGCACATAAATGTGGAATGCAGGCTTCATCTTCACTACAGTCTTGAAATAATTTATGTTAAGGACGGTATGCTGAAAATGAATGTTTCGGGATGCACGAGAGTTATCAAAAAGGGAGAGGCAACTCTCATTATGCCTTTTGAAAAACACTCCTTTGAAACACCGGAATATTCTGAATGTTATGTCATTATTTTCTCCCCTGAAATTGTGCTCGACTTTTTCTCGGAGATAAAAAACCTGGTTATAAGTCCGGAAAACTATGTTTTTACACCCGACAAAAGGGTTATAGAATACTTTGAAAAGTCCCTTGAAGAGAATTTTGTTTATGATAAAGAAACATATGTTGCAAAGGAGAGTCACTATGCGACGTGTGATTCTTTTCGTGCAAAGTCTATTCTTTACTCTTTATGCTGGCAGGTGACTGAAAAGTGTATATTTATCCCTGCTGTCAAGCCCCTTCATTTTGACAAAGCTTTTATCGAGGCAATTGGCTACATCGGGAACAATATTTCTGCGGATCTTTCGCTTTATGCTGTTGCAAAGGCTTTGGGTGTTCACCATGTGTATCTCAGCCGCATTTTCAAGCAGAATTGCGGAATGAGTTTTACAGAATATGTGAACACTCTGCGTTGCACTTATTCTGCACGTCTCCTTCGCAATCAGACTCTTTGCGACATGACAATAGCCGAGATTGCCTACGAGGCCGGCTTTGGAAGCATACGTAATTTCAACCGCAAGTTCAAGGATGTTTACGGAACAACTCCGTGTGTATTCAGAGAGAACACAAATCCAATATAAAAAACATGGGAAGGACAGGACTTTTCGTCTTGTTCTTCCCATTTAATGATTTATGCGGTTTTAATCACTCGGCAAGAAGCCCCTCAAGGTACTGCTTTGCGGCAAGAATATCGATTTTCTGCTGTTCGCCGGAAATTTCTCTTTCGATGATGATATATCTGTCGTAGCCGATTTCACGGAACTTCTTTATTATTGCAGGGAAGTCAACCTTGCCCTTACCCATGGGAGTTTCGACACCGATTTTTCTTGTATCGGTGGGGAGCATTCCGTCCTTGCCGTGCATATTGCGGACATATTTACCAAAAACTTCAAGTGCATCGGTTGCGTTGCCGTAGCCATACATGAAGATATTAGCGGGGTCAAAATTTATATAGAGATTATCCATTCCAACATCTTCGATAAGACGCTTAAGTACAATGGGAGATTCTCCGCCTGTTTCAAAGAGGAGGTTCATTTCCATTTTCTTGAGGTATAAGGCGATGCTGTTTACTGCAGCAAGCATTGAGGTATACTCGGGAGAAAATGGATTATTGGGGACAAAGCCTGCGTGAGTTATAACGTCCTCGATACCAAGACTATGCGCAAACTCTGCGGCACTCTTTATATAGGCAATGCGACTTTGTTTATAAGCCTCGACGTTAATTCCTGCCGTGAGGAAGCCGTAATAGTTATCCCACACGGTTTCAGCGTCGTAAAATCCGCAGAACTGCGCAGAAAGGTCAATGCCGTACTCAGACGAATACTTTGCGATATACTCCCCTACTTTTTTTGCGTCTTCGCTTTTATAGCAACGGGGTTTATAGACAATCTGGCACGCAGAAAAGCCACATTCTTCAAGGTATCTGAATTTCTCCTTTATAAGTGCTTCATCTGCTCCTTCAGAGGGAAAATATAAAAATGTTCCGAGTTTCATTGCGTTTTTCCTTTCAGAATACTTTATGTTCGTAAAGCTCTTTGGTTACTACCATTTCAGCATTGGGGTGACTTTGCAGGAACGAAACGGGAGAGAAGCGGGTCTGCTCTCCGAGGGCAGTTTTACGCATAATGCCCCACTGCCATTTACAGTAAAGATAAACCTTGAAAGTCTTTGCTTTAAGAAGCTGTTTCATGCCGATTGTTATACAACGCTTCGGAAAGACATCAAGAGCACCGCAAATTTTGTTTGCACCGTTATTGACGATTGTTTCGGGGGAAATATCAAGGCATCTTGTGCCGATATTGCGGTAGTCCTCATCTGTGATATTTTCGCTTTTAAGCGGCGGCTCGTTGAAAGCAACGTGACCGTTTATGCCAACACCTGTGAGAACAAGGTCAACCTTGCCGAGCTTTTCTATAAACTCATCAAGCTCTGCCTCTTTACCGGGGCAAGGGAAAATTCTCTGTTCGGGAGGCATAACAAGCTCAGGGTCGATTTTGGAATAAAGCATATTATCCATAATCTGACGGAAGCTCAAGATGCTGTCATAAGGGATATACTCATCGTTTTCCGTGAGGTATTCATCCATATTTATAAAATAGCAGTTTTTAAGAGAAAGGCGTGCCTTGTTTACCTTTTCAACAAATACAGGATATTGGAAGATAGGTCCTACAGGGCAAATAATAACAGTTTTTTCGTCGCCGTTTGCCTTTATTGTGTCAAACATTATCTGCGCAATTTCCTCGTACATATCCTGTTCGCAATCCATCACGCGAAACGGAACCTTAGAACCGTTTTTTACTGTTTCGGAGGGCACTTCATATATATTCATTTAACACTTTCCTCCACTTCGGAAATTTTAACGTATCTGCCGTTTTCTATTGACATCATTGCCGCCTCAAGAACTTTCTGGCACTCAACGCCATGCTCAAGGTGAGCAGTATATTCATCTTCGATTCCATTAAGAAGATTTACAAAGGAATCGGACTGATTTGCCTCATACTTGCGGGAGGGTTTAATGGTGTGAAGTCCGTTGTTCTTCATATCAGTTTCGCCGGCGCAGATTTGAATTTTACTTACATTTTCGCCATTGACATTTCCCTGAATAAACACAAGTCTTCCGTTTGAGCCGTAAACCTCAAACTCCTGATAATTATCAATTGTTGTGCAGGTACGGGAAAGATTGATTGTTACGGGAACGCCGTTTTTGGTCAATCCGTTGATATTTGCCCAGTCATCTGTGGTTACGGGGCGAATTTCGTCGCTATCCTCGCACTGTCTTTCTGTGATATATGTGCCGCAGGAAGCAAACACTCCATCAAATTCTTCGCCAAGGAATCTTGTTATATCAATCATATGAGAGCCAAGGTCGCCGAGAACACCGCTTCCTGCAAGCTCTTTACGGAAACGCCATTCAAGCTTTCTTCCTTCCCAAAGACCGCTGTCCTTGATACACTTGATGTAGATATGATAAATCTTTCCGAGCTGTCCGCTTGTTACAATGTCACGCATAAGGCGTGTTGGAGCACGGTAACGCCAAGAGAAGCAGGTGAAGGATTTTACATTGCTGTTTTTAGCCTTATCGTAGAGATGCTTTGCTTCGGCATAGCTCAAACCTATTGGTTTTTCCACGCTGAAATCAAGACCTGCATCTATTGCAGCCTCAGCGATTTCGCAATGGGCATCGTTGGAAGTGCATATATCCACGGCATCTACAAGACCGCTTGCGATAAGGTCACGGTAATCGGTAAAGAGACATTCATCGGAAAGTCCAAGCTTTTGTTTTGCAAGCTCAAGCTTTTTGGGGTTGATGTCGCAAACTGCTGTAACCTTTGCTTTATTTGAAATTGCCTGATAACCGGGAAGATGAACCCCGTTGCAGATTCCGCCGAATCCGATTATACCAATTCTTTTCATGTTTAGTCTCCTTTATCAAACTAAAATACACATAGTAACCTTAGTACAAGTTACACAGATATTATAACTCCGATAAAAGCAAACGTCAATATAAAAACCGATACAATAGTATAATTTTTCGATACTGTTATTGAAACTGTAACATTTATAGTATATAATTGAGTTATCGCATATTAAAGCAAAAGTTGGTGGACGAAAATGAAAGTTATTGGTATCGAAAAATTATATGACTATGATTATTCGATATTGGTCGTAAACGGGCTCAAGCAGTCATGGGACAAGCACAGCACATTCAGCTGTATAGGAGTTCCAAAAGCCATTAATATGTTGTTATATCTTGAAAACGGAAAGGCTCACTACACGGACAATCACGGACGGGAATACTTTGCGCAGAGTGGAGACATAGTTTACACACCGGTTGATTGCGAGTATTCGGTTGAGTTTTACGAATTTAAGAGACCGGGGGGATTTACGGTTGGCGTGAATCTGATGTTTTTTGATGGTGATGGTCTCCCCTTTCGTCTTTCGGATGAGATTAAAATTTTCAGCAATTGCGCTGATGAATGCAGGGCACTTTTTGACAGGGTTGACAGGACTTGCAGAACGGCAAATCCAAGTCCGGCACTAATGAAAAGTGCCATGTATGGGATTCTTTACAATTTAAGCAATTCATGCATTAAGGTACCGCTTGATCAGAAGAAATTTGGAATTATTGAAAAAGGGATACGTTATCTTGAAAACGATTCCGAGCAAAAACTGAGCATCAGTGAAATTGCAAGTCTTTGCAGCGTAAGCGAGATATATTTCAGAAAGCTTTTCAAAAAGTATTCGGGTGTGTCGCCAAATGAATACAGGATACACCGCAAAATTGAGCGTGCAAAGCTACTTCTTGACTATGAGCCCTTGTCAATTTCCGAGATTTCAGACCATCTTGGCTTTACGGACAGTGCATATTTTGCAAAGGTATTTAAAGAAAGAGTAGGCATATCTCCGAAAGAATTCAGAGGGAAATAGTTTTAGCAGCATACATTCCGGGCAACTACAACAATAAAACAACAAAGGTAGGTATTGACATATGAAGCACATTCCAATAATAATTCTGGTTGTAATTCTGATAATTGCCATTGCATTTTTTATTTTTAGAAATAGGGACAGAGCGATAACTTACGACGACCCAAATCTTTTATTTGAAGATAATTTTGACGGGACAAGCCTTGACGGCAGAAAATGGAGTCATTGTCCCGAATGGGTACGACAGAACAACGGTTGTGTGTGGGATGACGAGCTGGCATTTACAGACGGCAACGGCAATCTGATTCTCCGGGCAGAATGGGACGATGATGAAAGAATCATCCGAACGGGTGCGGTGAGGACATTTGGCAAATTTCATGCGGGCTATGGATACTACGAAGCCTCAATAAAGTTTCCCACAACGCCCGGAATATGGGGAGCGTTCTGGATGATGGTTGGAGATGTTTCAAACGAAGACAATGCCAGGGGTGAAAAAGGAGTTGAGATTGACATTGTAGAGAGCATTTGGGCGGACAAAGGCAGATGTCAGCACGTTCTTCATTGGAACGGATACGGTGACAAGCACAGGTCGCTTGACAAGGTAAACCATATGCCTGAGGTTTATGACGGTAACTTTCACAAGTTTGCGCTCCACCGCACAGAGGAGGCATACGTTTTCTACATTGACGATATTGAAAGAGCCCGTTTTGGAAATAATGTGATTGGGATTTGTCCCGAAAAAGGATACATGAAGCTCACTGTTGAATCAGCGGACTGGGCAATTGAAAGTATTGAAAAAACAATTGCCGCATTGCCGGGCGAAATGGTTGTTGACTATGTGAGGGTGTATAAGCAAAAGCCGGAAAAAGCTGAATAATACAAAGAAAGCCCACACCTTTCGGTGTGGGCAAAATTTTACTTAATATAAGTTATGCAAGATAGGGCTTAAGCGCATCGGGGATCTTTTCAACCTCGACGGAAGCGGTCATAACGAAATTAACATTCTGCTTTTCGAGAAGAGGAGCAGCCTTTTCAACGAAAGAATCAAAGCCTTCAACATCGTTCTTGCAAATTTTAAGAGCAGAATCAATGAAAATATCGGTAACATCATAGTTGGAAGCGAGAACGCCGCAAACAAAGCCATAGAGCTTTTCCCAATCGTCAACACCGTATTCGGAAACATCGATAAGTCTTGTCTGGTTATTTATTTCATGTATAAGCTTTGTGCCTGTTTCGATGCAGACAACATTGCCTTTAGTATTAAGTTGTGCTTCGTTGACCATGGAAATCAAATTCTTTGTTTTACCCGATCCCTTAAGTCCTGCGAAAATCTTGAGCATAATGCTACCTCCTGAAAATGGTATTTGATACAACATCTTGTATCGTGTTTATATTATACACCAATTTATAAAAAAAATCAATAGGTTTTGGTAAAATTACTCAAAAAAATATATTTTTCGTTATTTT
Organism: Eubacteriales bacterium; assembly: GCA_045542335.1. GTDB lineage: Bacteria > Bacillota > Clostridia > Oscillospirales > CAG-382 > CAKSUT01. Next base: position 21,176 of record JAZQKV010000055.1, read on the forward strand.
GTACAAAATTGACATATTTGTAACTGTATTTTCCGCCTTTTTACGTTAATATCACACAGCAAAATCAACATAGGTGCCAAAAACGGTCAGCTATCTTATGGAAGATAAATACCCCGGGAAGAAGGTATTCGGCAACAAATTCACACATGGACGCTTCCCTATCAACAAAAATTCACAATACTTCTCTTGCAAAACCCACGGCGGTGTGGTACACTTGGTTGAGAACGGCGAAATTGTCAGATGCTACGAGCTAAAAAACTGACCGTGTAGTATAAATTGGACGCAAGTAAATAAAAGGAGGCGATAGAATGGAATTCAGAAAAGTATTCGACACCATACCTGAACAGTTTGACAAGTATAGACCCCGTTATTCTGCTGAACTGTTTGCCTGCCTGACTGAATACGCAGAAATCGGACCAGGAAAATCCGTGTTGGAGCTTGGTCCGGGTACAGGACAAGCAACCGACCCGATACTTAACACGGGCTGTGATTACAATGCTATTGAGCTTGGCGAAAACCTGTATAAAATGATGAAACGCAAGTACGGTCAACACCCGAACTTCAGTATCGTAAATAATGACTTCATAACCCACGATTTTGGGAACCGGAAATTTGATATGATTTATTCTGCGGCGACTATCCAATGGATTCCGGAAGAAATCGCCTTCTCTAAAACTTTTGATTTGTTGAAGCCCGGCGGTACGTTGGCAATGATGCTTACCAAAAGCGACTATAAAACACCAAACGAAGAACTACATAATAAAATTCAGAAAGTGTATTCCGAGTATTTCAAACCGGATGCGGAATATAAGCACGGCTCATTCAAATACACCAACGCTCCGAATTATGGATATGTTGATTTTGAAAAGCGTGAGTTCTATGGAAAACGAGAATTTACGGCAGATGAATATGTTGCGTTCTGTGGAACGCATTGCGATCACATAGTTATTCCGGAGCCTTACAGAAGTAAATTTTTTGAAGGATTGAGAGAAACCGTGTTGGAAGCCGGGGATAAGATAGTATTTAACGATACATACATTCTGTTCTTGACAAAGAGACCCTTATAAAGCGCATGAAAGCCATAATTACAGATTTAGGCAGAATATTGCTACCGAAAAAATCAACGGTCTTTTATGTGTTCACTTGTCCTTGACGAGAGTTTTTTCGAAGCTTGCCGGAGATGTGAGGGGAATGAAAAGGAAAAGGAAAATGGACCTTGTTGTTTTAAACAAGGTCCAAAATTATTATATTTTTCTTTTTCTGCGCGAGCGAAGAGAGGAAAAAACTTTTGCCCTTTGGAGAATAAAGAAAATTTGCAATAATATTTGGATTATTCCCACTCTTAAACCTCACCTTTGGCTGCCACGATTTTGGCTCTTTTCCAAGGGTTCTGGTGGTACTCCACAAGATTCTTTCCACCCATTCCGCCAATTCCACCAAAAAACGTGCGTCAAAAAGTGCGTCAAAAACTTTTTTTGACTGTGTGGAATTACTCTCTTGGGAATTACGGGTTTTGTCGTTTGCCCGAAGTGCTTTTGTCAAGTGTAGGCATAGGATTGAACTGAGTAGTTTCCCGAGCATCGTTACGGTCATCTTCCAGTTCTTTGTTTCTCTTTTTGAGAAGTTCGTTCGTCAATTTGCGACTGAACCCCAGCCTAAACGCTTGCTTACATATATCGTCAAATTCTCGTCCAACACTATCCCATGTATATCCGTTATACGCCAATAATTTTACCATTGATTCGTATGGTAGTGCAAGAGCAAACCCTAAATTGATAAAGAACTTTTTATCAAAATCCTTATGCGAGGTTCGTCTTACTCGAAAATCGTGATATGTGCTTGATGTTGCTCCACAAGCATCAAGAGCAGCGTTATAGTTGCTTCTTCTTTCATGCTTTTCGGGTATTATTTGGTATGTATCATTCTCACATACAGCCAAAAACTCTCGATATGTCATTTCGGTCAGTTTTTTGCCTTTTTTATTTATTGCTCTATGAGCATCTACGGGAAGTCGTATGGCGGTGGTATGTGTTGGGGAGATGATATTATTCCCATGAGTGAAAAAGAAGTCAAGGTATGGGCAGAAGCACATTTAACTGCTGAGGAATATATGGAATTGTATGAGGTGGAGGAATAAATTCCACTTCAAACAGTAAGTATCCCCCGGCTAAGCCGGGGGCTTTTCGGCAAACGGGCATAGCCCTATTTCACCAGCGACGCCTAAACGGCGTATATACGACTGCCTTTTGCTTAGAGATTATTGCTTGCCACCCGTGAACGGGTCTTCGTCAA
>JAZQKV010000056.1:0-14113 GCA_045542335.1 Eubacteriales bacterium
GAAAGCAATTTTGTAAATCCTGCAAGATCAAGTACTCTCACTACACCGTTCCAAAGACACATCATGCCCAAAAGACCGATTGAAAGCTCAACCGCCGCATTTGCGCCGTTTAAAATTGCCGTACCCAACTGTTCAGCTCTGCCTGTTGCACAAGCACACGCAGTTGAAATCACTGCAAGAATCCCGAAAATTTTACCTATCGTTTTTACCGCCTCCACACTTGACATTCACTTGAATTTATGATATAATATTTATGTTCCAAGCATTTGCCTTATTCCTTGAAAGGAGTTTTTGTACATGAAAAAAGGAGCAATCACAAGAGAAATTGACAAGCTCGGACGCATTGTTATTCCGTCTTCCTTGCGTTCTAATCTCGGGATTGAAAGTGGCGATCCGATTGAGATAATTTCAGATGGCGACAAAATTGTTTTGAGAAAATTCAAGGATGGATGCGTTTTTTGCGGAAATTCTTCTCATTTGTTTGACTATTGTGAACGGAATGTTTGTCGTGCTTGTATTGAGCGAATGATAACGATGATTTCGGAATAAAATTTTCGCCTGCCTGCATTTATTTGCAGACAGGCGTTTCTTGTTTATTGCTTGAAAACTCTTTTTACTGCTTCAAGATAACCGTATCCATAAAGATCATCGGGCTCAAGATAGCTTGTTTCCGTCCACTCATTCCAACTGTTTATGGTAATAAGTGGCGGTTGTTCGGGGTGACGGTCAGCGTAATCTTTCGCTATTCTAAGCATTTTTTCAAAATTCTCCGGCGTGTTGTTCTTGGTAACTGTCGGTCTGAACTTATAGTATCTTGGATTATTGTCCCAACCAACGGAAACATGGGGAAAGTATGTATGCTTGCTCTTCTCAAGCGTTTCATAACACTTTTTTACATCTTCAATTATCTCAAGATAGTCCCGATCCATGTTTGTCACATGAACAAACTGATAATGCGTTGAACTTTGTGCACCGAGAGCTTTCATAACTTCGTCTGTGTCAAAGCTTACTGCGCTATCTACACCGCTGACATTTAGTCTGATATTGTTTCTCGTCGTTATCTGAAGGTGAAGACCGGGAAAGCCGGCTTTTATGACTTGCTCTCTGAAATAATTCATTGCCTCGCCCGCTTTTTCAAGTGAACCAAAGCCTTCAACAAGGTATGGTATTTCATAAATCATAAACACCGGGCAGCCGTCAATTTTATAATAATTGTCAAGAACAAAATACTTGTTAATAACCCTGTCTACAATTATTTTAAATTCATCAAAATCAACTCCACCACGCCATATAACTGTGTTTCCGTTGGTGTCAGATTGGTCCTTGGACCAAAGGTGGTTTGCATCGTGATTTGCCCACATGAGATAGAACTTCATGTCCTTGTTATTCGATGCTCTGAGAAAACCGTTATCAAGGCATTGTTCAAGAAACGGTCTTCCGTCATACCAATACCAATCATATATAAAGGTGTTTACACCATGGTCAAGTGCCGCTTTGATTTCCATTTCCATTACATATGGGTCAGCCTCGTTCACATATCCCCATAAAGGCTTTCGCGGCCAAGTGTCACCATCATATTTTGAAGTGGCGTTCTTGACAGATTGCCATTCTCCCATACCTTCATTCCAGAAAATTCTTGTTCTTGGTTCATCTCCTGTATAAGCCGGCCAGATATATGCCGCAACATCATATTTTGACATAATGCATCACTCCTTGACAGAATTATACAATACAAATGAAAAATTGTCAATAGGGTATTTGTATTAAAAATAATCTCAGCGATTTACTTTATTTTACCGGAAATGTTTATTTTTTATCGTTTTTCCCATTGACAGTGAAAGATGAGAGTGGTATAATGTGCAAAAATCAAGTGCGGAGGTTAGAGATGAATTTCACAAACAGAATTGCCGTTGTTACCGGAGCATCATGTGGTATCGGCAGAGCGACAGCTATCAAGCTTGCGATGGGCGGAGCAAAGCTTGCACTTGTTGATATAAAATTCAACGAGCTTTTGGAAGTTAAAGAGGAACTAAAAAGTTATACAGAAGATGTGCTTGTTTTTAATTGTGATGTAAGTGATGAAAAGGCGGTAAATGAAGTAGTAAGGTCAGTTGAGGAAAAGTGGGGATGCGTTGACATTCTTGTGAACAACGCCGCAATATGGCGCACATGGAAGCCGTTTGTTGAGGTAACCACAGAGGAATGGCTCAGGTTTATTAATGTCAATGTCATGAGTGTTGTTTATTTCACGAGAGCCGTTATGCCTAAAATGATTGAAAAGCATTTTGGCAGAATCATAAATATTACATCCGTTGCCGGAGTGAATGGTAACATGAATATGTCACATTATTCTGCAACAAAGGCGGCAGTTATCGCTATGACAAAATCAATAGCAAAAGAGGTTGCAGCAGACGGAGTTCTCATAAACTGCGTTTCTCCCGGAAGTGTTAGCCCATCGGAAAATAAAGATGTAAATCACTACGTAGAAAGCGAGCTTTCCTATATGGGAAGAACGGGTACAGATATGGAAAACGCCAATCTTATCTGTTTTCTTGCCTCGGATGAGGCATCGTATATTTCTGGTGAAAATATCATGATCGACGGATGCAGGAAAAAGCTATAATTGTTTAATTACAAAGGCGGCGCTACCTTTTGGTAACGCCGCCTTGTCTTGCATTAAACCGAGAAACGTTTTTTGAGCTTGTTTTTCTTTTTGGGGATTTTTTCATAAATCAAATCCCGAAGCAGTTTATTTGTATTAAATTCTATAACTCTTTTGGGGAGAAAGAAACCCGTTCTTTTTGACATGAAGAAAACATAAACCTCTTTGTTTTCAACAACCTTCACAACATCTTCATAATTGTAACGGCTTTCACCATTGCAAGTGTTAATTGTGAAAACGTCATCTGAAAAGGTGACAGTGTATGGCTTCTTATATCTTTGGGCACTATTGTATTCTTTGTTCATCATGAAGAAAAACAATCCCGTAGTTAGTAGTAGAAACAAAACGAATGTTACAGCAACATAAATGAAATATGTTTTGTAATCAAAGAGGGAGTATGTTAAGCCGTCTTCAAGCACAACATACTTATCTGTAAGCAAATATGCAGCGCAAAAAGAAAACAGAATGCCAAGTAAAATGTCAACTAAAATTTTTGATTTCAACTGCGATAAATATTCGCTTCTTTTCAAGCTTGCTTCTATCTTGATTTCGTTCATAAATTCCTCTCCTTAGTTGAACTTGTTCATCGCTTCATCGATTTTGCCGCCAACAATGAGCTTGGTGGCACTGTTAATGTCTTCAAACTTTTCAAATAATGCTTTCTTTTCGTCGTCACCAAAATGTGAAAGCACCCAATCAGCAAGATCCATCTCTTTGTGCGGCTTTTCTCCGACGCCGACCTTGATTCTCGGAAAATCGTTCGTACCGAGACACTCAATAATGGATTTGATACCGTTGTGTCCACCGGCAGATCCGTTTTTGCGGATTCTCATTTTTCCAACAGGGAGACTGATGTCATCAAATATCACGATAATATTCTGACTCGGAATTTTATAAAAGGCTGCCGCTTCCGACACAGCTTCACCCGATTTGTTCATGAAAGTCTGGGGCATCATGAAAAGGCAATGTGTTCCACCGTAGTTTACATCTGCAACAAGTGCTTTGAATTTGCTGCGATTGATATTTATACGTTCTTTCTGAGAAATGTATTCAAGTGACAGAAACCCGGTGTTGTGCCTTGTCGTAATATATTCTTTTCCGGGGTTTCCCAATCCTACAATAATGTGTGTAATCGGAGAATTTGCAGACGAGTTCTTTTCAGCTTCGATTTTTGCAAACAGGTCAAATATTCCTGCCATTATAAATTTCCTTTCATTTAAGAACAGGTCTGAATTTCAGACCTGTTCTTTTCTAATATTTATGCTTATTCGGCAATATTAAACGCAATAACAAAAAGCTCACGTTTTCGTTGCTCGTTTCCACTCAAATGAAGATAGCCGAAAACTGTTTCAAGAGCCGTCGCTCTGCGATATTGCACAACTTCACCATGCTTAGGCACAAAGTGAGTCTTTGCGTTTCTTCCACGCTTGAAAATCGCAGTTTCCTCCTCGGTAAGGTGAGGCAAAATCCTTTCAACAGCATCACTCTGCGCTTCAAGAGTGATAAACGCCTTTGATTGCTTTACAAGCTCACCCGGATGAGATATGCCATTCTTGACTAGCATTTCTCTGACAAGAAGTTCGATTACTGCATCTCCAAGATATGCAAGTGCAAGGGTAGAGCAGAGGGAGGCTTTTCGCATTGATTGTTCGGTTACATTTGAAGTGTTGGTATTTGTGTCAACTGTCATTATGCTTTCTTCCATTTTACACCCTGAGCCGTATCTTCAAGAATAATTCCCATAGCTTTAAGCTCGTCACGGATTCTGTCTGCTTCTGCATAGTTCTTTGACTTTTTAGCCGCTGTTCTTTCTTCAATCATAGCCTCAATTTTTGCTACAAGCTCTGTGTCAACGTCATTTTCTGCTGGGAAAAGTTCTCCTCCGTTTTCATTATACGTCTTTGCGTTTTCAATCATATCTATGCAGAGTACCTTGTCGATTTCCTCAACAAGTGCAAGCTTTGTTGCATCATTTGTATCGGCTTTAAGAACGTTATAAAGTGCGGTTATACCGAGAGAAGTGTTGAGGTCGTTGTCCATTGCGTCGCAGAAACCTGCTCTGAGTGCATTGAATGCTTCTTTGTCAATTTCGCCGTCAGCCTTGAGCTTTGCAACTCTTGCTATAAGCTTTTCATAAGCTGCTTTTGCATTGTCAAGATTTTCATAAGAGAAAACAAGGGACTTTCTGTAGTGTGAAAGCAAGCAGAAGAAACGGTAAACAACAGGTGCATATCCTTTTGATTCAAGCAAAGAAACCGTGAGAAACTCTCCCTTTGACTTGCTCATTTTGCCGTTGTCTGTGTTTAGGTGAAGAACATGGAACCAATGGTTACACCATTTGTGTCCGACATACGCCTCACTCTGTGCAATTTCATTCGTATGATGAGGGAATGCGTTGTCAATACCGCCGCAGTGTATATCAAGTCTTTCGCCAAGGTGCTTCATAGAAATGCAGGAACACTCAATGTGCCATCCCGGATAACCAACACCCCAGGGAGAATCCCATTTCAGCTCCTGGTCGTCAAACTTTGACTTTGTAAACCAAAGCACAAAGTCAGCCTTATTTCTCTTGTTGTCGTCTTTTTCAACGCCCTCTCGCACACCGTCCATGAGGTCATTCTCTTCAAAATTGTTGAAAACATAATACTGTTTGAGTTTTGCCGTGTCAAAATAAATGTTTCCGCCTGCCTCGTAGGCATAATCCTTTTCAAGAAGCTTTTCAATGACCTTTATAAATTCGTCTATGCAACCTGTTGCAGGCTCAACTACATCCGGAGTCTTTATGTTAAGCTTTTTGCAGTCTTCAAAGAAAGCATCTGTGTAAAACTTGGCAATTTCGAGTACTGTCTTCTTTTCACGTTTTGCACCCTTGAGCATTTTATCTTCGCCGGTGTCAGCATCACTTGTGAGATGACCAACGTCTGTTATGTTCATTACACGCTTAACATCATAGCCTGTAAAACGCAGATACTTTTCAAGAACGTCCTCCATTATGTACGTTCTGAGATTGCCGATATGGGCATAGTGATAAACCGTAGGACCGCAGGTATACATGGAAACCTTGCCGGGCTCGTTTGAAACAAATTCATCTTTTGTTCGTGTGAGAGAATTATAAAGCTTCATTTTGAATTTTCCTTTCATATTGTAGAGGTGACTACTTACTCACCTTTTGTTTCGTTAATGGAATTGAGTTTCGCTTCAAGCTGTTCGATATGCATTCGCATTTTACAAAGCTCTTGCGAAACAGGGTCAGGGATGTGAATCTGGTCAAGGTCATTTTTGCATTGGTTGGCATCTTGTTCTTTATTCTTACCCGGATATATGATTCGTGCAGGAACACCAACAGCAGTTGAGTTTTCGGGAACTTCTGCGAGTACCACAGCACCTGCGGCTATTTTGGCGTTATCGCCGACGTTGAACGGACCCAGAACCTTTGCACCCGAACCAATCATTACGTTATTTCCGATTGTCGGATGTCTTTTACCTGTGTGTTTGCCTGTACCACCGAGGGTCACACCCTGATAAATCGTGCAGTTGTCGCCAACCACAGCCGTTTCGCCGATAACAACACCCGAACCGTGGTCAATAAGAAGACCTTTACCGATCGTTGCTCCGGGGTGAATTTCAACACCCGTCAGGAATCTTGACCCCTGTGAAATCATTCTTGCAATAAAGAAAAGCTTTCTGACAAAAAACCAATGAGCTATGCGGTAGTAAATTACAGCGTGAAGCCCTGAATATAGCAGGAAAACTTCAAGGCTGTTTCTCGCCGCAGGGTCTCGCTCCTTTATTGAATTTATGTCATAAATCAGATTTTTAAACAAAACAGTCGCTCCTTGGATAGCATATGGAGTTTTTAAGGTAGCATCACTTTGTATCCTTGAAAAAGTCCTTATACTTTATTATGTAGTCAATGCCCGAATAAATTGTAAAGAATAAAAGGGCTATCATTGAGATATACGAGAGAGGCAGATACTTTGCGAAAAACTCGATTGTGCCAAAAACAACAGGTTCAATCAGAATAATTACTATCGCAATGCATTGCACAGTTGTTTTTATCTTTCCAAGCATACTTGCAGCAATTACTACAGAAGAACTGCCGGCCGCAACAAGACGAATAGAGGTAACAGCAAGCTCACGAAGCATAACAATAAGAGTAACCCAAACCATAACAGGGCGGATCTGCTCATATTTTGCCACGATTGAAACAAGCGCACCAAAAACCATAAATTTATCTGCAAGAGGATCCATGAACTTGCCGAAATTTGTCACAAGATTATATTTTCTTGCAATTTTTCCGTCAAGAAGGTCTGTCAAGGCAGTAACCCCGAAGAGCACTGCCGCAATACATCGGGAAGCAGCTTCACTAATTATACTTTCGGGAAGCATAACGAAAATCACAAACACGGGAACGAGAATAAATCTTAAAATTGTAAGTTTATTTGGAAGATTCATGATAGGCTCCTTTCAAATCAGAGAATCAGTCGGTAAGTTTTCCAACGAGATCGTAATCGAGAACTTCTTCTATTCTTATATTAACATATTCACCGGGGTGAACTTTTCTGCTTGCGGTAAAATACACTTTACCGTCAATTTCAGGCGTATCATAAATGCTTCTTCCAAAATAACATTCGGAAACCTTGTCATAGTCCTCGCAGAGAACTTCAAGAACCTTTCCAACTTGTTTTTTGTTAAAAGCTTCATGAACAGGAAATTGATTTTGCATTATGGTGTCGAATCTCTTTTGTTTTTTCGCTTCGGGAATTTTTCCGTCAAATTCAGCTGCTGGTGTGCCTTCTTCTTCTGAATATGTGAAAGCACCGAGCCGTTCGAACTTTGTTTCTTTCAGATATTCTGCAAGCTGCGCAAAATCGTCTCCTGTTTCACCGGGGAAGCCTACAATTACTGTAGAACGAAGCGCAATGTCGTGGATACGATTGCGAAGCCGAGTAACAGCTGATTCAACTGCAGCTCTGCCGCCACGTCTGTTCATGCGACGAAGAACGTTGTCGGAAATGTGCTGTATTGGCATTTCGAGATATTTTACAATTTTTTCTTGTGTTGCTATGACCTCGACAAGTTCATCGGTGATTTCTTCCGGGTAGCAATATAAAACCCTTATCCAATGAAGCTTTTCAATTTTGCAAAGCTCATTAAGAAGCTCCGGAAGATGGGATTTTCCGTAAAGGTCAAGACCGTATCTTGTGGTGTCTTGCGAAATAATTATGAGTTCGGTTACTCCCATATCTGCAAGCTCGTTTGCCTCTTTAATTAGTTCTTCGACAGGACGTGAACGGAAACGTCCTCTTATTGAAGGGATTGCGCAGTATGTACATCTGTTGTCGCATCCCTCGGATATTTTAAGAAATGCGGTATATTCGGGTGTGAGAATTGCTCTGTCACCGCCAAGCTTTTGCGTTTCAGGCGCAGACACACTTTTATAAGGACGTCCGTCTTTCTTGCCACCGTTTTCATAAGCGTGCTTTACAGCCTCAACGATTTTATCAAGGTCTCCGACGCCTACTATCGCATCTACCTCGGGAATTTCCGAGGCAATGCTATCAGCATAACGCTGCGAAAGGCATCCTGTGCAGACAATTCCTTTGAGAGAACGGTTTTCTCTGAGCCAGGCAACATCGAGAATAGTTTCAATTGCCTCTGACTTTGCAGATTCGATAAATGCGCAGGTGTTAACAACGACAACATCTGCGTTTATATCCTCTTCGACAATTTCAATTCCCGCGTCAATCAACTTTTTCAACATAACCTCACTGTCAACAAGGTTTTTTTGACAGCCGAGGGAAATTAGAGCAACTTTTATCGTGTTTTCCAAAATTTCAAAAGTCCCATATGCCGATATTTACGGCATCCTTTCATGCATTTTAAAACATATTATGCACAACTCGGCACAATACAACACACTATATTATATCACACGTTTTTAACCAATTCATGTCCTTTTTTGAAATACTCATAAACATTTATTCTTTGTAACGGTATTTGTAATTGGTTCGTGCTTACGAAAATTTTTCGTTGCACTTGGGGTTGACAAATATATTTAATCTTGATATAATGAGGAAAAGGGGTGATTTTATATGAAAATTAGTGCAGATTTTAATAAAGTTACCGGAAAAATCAAGCCCATGCATGCTGTCGGTCAGCCGCCGATATACGGCAACAGCGACAATCTTTTTCACTATCTCACAGAGGAAAATATTCCGTATTCACATCTGTATGATGTAGACGGCCGGTTTGGCAGAAATCTTCATGTCGATGTTCCCAATATTTTCAGGGATTTTAATGCCGACGAAAACGACCCTGCTTTATATGACTTTGCCTTTACCGATTGCCTTATCGGTTACCTGAATAAATACGGTGTAAAGCCATTTTACAGATTAGGCGATACAATCGAAATAATACTTAAAAAGTAAAAGCTTTGGAAAGGATGAAACAAATGAAAATCACAGCAAACTTCAACAACATAACAGGAAGGATAAAGCCCATGCACGCAGTTGGTCAGCCTCCGATGATTGGGTATAATGACAGATTTTTTCATTATCTGACAGAGGCAAGTATACCTTACTCTCGTCTTCATGACATGGGTGGTGCATACGGAAAAAATGTATATGTTGACGTGCCAAACATTTTCCGTGACTTTAATGCAGACGAAAACAATCCCGATTCCTATGATTTCGCTCACACGGATAATCTTTTGAAAATGTTGTTCAATGCAGAGGTTGAACCTTTCTTCCGCCTTGGTGTTACAATAGAAAACGATTATCGCACTAAAGCTTACAGAATCTATCCTCCCAAGGACTTTGCAAAATGGGCAAGAATATGCGAGCACATCATGCGTCACTATCTTGAAGGATGGGCGGACGGATTTGAATGGAATATAAAGTATTGGGAAATCTGGAATGAGCCTGAAGGGGATAAGAATGACGAAGGCGGACCCATGTGGCTTGGTACAAAGGCACAGTTTATGGAATTTTACGAGGTTGCATCAAAACATCTGAAATCCTGCTTCGGGGACAAAGTTATGATCGGAGGACCTGCGGCAATAGGCTTTATGTCTTACAAAAAAGATAAGGATCTTTGCGGTATCAGACCTAAAAACGGTATTTACGACAACGATCAGGACTGGTGGCTCGACTATATCCACGATTTTCTTGCATATTGCCGTGACCACAACTGTCCTCTTGACTTTTTCTCATGGCACAGCTATTGCACCTTTGAAGAAACTCTTGAGCATGCCGATCATTGTCAGAAGCTTCTCGACAAGTACGGCTTTGGAAACATAGAGCATATCCTCAATGAGTGGAACACTTGTCAACACCAAAAAGAAAAGCATGATACGGGCATACCTTGTTCTAAATCCCTCTCAATGATGCTTGGTATGCAGAAGAAAACTACTGCCGTTTTGTGCTTCTACGATGCAAGAATCGGTGTTGGTAATTATGCAGGTATGTTTGACGCTGAAACACGCACTCCAAGGAAGAATTATTATGCATTCAGAACATTTGGCAGGCTTTATTCACTTGAGAACGAAATCGAAACATCAAGTGATGACAGCGGTGTATATGTCGGCGGTGCAACAAACGGCAAAAAAGCTGTTCTTGCAATCTCCAATCCCTCTGACAGAGAGCTTGAATGTGAGCTTGACCTTGCCGGAGTAAACCCTGCTGATGTTGACATTTTTGTCACAGATGATGACTTTACGTATCTTGACACCGGTAGAAAAATCGTCAATGGCAAAATCACTCTTTCTCCTTGGTCGTGTACTGAAATAAGATTCTCATAAAAAACGCACCGCCTATCCGTAAAGGAAAGGCGGTGCTTGTCATTTACCAATCAGAAAAGCTTTTTGAGCATATTTCCGAGGTCGCCGAGCTTGTCAAGGTCAATTTTTGCTTTCACGGCATCAACAACCTTGTCAATAAGGTCATCGGGGAGATCTACTCCGATGAGCTTTTCTACAGTTTTTACGGGCTCATCCTTAAAGTCTGTAAGAAGCTTGGGATCAGCCTTGATTTTCTCAACAACTTCTTCTATCTGTTCTTTGATGTCATTGATATCCATGATAAAACTCCTTATTATTTAAATTATTCTTCAACAATTTGAGCATCAACGACGTTTTTCTTTACAGAGTCAATGCCATTTTCGCAGTTCTTCTTTGTTTTGTAGCCTTCGCTTGTAGCTATAACCTGTCCGTTTGTTGCTTTAAGGCGAAATCTGAATTCGCCAGCATTGTCTGCATAAAGCTCGAACTTGGGACACTTTTCTGCTGCATAGCCGTCAACTGTCTGGTCTTCAACTCCTGCAACGGGTGCGTTCTTGATTACGCTTTCAATTCCTTTTTTGCAAGCGGCATCTGATTCATAAACCTCAGAAGTTGCAATTGTTTCTCCGTTTGTTGCCTTGAGGTCAAACTTTGTGCCTGTTGCTGTTTTTTTAATAATAAACTTTCCCATGATAGCCTCCTGTGAATTTAAATTTTTGGCAAACTTGCCTTTCACCTACAATTATACACAAAAAGGATGCGTTTGTCAACCATATTTAGTTGAATTTTTAGGCAACTGACATATTTTTCTTTTTTCAATTAAAACTTTTTACTATTGAAAAAAGAATTTAAATGTAACAAAAAATATTACAATATGTGGTTGACAACAACAAAATAATGTGGTAAAATATGATGTTAATATATGATACTCTCGACTTTTTATGAGTATATACAAGATACGGAGGAATTGAAATGGAACTTCAAGGTAAAAAAATCAATTTTCTCGGCGACAGCATAACTCAAGGTGTTGGTGTCGGAACAGCTGAAGAGATTTATCTCAATGTGCTGAAAAACAAATGTGGTCTTGCGGAAGCGAGAAATTATGGAATTTCAGCCACACGATTTGCCCGTCAATCAAATTTTGAAACAGAGAATCTTCCTGCTTTCTGCGACAGATTCATGTTCATGGATAATGATGCTGATGTCGTTGTCGTTTTCGGTGGAACAAATGACTATGGACACGGAGATGCGGCAATTGGCGACTTTACTGAAAGAGATGTCAACACATTTTATGGTGCTTGTCACACTCTCATGAGGGGACTTATCGAAAAGTATCCCCGTGCGGAAATCGTGTTTATGACACCTCTTCACAGATGCGGAGATACAAGACCTTCCTGTCACCAGAATAAAGCCCCTGATTGCGAGCCTCTCGGTACTTATGTTGAAATAATCAAAGAAGTAGCTAAGTCATACGGACTTCCTGTGCTTGATTTGTTTGCAACTGCAGGCATTGTTCCGGATGTGGAAATAAGTAAGGAAACCTTCTGCCCCGACGGACTTCATCCCAATGCCGCAGGTCATGTGAAAATTGCTTCCAGACTTGAAGGCTTCCTCAAAGCGCTTTAATCATTGAAATGAAGTACGAAATAAGAGAGCTCGACAGGCAACAATATGACTATTATGAGCTTCATTATACCTATAAATCCGACAACTTGTATAAAGCTTGTGTTTCCGATAGTGGTGATGTTGTTTCTTTCGTATATAAGCGTGAGAAGCTTGACGTAATTTATGAACACGACAGCTATGACACTCTTTTTCAGGAGTATTGGCAGGACCCAACGGCATACGGTGTTTTTATGGATGGTGGCAGAGAGCCGGTTGCTTTTCTTGAGGTTGCAAGGGAGTATTGGAACTCACGGCTTGTTATTACCCAGCTTCTTGTAAATAGCGATTTGAGAGGAAACGGCATCGGTACAACGCTTGTTGAAAAAGCTAAGGAAATCGCAAGCTTTGAAGACTTCAGAATGATAACTCTTGAAACTCAAAGCTGTAACATTCCTGCGATTGATTTTTACAGAAAAAACGGATTTGTGTTTTCAGGAACAAACATTTTCTTTTACTCCAATGATGATATTTCCGAAAATGAAGTAATGCTTGAAATGGCGTATTTGCTTGATTGAAATTTTTTAAAATATTACCTTTTTGAAAGGATGAAAAAATATGGATACTAATCTCCAAAAGCTCAATGAGCTTTGTTCACTGATTTTCCCTGAACTTTCCGATGAAGATACTGTTCAGTCTCTTGAAGAAAAGTTTCCGCCGAGAAGCATATCCGAAAATGCAAAAGTAACAAGAATTGCCCCCAGTCCCACAGGCTCGATGCATCTCGGAAATCTTTACGGCGCACTTGCCGATGAAAGAATTGCACATTCCGCTTCGGATGACGGCGTGTTCTATCTGAGAATTGAAAACACCGACGATAAGCGTGAAGTTCCGGGCGCAGTTGAAAAAATTATAAAATATCTCGGTGCTTTCGGCATTAACTTTGATGAGGGCGCAACAACCGACGGAGATTTAGGTGTTTACGGTCCTTACAGACAGCGTGACAGAGCAAAGATTTATCACATAGTTGCAAGAAAACTCATTCTCGAGGGAAGAGCATATCCCTGCTTCTGCACCGAGGAGGATCTTGAAAAAGCTCATAAGTCTCAAGAAGAAAATAAAGAGAATTTCGGATATTACGGAAAATATGCTATTCACCGTGATATGGACATTGACGAAGTTATTGCAAAAATCAAGGCAGGGGAGAGCTTTGTTCTGAGGTTCAAGTCTTTTGGCGATCCTTCAAAGAAGGTTGATTTCAAAGACTCAATCAAGGGCAAGCTTTCTTTCCCTGAAAACGACCAGGATTTTGTTCTCCTCAAGTCCGATGGAATACCCACTTACCATTTTGCACACGTTGTTGATGATCACTTTATGCGAACAACAGATGTTGTCAGAGGTGAAGAATGGCTTTCTACTCTTCCTTGGCACGTTGAACTCTGGAGAGCCTGCGGTTTTAAGATGCCACGCTTCTGTCACACAGCGCAGGTTATGAAGCTTGACGAAGAAACAGGTACAAAGAGAAAGATGTCCAAGAGAAAGGATCCCGAGTGTACACTTGGTTTCTATTTTGAAAAAGGTTACCCTGCAAAATCTGTAATTGAATATCTTATGACACTTCTTAACTCCAACTACGAACAGTGGAGAAGCGCAAATAAGGAAGCATCTTATAAGGAATTTCCTTTTAAGGCGTCCAATATGGGTAACTCCGGTGCAATGTTCGTCCTTGCAAAGTTCAATGACGTATCAAAGAATATTATTTCAATGATGTCTGCTGACGAAGTATACGAAGGCGTATCAAACTGGGCAAAGGAAAATGATGAGGACTTCTATAAGATTCTTTCGGCTGACCCCGAATACGCAAAGGCTTACTTTGCAATCGGCAGAGGCGGTAAGAAGCCGAGAAAGGACTTCGCTTGCTGGAGTGAAGTAAAGGACTTTGTTTCCTACTATTACGATGAAATGTTCAAGATTGAAGAAGCTTTCCCCGAAAATGTTTCGGCTGAAGATAAGAAAGCAATCCTCAAGGACTATGCCGAAATCTACTCTGTAGAAGATGATAATAATGC
>JAZQKV010000057.1:0-3789 GCA_045542335.1 Eubacteriales bacterium
ATTGAAAAAATTAAAGTAATTCTTGCAAGACATCTTGGTCTTGATGCAAAGGATATTGCAGACGATGCTCTTATTCTTGAAGATCTCGGTGCAAATTCCCTTGACGTTGTCGAAATCGCAATGGCGGTTGAAGACGAGCTGGGAATTGTGATTCCCGATGAAGATATTGTTAATCTTCGCACCATTAAAGACGTTGCGGATTATATTGAGAGCAATATGTAATTTCGCGCGGCGCAAATGTTAACTAATCGGGAAAGGGCTGTGCTTGTGCATCCCGTCCCGATTTTTTAAATATCTAAGTTTCAGCGCAGACTACGGCTTTTCCCCGTTTTGTGTGCAAAGAAAAACGAAAGGAATGGTCAAACCATGCAACAAAAAATCATTTATGCAGACAACGCCGCAACAACAAGGGTCTTACCCGAAGTTGCAAATGTTATGCTTCCGATTCTTACGGAAAACTACGGAAACCCGTCAAGTCTTCACACCGTCGGTCAATCCGCAAGGGAAATTCTTGACAGTTCCCGTAAGACCGTGGCACAAATTATCGGCTGTGAACCTTCGGAAGTGTTCTTCACTTCCTGCGGCACAGAAGCTGACAACTGGGCAATCAAGGGCGCAGCTTCCGTTATGTCATCAAAGGGCAAAAAACACATTATCACATCAAAAATAGAGCACCATGCCGTTCTACACACCTGTAATTCTCTTGAAAAACAGGGCTTTGAGGTGACATATCTTGATGTTGACAAATACGGCACAGTTTCTCCTGAAGATGTTGAAAACGCAATTCGTCCCGACACCGGGCTTGTCACAATCATGTATGCAAACAACGAGGTCGGCACAATCGAACCTATCAAAGAAATTGGTGAAATTTGTGCAAAACATGGAGTTTTGTTCTTCACGGATGCAGTTCAGGCTGTCGGTGCTCTCGATATAAATGTCAAGGAAATCGGCTGCCACATGCTTTCGGCTTCCGGCCACAAAATTCATGCACCTAAAGGCGTGGGTATGCTCTATATCAAAAAGGGCACCAGAATTGCTAACCTTATCGACGGCGGTGGTCAGGAGCGTGGGAAGCGTTCGGGTACAGAAAACATTGCAGGTATTGCCGCTTTTGCAAAGGCTCTTGAAATCGCTGTTGAAACACGAAAAAACAATGCTGAGCTTATTGCAAAAAGAAATCGCCTCATAGAAGAAATTCTCACTATCCCCCATTCTCGTCTTACAGGTCATCCTGAAAAAAGGCTTCCCGGAAATGCAAGCTTTGTTTTTGAATATATTGAGGGTGAAAGTCTGCTTTTACTCCTCGATGCAGCGGGAATTTGTGTTTCAACAGGCTCTGCGTGTTCTTCAAACTCTCTTGAACCATCCCATGTCCTTATGTCAATGGGAATTCCGCATGAAATAGTTCACGGTTCCTTGAGGATCTCTCTCGGACACGATATTACAGATGAGGAAATCGACTATATTATTAAAAACGTAAAAGCAGTCGTTCAAAGGCTAAGGGATATGTCGCCGATTTATCCCGGAAATGCATCAAAGTGAGAAAGGATGTGCAAAAATGCTATATTCAGAAAAAGTTATGGATCACTTTCAAAATCCAAGAAACGTTGGTGAAATTGAAAATGCAGATGGTGTTGGCGAAGTTGGCAACGCAACCTGCGGTGATATAATGAAAATCTACCTCAAAATTGAGGATGACATAATCAAGGATGTTAAATTCAAAACTTTCGGTTGTGGAGCTGCTATTGCAACTTCTTCAATGGCAACTGAGCTAATTATGGGAAAAAGCGTTGAAGCGGCTCTTGAGCTTACAAACAAAGCGGTTATTGAAGCTCTCGATGGGCTTCCCCCTGCAAAAATCCATTGTTCAGTCCTCGCTGAAGAGGCAGTAAAGGCAGCAATTGTTGATTACTACAAGAAAATCGGCAGAAGCACAGAGGGACTTGAAGCTTGCGACGGTTGCTGTTCAAGCTGTTCCCATGCACATGAACACGGCATGGCTGAAGAAGAATAGTCGGGTGAGCCTATGAACAAGAAAATCCTTGTTGGAATGTCCGGAGGAGTTGACAGCTCAGTTGCACTTTATCTTCTCAAAAAATCAGGGTTTACCCCAATCGGCTTATACCTTGATATGGCGAACGGAAACGATGTCTCCCCAATACCCGTGACCGATAGTGATACAGCTGAAAACGATAGTCTTGCGTCTGCCTTGCAATGCGCTGAAAAGAACGGCATTAAACTGTATAAGCTCGGCTGCAGAGATGCTTTTGACAGTCACGTCATTTGTAATTTTGCAAATGAATATCTTTCAGGTCGCACACCCAATCCCTGCACAGTGTGCAACCGTCATGTGAAAGTTCAAAAGCTCATTGAGGCAGCTGATATGCTCGGATGTGCGAGTGTTGCAACGGGTCACTACGCAAAAATTGGCGTTACTGAAAGCGGCAGATTCTATATTTCAAAAGGTTCTGATCCTCAAAAAGACCAGAGCTATATGCTTTGGAAGCTTACGCAGTATCAGCTTTCACGCCTTATGTTCCCACTTGGCAACATGGAAAAAAGTGAGATCTATTCCATCGCAGGCGAAAATTCATATGTCAGCGCAAGCATGAAAGAAAGTCTTGATATTTGTTTTTTGCCTGAAGATGTTTCTTATTCACAGTATATTGAAGACCGTTTTGGCAAATGCCCCGAGGGCGACTTTATTTCTCCTGATGGAAAAGTGTGCGGAAAGCACAGGGGCATAATTCATTACACGGTTGGTCAACGAAAAGGTCTTGGAGTTGCTCTTGGAGAACCTGTTTTTGTCCTGAAAATTGACAAATCAGAAAATAGAATCTATCTTGGAAGAAAAAGCGATGAAGGTGGGAGCATCTTCACCGCCTCCGATGTCAATTTTATCAAACAAACTGAATGTGAAAGCTTTAAAGGAACATTCGATGTCAAAGTTCGTTATGCCGCTTCTCCGGTCAAGGCACTTGTCGAGTTTTCAGACGGAAAACTTAAAGTCACTTCTCTTGAAAAAATCCGTGCCATAACACCGGGACAATCGGTTGTTGTTTATGACGGTGATGATATTATCCTCGGCGCTGTTATTGATTGAATTACTAAATTTTGAAAGGAGTTTTTCTTATGTCATTCTTTGATGAACTTTCAGAAAAGGTATCAAACTATGCTAAAATTATAGGTGATGAAGCCGAAAAAGTCATGGATAAATCTGTAAACCAGATTAATATCTATTCGCAAAAAGAAAAAATTTCAAAACTTTATAAAAACCTTGGTCAATACATTTATGAGAACAGAAACAGTCTCGGCGAAAGCGAAATCGGTGCTATGCTTCGTGAAATTGATGCTCAAAACAAAATTCTCGAAAAAATGAACGAGGACGCTGCTTCAGCACCAAAACAAAAAGTGTGTATCTGCGGATATAAGACCAAGGCAACCTTTGAATACTGTCCTAAATGTGGAAACAAGTTCTGATCTGACAATGCGGCTGTGTGCGTTGGATATTCCGCCCACACAGCATCATTTTGTTCTAAAAAAACAATAAATGAGGTGCTTATCAATTGATTATTTTAGGCTGTTCCGACGTAACTGTTGCATTCGGAACGGATGTTATACTTGACAAAGTTTCTTTTTCAATACAAGAGGGCGACAAGGTAGGAGTGGTTGGTGTTAACGGTGCAGGCAAATCACTTCTTCTCAAATCGCTTTGCGGAAATATTACTCCTGAATCCGGAAACATTTTTCTCGCAAAAGACACAAAGATTGCCTATCTTGCCCAAAATG
>JAZQKV010000058.1:0-21947 GCA_045542335.1 Eubacteriales bacterium
AAAAACTTTATAATGGAGAAATATTATAGATTATTTCGGATAAAGAGTGAGCCGTCCTTTTAAGGGGACGGCTTTTGTGTTGTCGATTTTGTGGGACGCTGCCCCAAACCCTGCCAAAGTAATGACTTTTTGAAAAAAGCACCTCCTTTTGATTTCCCCGAAAAACTTTATAATGGAGAAATATTATAGATTATTTCGGATAAAGAGTGAGCCGTCCTTTTAAGGGGACGGCTTTTGTGTTGTCGATTTTGTGGGACGCTGTCCCAAACCCTGCCAAAGTAGTGACTTTTTGAAAAAAGCACCTCCTTTTGATTTCCCCCAAAAACTTTATAATGGGGTGATATGGAAAAAAGCCGTCCTTTGAACTGCCCCCGAAAAGTCAGACCGAAAAACTAACAATTTGAAGGACAGTTTTTGTAAATCAAATGCTTATTTTGTGTCTGATTTTCACTTTTGTCGCAAGCGTATTTCAGATTATATACTTTTTTCAATTTATCTTTGTACCGTCGGGTGACAGTATTTCATCCGGAAAGTTATGGTAATTCACTAAAAAACAATTATCCTCTGTAATATAAACCGGGGGGTTCCCCTCATAGTCCACTACAGTGAAAGCAAATGATATAAATTCCTCATAGTTTTCGTCGTTTGTATCACAGTCACTTTCATCTTCAAAGCATGTATCAAATGATGCAGTGATTTTGCTTCCGTCATTCCAAATCAAAGTCATGGTTTCATTCTCATATGTATCAAGATTTTGCATAAATTGCGATATTGTGCTTTTTTCTTTACAGTTCAAATACACTGTTAATCACCTCAATTCATACGAAGCAAATGTTTTAATCGTTATTTTTCACTTCCCATTTAAACATATCATTAAAATCATTGAAACAATCTTTGCAAATCCAATGATATTTATCCTCTGTACAATAAGCAACTGAGGTGTTTTCGTCTATCCTTTCCGAGCAAAAGGAACAGTGCTCGTGTTTCCAATTCTCGTTGTATGGAGTAAACTTACTTTTTATTAGTTTTTTATTCGATAAATAATTCATTTGATTTGTTAAACGCCAATCATCTTTTTTCATGTTGTTTCCTCCTATTTTTTCTCTACTCTTCCATCTGGAAATACTCTGAATTTATTTCCGTTTTTGTCTGTGTAATCCCAATGAGGACCTATAGGATCTCCGTGTCCTAAGTCGGCGTTCCACTTTTCTCCAGTTTTAGGATTATACCAATTTCCTTTCTTATATTGCATATTATACCATATATTTGTTAAAATATCAACCATTTGTTCTATTTTTAAGCTATGGATGTAAATTTTAATTAAACAATGCTTTTTCATACACAAGCAACTTAAGTATTTGTTTTGATTTGTACAAATACATTGTTTTTTACATTGACAAACGCATCTGAACGTGCTAAAATGGAGAAGCAATCAGGGAAAGCATAAGAGGTGCGAATAATGGAAAACACGGCAATTATAACTGATGTCAAGCGTTTTGCGGTTCACGACGGCGACGGAATAAGGACAACCGTTTTCTTCAAGGGGTGCCCACTCAAATGTGTCTGGTGTCACAATCCGGAGGCGATTTCGTTCAAGCCGCAGACGGCGTATCTTGAAAAGAAGTGCATTAACTGTCACGAATGTGAGGGTCTTTGCGAGGCGAATGTTTTTGAGGAAATTGACGGCGTGCAAATGCACAGATTCATTGCGGATAAATGCGTTGGTTGCGGAAAGTGCAGAGAAAAGTGTATCGGTGAGGCACTTGTTTTTTACGGCCGCAAAGTAACGGTGGACGAGCTTTTAAAGGCAATTCTTGAGGACAAGGATTTTTATGAAAGCTCGGGCGGAGGGGTGACAGTTTCGGGAGGCGAGCCTCTGATGCAGGCAGATTTTGTTGCGGAGCTTTTGAAGCAATGCAAGCAAAACGGCGTTTCCACGGCGGTTGACACCTGCGGCTATGTTCCCCGTGAGGCAATTGACAAGGTTTCTCCCCACACGGACATTTTCCTTTACGACATAAAGCACATAAATCCCGATGCTCACAAAAGATGCACCGGTCACACAAACCAAAAGATACTTGAAAACCTCCGTTACATAGATTCCCTCGGAATCCCCGTTGAAATAAGGATACCCTATGTGCCGGGTTACAACAGCGACGCAATTGACGGAATCGGCAAATTTTTGTCGGAGCTTTCGTGCATACGACGCATCAAAGTTCTTCCCTATCACAACTATGCCGGCTCAAAATATGAATCTCTTTCCATGCAAAACACGCTTCCCACAGTTGAGCTTCCCGACGATGCCGCCATTGCTTCGGCGGTTGACATTCTCAAGTCCCACGGTCTCAATGCGGTAAGCGGAAAAGATGCGTGACAGATCATATCACACGTGGATATGAACAAAATATAAATTTTGATAAATTTGGCGGTTTGCTCTTGAAATTTGGCTTTATATGTGTTATAATACTGTCGTTGTGGGTAGAGTATATCCGCAACGACATATTTATTTGCCGGTGTGTTGGAATTGGCAGACGAGGCGGACTCAAAATCCGTTGGGCTAATACCCCGTGCGGGTTCGACCCCCGCCACCGGCACCAGAAAAAGCACTTCTTCGGAAGTGCTTTTTTCAATGATTTTTGCCTGTCACGGCAGATTGTGACGACTTCTCCTCATGATGTTTGCTTTGCTTGTGCGCAGAATCGTGCGGACGATGTTTAATTAAAGTGTATTTAAATTTTGCGGCATAATCAGCTTGGTAAATCCGGTTGTTCTTCCGCAACAAAGAGTCATTTTGTCCTTTGACAAGAATGGCTCTTTTCTTTTTCGTTACTTTTGCACCGGGATAATGAATACTTTCTCGCTCTCCACCCAAAATATTATATAAAAGTTACACTCTTTTGCTCCGATTCGCTTGACACAATTGTTTTTTTGTGATATACTGTAATGTGGAAGTTTTTGGTCGACGATTTAACGCAAAGGAGGACGTGCGAATGGTTATTGAATTTGGTGGCGAAAAGCTGACACTTAATGTCACTGACACAGGCACCGACAAGCAAAACGCTGTCTTGCTTCTTCACGGTTGGGGCACAAACACGGCAGTTTATAAAAGCCTTGTTGATTCAATGGGTGCTTACCGTCGGGTTATCACCTACGATATTCCCGGCTTTGGTCAGAGCTCCGAGCCGTCCTTTGCATTTTCAACCGAGGATTATGCCAACCTCGCCCTTGAGGTTCTCGCAAAGCTCGGAATTGAAAAATGCGCTGTTGTGGGTCATTCCCATGGCGGCAGAACAATTCTGAATATGCTCACAAGAGAAACTTTGCCTGTCACAATTGAAAAGGCGGTCATTATTGACGGCGCAGGCATTGTCCACGAAAAAACCTTTAAGCAAAAGCTTAAAATCAAGCTTTATAAACTCGGAAAAAAGCTTCTTTCATCAAAGCCTTGCGCAACTCTTTTCCCCAACGCTCTTGAGAATTTCAAGAAGTCCCACGGTTCTGCGGACTACAAAGCGGCATCGGAAATCATGCGCACAAGCCTTGTGAAAATTGTAAACGACGATTATTCCGGTAAGCTTTCACAAATTGGCGTTCCAACGCTTCTCATCTGGGGCGATGCCGATGCTGACACCCCCATTTCCGACGCTCATATCATGGAAAAATCCATTGCCGATTGCGGTCTTGTGATCGTCAAAGGTGGCTCGCATTACAGTTTTCTTGACAATCCCAATCTTGTGCAGGGGGCATTGAGAGCCTTTCTTGCAAAATAAATTCACCCCCAAAGGAGGCGGCATATGTTACCCGTTTTGTGTGCCCTTGCAACCGCAAGTCTTTTGCTCTTTTACACCCATATGTTTCAGCTCAATTCTTACATGGCAATAAGGCAATTCCGCTGGCTGAAAAAGAATCTTGTGGGCGGCTTTCTGGTGCGTGTTCTCTTTCCTGTTATAATGGTGGCTTGCCTTGCGTTGAACCTCGCAGTGCTTAAAAGTGAGGTTATCGGAAACATCCTTTATTACGCTTTCTGCGCTGTCACGCTCATTCTCTTTGCAGTATGGATGCCCTTTTTTCATAAGCAAAAAAAGCCTCTTGTTTTCACGCAGAGAGTTGTCCGTCTTATAATCAGCGAGGTTGTTATAAGTCTTGCGCTGTTCGGAATTTGTGCGCTTGTTCTTCCCCTTGAAATTTGCGGCTTTGTTGTTATGGCGATGCCTTTTTTTGCGGTGCTTGCGGCAGGCTTTATAAATGCGCCGATTGAAAAAGCAATTGGTCAGAGCTTTATAAACAAGGCAAAGTCAAAGCTTGCATCAATGCCGAATCTCACAGTCATCGGAATCACGGGAAGCTATGGCAAAACCGGGGTAAAGCATTATCTTGCCAAGATTCTTTCCTCAAAATACAATGTTCTCATGACCCCCGGAAGCTACAACACAACCATGGGCGTTGTGCGCACGATAAACGAAATGCTCTCCCCGGCACACGAAATTTTCATTTGCGAAATGGGAGCCAAGGGTCGAGGTCAGATAAAGGAAATCTGCGACATTGTTCATCCCAAATACGGTATTCTCACGTCAATCGGTCCTCAACACCTTGAAAATTTCAAGACCATTGACAACATAATCGACACAAAATTTGAGCTTATTGACGCTCTGCCTGCTGACGGAAAGGCATTTTTGAATTTTGACAACGAATATATAAAGAACCGACCCGTGAACAACACCGGGGTGATTTCCTATGGTACAGACGGTGATTTCCGTTACCTCGATTTAAAGCTTTCGTCCGGTGGCACGGATTTTAGCATCAGGTGTCCCGACGAAAGTGTCATTTCTCTTTCAACAAAGCTTGCAGGCAGGCACAACGTTGTTAACATTTCGGGTTGTGTTGCCGTGGCAAAGCTTCTCGGACTTTCGGATGCGCAGATTATGCTCCCCGTGAAGCGACTTGAATGTGCACCGCACAGGCTTCAGATTTCGCCCATGGGTGACGGCACGATTCTTCTTGACGATGCTTTCAACGCAAATCCCGACGGCACAAAGGCGGCTCTTGAGGTATTGTCCTCATTTAAGGGTGCGAAAAAAATCATGATAACCCCGGGTATGATTGAGCTTGGAGCTGTGCAGCACGAAGAAAACAAAAAATTCGGTGCAAATGCGGCAGCTGTTTGCGACAAGGTTTTTCTTGTTGGCGAAAGCGTTACCGCAAGCATTGCCGAGGGTCTTTATGAGGCAGGCTATGCCGGAGAAAACGTTATAAAGTGCGCAACCTTCACCGAAGCTTTTGCGTTGGCAAGAAAGCTTTATGCAGGAGAAAAAAAGGTCATTCTCATTGAAAACGACCTGCCTGACAACTACAAATAAAAGCTGAATTCGCCTGCGGGTTGCCTTACGGCAAGCTTTATTGAAATTTGCACAAATAAATATTTATTATCTTTCAGTCACACTTCTTAATTTTTGGAGGTTAAGTATGAAAATCAGGGTAGGAGTATTTTTCGGCGGCAAGAGCGTCGAGCATGAAATTTCCGTTATATCCGCCATGCAGGCTATTGCGGCACTTGACGAAAACAAGTATGACATAATTCCCGTCTACATAACAAAAAGCGGCGAATTTTACACAGGTGAAAAAGCCGTTGCCGGAAACATTGACAGCTACAAGGACATTCCGGCTCTTATGTCAAAGCTCACACGCATAAATCTTGTTAATGACGGTGGCATTGTAAAGATGACAAAGTATCCTGCGCCAAAGCTTTTCAGCGGCGACGTAGGTATACTTGACGTTGCGCTTCCGGTTGTTCACGGAACGAATGTTGAAGACGGAAATCTTCAGGGTTTTCTTCACAGTCTTGGGCTTGCTTATTGCGGCTGCGATGCACTTTCTTCGGCGGTGGGCATGGACAAGCTTGCGCAAAAGGCGATTATGAAGTTCAACGGACTGCCTGTGCTTGACTGTGTTTGCAGGACGGCTCTTGAATACACGTCCCGGAAAGAGGCTGTCATTTCCGAAATTGAGGGACTTGGATATCCTGTCATTGTAAAGCCTGTAAACCTCGGTTCAAGTGTTGGAATAAGCAAGGCGGCTGACAGGGAGGCTCTTGAGGTTGCCCTTGACAATGCTTTTACCTATGCTGACAGGGTACTTATTGAGCACGCTGTTGAGAAGCTTCGTGAAATCAACTGTTCTGTACTTGGCGACACAGACGAGGCACGTCCCTCTGTTTGTGAAGAGCCGCTTGGTTCGGGCGATCTGCTTTCGTTTGAAACGAAGTATATGCCCGGCGGCTCAAAGGGTGGCACAAAGGGCGCGCCCTCAAAGGCAAGTGCAGGTATGGCGAATCTTGCGCGCAAATGTCCTGCGGAGATTCCCGAAGAGCTTTCGGACAAAATCAGGGCATATGCTGTCAAGGCGTTTCAGTGTCTTGGCTGCAGCGGTGTTTCGAGAATCGACTTTCTCTGGGACTGTGCCGACGGCAACGTTTATATAAACGAAATCAACACAATTCCGGGTTCGCTCTCCTTCTACCTTTGGGAAGCGACAGGGCTTTCCTTCTCCGATATGCTTGACGAGGTCATCAAGCTTGCATTCAAGCGTCAAAGACGTCAGAACGAGCTGACCTATTCCTTTGACACAAACGTTCTCGCCGGTGTAACGCTCTCAAACGCAGGAAAGGCAAAAATTTAAGTGTATTGCACTTTTCATTTTTATCGCTGTTCATTTTTTTGATTTAAAAAGATTGAGGGATGGTTTTTCGACCATCCCTCGTTTTTATATGCTCAAAAATGTCCGCAAAACAGTTGCACCATTATCTCATGAATCAGACGTTTTTGTTACACATTTTAAGATTTTTGCATTAAAAGCATACGCTCAGGGCGATTTTTACGCTTTTGTGATTCAATTTCAGAATAAAGAAAATTTCCCTACATATATAAATATGTAAAATCGAAGATTGTTCACAAAGGCGTGATATAATCACTTCAAAAAGTGTGCTTTCGTCACAGGAACAGGAGCAAAAGAATGTCAACCCTCAAAGCTTTATGGAACGAATACCTTATGGAACAACGGCGCAAAACAGATTCCGGAACAGATGATGCGCTGAAAAAGCTGCAAGCCTGCTCAAAGGCTTTGCGAAGCGAGCTTTCCGCCGAGCAAATTTCAAAGCTTGACGAATACGACCGCATTAACGACGAAATCGACAGAATTTGTCAGCAAAACGCTTTTAAGCGTGGGGTGAGCTTTGCTGTGCGCTTTATGTCCGAGGCATTTTCGGGAGAATGATATTGCAATTTTTAATGTCATTTCAAAAGTTTCGCTATTGACAAAGAAATGCCCGTGTGATACAATCGTATTTAGTAAAACACTTTCCAATATACAGAAACTTTGCGAAAGGAATGAAGATATGTATAAGATTTCACTTAACGGCGAGTGGCGGCTTTTCGGCTTTGAGCAGGGAACTCACATCGTTGATGCCCCCTGTGACCTTGCGGAAATTGTCGGCTTGGACGGCGTAATTTCCCTTTCGGCGAATGTTCCCGAGGAGGCTCAGCTCACTCTTTCAAGACACGGTATTCTGCCGGAGGATTTGTTTATGGGCATGAACATCCGTGAAACCGAAAAATTTGAAAAGCATGAGTGGTGGTACGAGAGAAGCTTTACTGTCCCTGCGCTTGAAAACGGTCAGAAGCTTTTTGTTGAATTTGAAGGCGCAGACTGCCTTGCTGAATACTTTCTCAACAACGAGCTTTTCGCCGTCAGCGACAACGCAATGACAGGTCACGAATTTGAAATCACTCATCTTGTGACCCCGGGTGAAAACAAGCTTGCCGTCCGTTTCCGTTCGCCGCTTATCGAGGCATATGACATGGAATATCCGCTTTTTGAAAGCATCGGACTTAATCCCGAAAGCGTTCATCTGCGTAAGCCTGCCCACTCTTTCGGTTGGGACATCATGCCAAGAGCCGTGACAAGCGGTATATGGAAAGACGTAAATCTTGTTGTGAAAAACAGGGTTGAGATTAGTCAGGCGTATATTCTCACAACAAGCTGTGACAAGCAAAACGCTTCACTAACCATGCTTTACGAAATCGACTGTCCCGTAATCATGCCCGACGACGATTATAAAATAAGCATAAAAGGCGTTTGCGACAATAGTGTGATAAGAGCCGAACAGCGTTTGTTCAGACATAAATCGGGAAGAATTTACGATATAAACGTGAGTATGCCAAAGCTTTGGTGGCCTCACGGCTACGGCGAGGCTAACCTCTACGATTTTGAAATTATTCTTGAAAATCATGGCGTAAAGGTTGCGGAAAAGTGCTTCAAAACAGGAATCCGCACAGCTCGTCTCATACGCACCGATGTCACCGATGGCGTTACAGGCTGCTTCAAATTCAATGTAAATGGCGTTGACATCATGGCAAAGGGGTCAAATTGGGTTCCCCTTGATGCATTCCACAGCCGAGACCTCGGACGTGTTGACAAGGCAATGGAAATGATGGCAGACCTTGAATGTAACATTGTGAGATGCTGGGGCGGCAACGTTTACGAATCTGAAAGGTTTTATGACCTCTGCGACAAATATGGAATCATGGTATGGCAGGATTTCGGCATGGCGTGCCACTTCCCTCCCCACACCGAGCAATTCAAACAGCAGATTCGTGACGAGGTTGCCTATGTGGTAAAGGCGCGCCGTCATCATCCGTCAATTGTCCTTTGGGCAGGCGACAACGAGGTCGATCAGATGGCGGCACACAACAAGCTCGGTATGCACGCAGAAATAAACAAGATAACCCGTGAGGTGATTCCCGGAGAGCTTTATCGTCATGAAAGGCTTCGTGACTATCTCGAAAGCTCGCCTGTTGTCCCCAAGGCTCTTTATGAAAGTCCTCTCGGCGATTTCAAGGCAGCGCCCGAAAATCACATCTGGGGTCCGCGCGACTATTTCAAGAGCCGTTTTTACACTGAAAGCGGAGCACATTTTATAAGCGAGTGTGGCTATCACGCCTGTCCCGGCAGAAAGTCCATTGAAAAGTTCATTTCGCCCGACAAAGTCTGGCCATATACGGACAACGAGGAATGGAATCTTCACTCCTCCGACCAAAACAACCGCAATCACAGAGTTATGCTTATGGAAAAGCAGATACGTCAATTTTTCGCAACCGTCCCCGACAATCTTGACGATTATGCAACGGCATCGCAGTTCTCGCAGGGAGAAGCAAAGAAGTTTTTCATTGAGCGTATGCGTTGCGGAAAGCCGACGAAAAGCGGTATAATATGGTGGAATCTCCTTGACGGATGGCCTCAGATGTCGGACGCAATTGTGGACTATTATTTTGAGAAGAAGCGTGCTTACGATTACATCAAGCGTTCGCAACAGCCTTTCTGTCTGATGATGGGTGAAATTGAGAGCTGGAACTGTCCGGTAATTGCGGCAAACGACACGCTCGACGTTAAAAAGGGCATATACAAGGTTTACGAGCTTACAGAAAGTTGCGAAAAAGTTCTTATTCGTGAGGGTCGCTTTGACCTTGAGCCAAACGGCATAAGGACGCTGACAAAGATTCCGGTTATGTATTCTGACAAGCGAATGTTTATCATGGCGTGGGAAACCGACGACGGAAATGCCGGCTACAATCACTACCTTGCAGGTATGCCGCCGTTTGACCTTGAAACATACACAAAATGGATGGACATTTTATCTTGTCCTGAAGTCGGGTTTTAAACAAACCCGACTTTTCTTTTTTCTCACAACTTATAATTGTTCTGTTCTCTGCCGAGAACGGGGGTAGCCGTCTTTGTCTTGCTTTGTAGGGGCGACCCTATGTGGTCGCCCTTTGCTTGGGGGCGATTTTTTCTATTAAATCTTTTCCTTTTTCCTCATAACTTATAGTTCAAAAACCCTTACCGGGTTACGGGGGTGTTCATTTCTGCTCGCCCAGAAATGAACCAAAGATGCGCTTAAGAACTACGTTCTTAAGAATCTCCTTAGGGTGCAGAGCTTTATGTTTCATCTTCTGCTTGTATGAAAGTCGCTACGCAAATATCGAAAGGACTTTTGTTAGTTGTATTTGAATGTCTTTTACGGCTTTTGGGTTATTCTTTATCCGCTCCGCTCCGTTTTCATAGGCAGAGGGGAGGTTATTCTTTGCTTTATAAAATCTTTTTGTTTCCCCTCATAACTTATAGCTCAAAAGTTTTAATGCTTTTTATGTAAAAGGTCATAAGGTACAGCAAAAAATTTAATTTTTTGCATCTCCCTTGTACAATCTTTATCTCTGCGTGCGAATATGGAGCGAAGCGGATGCAGAACAACATAAGAATAACAAAATAACTTATAAATCATATTGGTAAATAGTATCTTTGCCTATTAGCGTAGCGACTTTCCGGCAAAATCCGCAAAGCAGATTGTTGACAAAGTTGCAAAGCAACTTTCGCCTTTTGCAGACGGTATCACATAAAGCTCTGCATCCCAAGGAGATCCTTAAGAACGTAGTTCTTAAGCGCATCTTTGGTTACTTTCATAGTTGCTTGCAACTTCGAGAGCAGAAAGTAACACCCTCGTAACCCGATAAGGGTTTTTGAACAATAGGTTATAAGAGAAAACGAAAAGATTTAATAGAAAAATCGCACACAAGTTAAGGGCGACCACACAGAGTCGCCCCTACTCAAATTTACCTTTCCGTGTCAAGTCTTCTGCCAAGGGGGATAAACGAAATAATGATGCCGATAACGCAGAGAACAATGAGCACATATGTGCAGATATTGAAATTCAAAGTTATCGGAGGCTCAATGAAAAGCCCTGTAATATACTCCGAGCCATAGCGTGCAGCGGCAACAAACAGCAGATTGATAAACATTGTAAGCCTTGCTTCTCTGCCGAGCGTACCCTCAAGGCTTGAGGTTATTGCGCAAAGTGAAACCGTCACGCATGAGGAAACCGCATACAGGAACGCAACCGAAAGCATTGAAAAGAGCATGGAAAGAATCATGGAAGTCTGGAAATCATAATATCCCGACGAATAATCCGCCCTTATTGCGCTTATCTGCAAAAATTCCGCAATCCCAAGACCGTCATCACCAAAAAACATATTTGGCTCTGTGAACATTGGGAGAAACAGGCACACAATCATGCAGCAGAAAAGGAGCATCATTCCGAAATGACGTGCGATCTGAAGATTGCTCTCGGCGCTTATGTATGAGCCTTTATATGAGCTCGACGGCTTCTTTCCCGAACGCCTTACCTTTATCACCCTTGCAATTACGCTTATCACCGATGAAATAAAAACAAGTGGTATAACAATAAAAAGGAGCATGAACACCGTGTTATACATTGTAAACGACGACACCGTTGAATCAAGAACGCCGATTGTGTTGTCGGAGATGATGTCCTCAAAGGTGCGTATGCCGAAAACCGCCTTGAACGCCTTTGCGACATTTGAAACCATGTCAAACGGTCCTATTCCGAGATTGTTGACCGCCGTCAGCGTTACAACAAAAAACACAAGGCTGTTTATGGCGGAGAGCAGTTTCTTTCCTGCGTACATACCATATCTGTGCTCTATGTAGTCAAGTGAAAATTTCATATCAAAAACCTCGCCACGGAGAAATTTGTCCATTTTTGCTTATATGCAGATTATACCAAAAATTATTGCCCTTGTCAACAGAAACAAGGGCATAAAATATTATATTTTTATTAAATTTACACATTAAACCATTATTTGCTCTGCGAAAGCAACCATTCAACAAGCTTTGTGTCAAGATATGCAGGATCCCATGAATTGTGTCCAACACCATGGAAAATGGTGAGCTTTGCATTACCGCCGTTGCTGTTTACCGCATCCACCATCTCAAGGGAGTTTTTGGGAGGAACAACCGTGTCAGCATCGCCGTGGAACGCCCAAATGGGCATTTCCTTGAGTGCACCGCATCTCCAGGAAAGTCCACCGCCGCAGACAGGTGCAATACAGCAGAAATAATCGGGATATGTAATACCCATTTCCCATGTGCCAAAGCCGCCCATACTGATTCCTGTTATAGAGATTCTGTTTGTGTCAACCTCATATTGAGCCGCGATTTTATCAATAAGCTGCTTCAGGGCAACAACGTTGTTGTTCCAGACAAATCCCGACGGGCATTGAGGGCAAAGCACAACAGCAGGTATTTTCAAAGAGCCTGCGTTAAGATAGTTTGGCAGGGCATTTTTATTTACAAGGTCAAGATCTGTTCCCCTCTCTCCTGCTCCATGAAGAAAAACGATAAGCGGGAGACCGGGTTTTAAATCTTCGGGGGTATAAACGATGTATCCGAGATTTGTTTCGACATTTGCATTAAAAATGTTTCTTTCCATTTGTTATTACCTCTCTTTTTTATTTCATAATCTCAAATTGCTCCAATTCGGATATTCTTGAAGCGTATGTCGCATTACGGAACAACGAGGGCGTCGTTCCCTACTTTGTGGGGGATTTTCGGGTGTTTAAACGAAATTGACGGCGGCATTCAGATGTTTTTGAAGCGTATGTCGCCAAGTTCCTCATCATCGCCGCTTTCAACATAGTCGAGCATCTGCCCCACATCATCAAAGGCTCTGAAAAGGCGCATACACTCTTTTTTCATAAATCCCTCTCGCACCGTATTTTCAAGTGCGCCGATAAGACCGTCAAAATATCCGTTTATATTGAAAAGTGCCATGGGCTTTGTGTGCTGTGAAAGCTGTTTAAGGGTGAGAATCTCAAAAAACTCCTCGTATGTGCCAATGCCGCCGGGGACTGTCACAAAAGCATCTGCCTTTTGCTCCATGAGTCTCTTTCGTGAGCGCATATCCTCGGTGTAAACAAGCTCGGTGCATTTGTCGTAAAGTATGCCGTCAACATTGAAAAAAGACGGACTTATTCCGATTATTTTTCCGTTTTCGCTTGTAACGCCCCGGGCAGCCGCGCCCATAAGTCCTTGCGCTCCTCCGCCGAAAACAAGGGTGTGCCCCCTCTTTGCAAGCTGTGCGCCAAGCTCAAAAACAGCGTTTATGTAAGAAATGTCAATATCGGGGCTCGAAGCTCCGTAAAGGCAAATATTCATTGTGTACAACTCCGTTCAAATCATTTTTCCGTGACCTTTTCAAGTCTTGAATAAAGGCAAAGAGAAAGCACCACCGCCATCAATCCCGCCGAGAGCTTTCCTGCCACAACCGCCGGAACAAATTCCGCACCATACACAAGTGTATATGCAAGGTGGTCGGCGAAAACAAATGCGCCCGATACAGCAAAGGCTGAATTAACCAGTCTTCCCTTTTTGTTCATTTTCGGGAACGCCGAAAACGCCGTTACGCTTGTTGCAAGAGAGGAAACAATTCCCATTGCGGCATCTCCGCCGATTCCCATACGCTTCCCAACCGCTTCAAGCGGCTTTGAAAGAAGCTTTGAAGCAAGGAAAATAAGCGAAAATACACCTGCCATAACGCAGGCAAGGTTTGTTATAACATCAATTCCCGATTCAAGCGTATCAGCACCCGGAATAATTTTTATGCCTGTCAGCGTTTCAAAAATTCCATTTGCGAGTCCAACCGTTATAACCGCTTTGATAAGTTTGCCGAGAAAAGAAAAGATTTTCAGGCACACGCCCGGCACTTTCACAAGTCCTGCAGCAATAACCGCCGAAAGAACAACAATCGGAACAAGGTCAAAAGCAAGCTGCACAAGACCGATGCCTGCAACAAGTCCGCCCACAAAGCAACCTACGGGTATTGTGACAATGCCGCACAGAATCCCGAGCAAGGTTTCACCGTGATATTTCATGTCAACCGCCCCCATTGCAAAGGGAATTGTAAATGACACCGTGCAACCCATCATTGAGGCAACAACGAGTCCGTTGAACCACCCCATATGAGCGTCACGGGAAAGCTCAACGCAAAGAGGACCGCCTCCCATGTCGTTTGCAAGGATAAGCGACGGCAAAACCGATGGATCAAAAGCAGGCGGCAGAAAGTCTGTGACAAAGCGAAGACCGTTTGCAATAACCGGAGCCATGACAATCATTCCCACCATCGCAAGAGCCATTGTTCCAAGAATCTCAACGCCCTTTTCAAACTCTTTTCCAAAGCCGAGTCTGTTTCCGAAAATGCGGTCAACCGCCCCAAGAATGACAAACGCTGCGAAAATATAGTTTAAAACTTCCATAATTTCACTTCTCAACTGTTTTTGTTTATTATACATTATGAAGCGCAAAAAGTCAACAGCTT
This sequence comes from Eubacteriales bacterium, assembly GCA_045542335.1. Lineage (GTDB taxonomy): Bacteria > Bacillota > Clostridia > Oscillospirales > CAG-382 > CAKSUT01. Next base: position 14,222 of record JAZQKV010000058.1, read on the forward strand.
TTGTGATAATTTTTGGATAAAGCAGTTTTTGGTGTGGGAACTTTTGACGTGTCAAAACAAATGCATGGTTAAAAAAGTTTTTTGGTGACAAAATAATTTACAATACTGCAATGCTCAAAATTCCGGTCATAGCAGCCTTTTCAAGAACACAAAACCAAGTCAAGCGGTGAATCAGATGACACTACCCAAAAAGATATACAAAACTTCAAAAGCCATTGCGAGCCTTTTTATTCTTGCCGCAGGCGTTATTTCGTCCGACAGGCTCACGGTTTATGCTGCACAGGGGTCGTTTTTTGCAGTTATTTCGGCAGTTCCCCTCACCTCCCTCATAATCTCTGTCACAGGACTTCTGATACCGGGCAATTTATACGCAAGCTTTGACACATACAAATTCCCGCCGCAGATTGTGGCGGTTATCGGAAGCGTGCTTGAGGAAATCAGAAATGCGCCAAATGTTTCGTTCCTTTCCCTTTCGGCTCTTGCAACGCTGTGGGCGGCTTCAAAGGTCATTTCGGCAATCAGAAGTGGTCTTTTGCAGATTTTCGGCGCAAAACCGACGGGCATTTTCTTTATTCACACTCTGCGCTCTCTTTTGGGTACACTCGTTTTTATTGTGCTTGTAATTGCCCTTATAGTTGTTCTTCTTTTTGGCGGTCTTGCGGCAAAGCTCATAGAAAACTCTCTTGTTTCCGGTCTTATTCTTGAGCTGCGCTTTCCCTTTGCCTTTGTTTTTATGTGTATGCTTTTCAGCATCGCATATCATTCTGCGGCAAAACGCTCTGTGCACTTTCCGGGAGGCTTTCTGCGGCATTTGCCGGGGGCTGTGTTTTCGTCGGTGGGGTGGATTTTGTTCTCGCATATTTATTCGCTTTATCTTTACGCTTTTCCGGGTGCTTCATATATTTACGGCGGACTTGGTGCAATTTGCCTTTCAATGCTGTGGGTGTATTTCTGCTCGGTGATTCTGCTGTTGGGCGCAGAGCTCAACAAGCTTTTAGTTTGGATATGCAGGCGCAAAAATAAGAATGACGGAGGGAAATTTAAATAAGACTGGTTGGTTTTTGTTATTAAAAATCGGGACTTCCCAAAAGGGAAATCCCGAAGTGATGCAGAACAAATCAATAGCGGTAATGATACTGCCAGGAAATTTCTGTCGGCGCAATGCTTCCCGTGATTCGCTCATAAAGGTCATAATTGAATTTTGTGAAAGCGTTTACACATTCATAATGCGGACGGTTGCAAACGTCAATAAGACCGTGTTGCATATTTTCGCCGTCAAATCTTCCAAGCAGGGGTTGGTCGTTAAACTCAAAATAGTGCGCACCGATGCAGTTGTCATTTTCAAGCACCTTTTGCATATAATCGACGCACGCCTTTCCTCTTTCGGTCTGGGTTGTAGCGTTGACAAGGGCGTTGGACATAAGTCCCGTGTCAGAGCCGCCATAATGCCATTCACCGATGATAAAGGGATGAGAAGTGTTTCTGCGGACAATTTCAAACCTTTCCGAAGGATTTCTGCAATAGCAGTTAAACGAAAAAGCGTCGAACATTTCCACGCCCGAAAAATCGCCATCTCTCATTCCGCTGTATCTCATGCCGAGAATGATGGAATTGGGAACAATCTTTTCAATTGCCTTTGCAGGGATTTCGGAATAGCGGTTTATGAGAATATCTCTGAAATCCGACAGGTCCGCCGCCGAAGCCTCACTCAAAAGGTCGGCACGCTCAAGGGGAATATAAAGGTCGTCAAAAGAGGCGAAGTCTGTTTTCCATGCGGCGTTGAAGCCTGAAATATCGCCATTATAACGCTGTTTGATAAACTCCACAAGGGCAGTTTTTGAATCACATTCAACGGAAGAAGCAAGAAGTCTTTCTGCGGGATTTACATCGCGTGCAAACATCCATTCAGGCTCATTGTTGATAAAGCAGCCGATGAAATAAGGATTGCCGGCAAATGGCTTCATCTGCATTGCAAATTCAGCGCAAAGAGCGTCATATTCAGGCGAAAATACATCGGGGAAATCACGGAAAATGAGATGCTTTGTCTTGGGGAACTTTTTAAGAGTGTAGCAGAAAGGAATCTCCGCTTTTCTGAGGTATTCCACCACGTTTTCATCGGTATAATTGTTGACGCAAACGGAAATTGTGTTGAATCCCCACTTTTTCATTCGTGCGGAATTTATCTTTACCCATGCATCCCACCAACCATCAGCACCAAAGGCACGAATCATGTTAGCTCTTGCAAAATTGAACATTTTTCTGCTTTTTCCTGCCTCTTCGCCGTTTCTCTTTACAAATTCAGGAATACAGTCGGCTGTGGTGTAAGCATCCTTGAATTTGGGGTCATCGGGCGAAGGAAGCCAATCGAAAAGCGACTCCATTTTGTCGATAAAGCCATGAACGCCCATGCGGCTTGCATAGCACACACCATTGCTGAAAAAGGCGTTTCCATCGGGAGTTACAAGCCAGTTTCTGCCGTCTTTTTTTGTTATATAGAAAAAGCCTTTTGCTTCAAATCTCAGCTTCTTCCAACCGCCGTATTTATCCCAGTCGGGATTTGAATAGCCTTCACATTCAAGGGCATCCTTATACTCCTTTTTCAGGAAGGAAATCAGCTCTTGTTCGTCGTGAAATTTGCCCTCCCATTCCTTGTCCTTCCATTGACCGAGATTATCGACAAGTGGGTTTCCGTGGATTGAAAGGTCGGGGATTTCATCTGTGATTTTCACAGAATAGATGTTGATTTCCTCAAGATTTCTGCCTCTCTCAAAACAAAGGCGGATTTCATCGGCGTTGTCAATTGTTGTTGGGAAGCCGAAGGCGTGACCCTTAAGATGTCCGGGGAGAGTGGGAAGAAAAACAGAGTGACAATCAAGGTCTGCGAGGTGGAAACAGGTCTTTACACGACGTTTGCCGATTATGCTGTAGTTGAGAGAGAAAATCTGCTCGCCCTGCTTGAAAAAATTCAAGGTGAGGTTGATTTTGGAATCAGCGTTTCCGCACATATCCACAACAAGGTATTGATTTTCTCCCCATTTAAAATCGCCCTTGCTTTTCAAGCCGACAACGATGTTATTCTTTGTTATCTCCTCAAGCGAATATTCCCTGTCAAGGGAAAGAGAAAGACAATCCTCTCTCATTTGCGCCTTTCCCGTGATAACGGAAAAATCCTTTAAAAGCAAATTATCGGAGCAAGAAAACATTTTTCGATTCCTTTCTATACTGATTGTTTTTCTATATTTTATCACACATTTTTTCTTATTTCAAGAAATATCGTGCCATTATTTAAAGGCTTTTTTAGAAATCTTGCTGTTTAAAAGGGGATTTTCATGTGAATGGCAGGCTGTGCAACCGGTGGTTGACAAAATTCAAGCCATAGTTGGTTGACATTTTTCCGCATTTATGCTATACTTTATGCAAACTTCAACATCAAACCACGGAGGTGCATTATTTCATGACGCTCGGACAGAGAATCTTTGAACACAGAAAGCGTTTGGGACTTTCGCAGGGTGAGCTTGCCGAAAAGCTTGAGGTGTCAAGGCAATCGGTTTCAAAATGGGAGACCGACGGAGCAGTTCCCGAGATTGACAAGCTGATAAAGCTTGCCGACAGCTTTGGCATAACCATTGACGAGCTTATAAAGGGCGATGCTCCCGACGCCCGGGCTTCGGCTGAGGACGAAAATGTCAATATCGACATGGCGGACGCCATAAGGCAAAATGTAGAAAAACGCTTTCTGGAGGCACAGAGCTTTTCGTTTGCCGGCAATACAAGCTCATTTGAGGCTGAAAAAGCAACATCTTCAAGCGACGTGTCACACAAACGCCACGACTCCTCCCTTGCCCGACACATTTCGGGGACGGTGCTTTTATGTGCAGGTGCGCTTGTGCTTTTGTTTCTTGCGATTGGCGGCGGTGGGTGGTTATCGCTTCTTTTCGCCATGCCGTTTTTTCTTTGCGGAATAATCTGCTTTGCTTTTAAAAAGCATATAGGGCTTTGGTGCGCATGGGCGGTGTATTTCTCTTTTGACCTTTACATGATGCTTGCAACGGGCATAAGTCGAGGTGCAGTGTGGCTCACTCTGCGCTGGACTTATGAGATGAACTATATGCGTCTTGCTTTTGCGTGGCTTCTTATGGGATTGCTTATTTTGCTTGTTGTTACAACGGCAATAATCATAAGAAAGAGCATTTCAAAGGGGTGGAGTGTTGTAAAAGCAATTGATATTGGTGTTTGCATTGCCGTCATGATTATTGACTTTTCTGCTTCAAGGCACATTTCAAAGCTCCTGTTTGAAACAACTGTTTATAGCTACAACCGAAGTCTTATGCGCCTTTACACCCTTGCCTCCTTTTCGCTTGATTGGGTGAACATAATCTGCATTGCAATTATTTTTACCATCTTTCTGTCTTTTTTTGGACAACGCAAGAATGATGCCTGTGACTATCCCCGATAAACCACACGCTTTCAACACCAACAAAAACCTCCGCCGACACATTTTAAAATTGTCAGCGGAGGTTTTCTCATATAATCAGTCAAACGCAAGACCAAGATACGACGGTTCTGCACCCTCTGCACACAATGGCAGGTACATAGCAAATGGGGTGTTATCCGACGTCACACGAAAAAGTCCGTTCCGACAGCCGAGAGCATGGACAATACCCTCTGCGACGGCGGCGTTTCCCAAAAGCTCGGTTGCAAAAAGCTTTTCCTTTGATTTTCGTGCGGCAAGAACAAAGTCATCTCCTGCATAAAGGCAGGCTGTAGACATGAGGAAATCAAGGTTTTCGCCCTCCTGAACAACTCCGTCTGCCGGCAAAAATCTACGTCTTGTTTCGGCGTATTCCTGCTTTGAGATGTTGCGGATTTTAACGCCCATATCCTTTGCACCGCACTCAACACGCTCAACGCCAAGGCGGCAATTTTTATATCCCATTTTGCCGTAAAACACCGAAAGCTTTTCGCTTGCAGGCACAAGAAGAGCACAGGCATAGCCTTTTTGTGTGAGAAGCTCATGCGTATCGCTCATGAGTGCATGGCAAAGACCTTTTCCACGGTGAGCCTCGTCCGTTGCCACGGCGTAAATATACGCACAGCTTTTTCCGTCGCAAGCACAGTCAAACCAATACAGAGCTGCAAGAAGCTTGCCGTTTTTAGTCACACAGCGGCACCTTGACGGCGAAAAAGCCGAGGACATAAACAGGCTTACAAACTCATCTGTATCTCCGAAAGCCTGTTTCCACAAAGAGCGAAGTGCGGGGTAAATATCCTCATGGGGACAAGAAATCTCCGTCATACAGTTTGTTCCTCCGACAAAAGAGTTGCCCGGTATTTCTCCACGAGGTGATGCGGATAATAGCTGAGCTTTGCCTTGCGAAGTCCCTCTATTCCCATGTCCTCCTCACGGTCGACAAAGCGGACTTCAGGGAATTTTTCACGCAAAGTTCGTGCAAATTCTCTGTTTACAACGGCATACGCGCCGTCAACACCCCGAAGTGCCTTTTCAAAGTGAACGTCAAAGGTGTCGGCTGAAAGGCGGCTTGCGATGGTGAAAGCAACGGGGTTTATGCCGTCGGTGAGCACAATTCCCTCAAGCTCAAGTGCCTCGAAATTGTCAAAGGCACGGGAAAGGGCAATTTTTTCCATTTCGAAATTGTTTTCGGGGTTTTCCTCGTTTTTTTGCGCAAACCATCTGTTTGAAATTTCGCTTGCAAGGTGAATGTTTTCGCAGTTAAGGGAAATAATTTTATAATCGGGAAACGCATTTTCAAAGCGTTTTATGTGGTTTCTTTTGCTGTGATACTTTCGTCCGGGAAGGTCTGCAAGGTCATCTATATCATAGACATAATCGAAAGAATTTCTGCTTGCGGAAAACGAAAATTTCCCGGGATAAAGCTGTTCAAGACGCTCTTTTTTATTTGGTGAAATGCCCGAAAAGCGCACAGGGTTTCCGTTTTCTTTCGCATGGGCAACAATCATGTCTAAAACATTTTTATCAACATTTTCGCCAAAGGGAAAGGGATAAACCGTATATTCTCCGAAATGCGAGAGCATAACAAGATTATCTCCCACAAGGGCAAGATTCTGGTCGCCCCAGAGGAAAACATTTGCAAAGGAAAATTCACAGCCTCTTTCGCTGTCACGGAAAAGAAAGCTTTCGTATAATTCTTTATTCTGCGTGGTTATTGGGGAAAAATCTATCATTTTTTATTCCTTGCTTTTGAGAATTGTTTTATGCATTCCAATTATACTACCACAAGCAAAATTTGTCAAGGGGGATTTTGATTTGTGCAAAAAGTGGCGGCAACTTGAAAATTCAGTATTGACAATCCGGCTCATTTATGATAAAATGTATTAAATACAAAATTTGGCAAATTTCTGACAAATTAAAAACAAAGGAGAAAAGCATGAAAACAGTACAGGACATTCTGAACATTATCCGTGAAAACGACATCAAGATGGTGGACTTCAAGATGGTGGACATCAACGGACAGTTCCGCCATGTTACCATTCCTGCAAAGAATTTTTCCGAAAAGACAATGAAGAACGGCATCGGCTTTGATGCTTCCAACTACGGTTACGCCGTTGTTGAAAAGAGCGACATGGTGTTTATTCCCGACCCCGACACCGCAGTTATCGACCCTTTCTGCGAAATTCCAACTCTTTCCATGACGGGAAATGCAATGATTATTGACAATCCCGAAAACCGCCCTCTTGCGCAGTATCCGAGAAACATAGTGCTTGCGGCTGAAAAGTACCTCAAGGACAGCGGAATTGCTGACACCATGCTCATTCTCCCCGAATTTGAGTTTTATCTTTTTGACCAGGTTGGCTGGAAAGTTTCTCCCAACTCTGTTGGCTATTCCATTGACGCCGAGCAGGCGCATTGGAACAGCGATGTTGAGGGTCTTGGAAATGTTGTTGCAAAGCAGAAGAACTACCACATTGCAAAGCCTTTTGACGTAAGCTACGAAGCAAGAAGTGAGATGTGTATGCTCATGGATGAGGCAGGAATTGCCCTCAACTACCACCACCCCGAAGTTGGAGCAGGCGGTCAGTTTGAGATTGAGCCTGAGCTTGGCGTAATGTCAAAAATGGCAGATGCGACCATGATGATAAAGTATATCATTCACAACGTTGCGCGCAAATACGGAATGTCCGCAACCTTTATGCCCAAGCCTATCATGGGTGAAGCAGGCAACGGTATGCACGTTCACATGCTTCTTCTCAAGGATGGCAAGCCTGTGTTCTCCGACGACAACGGTTACTCAAACCTCAGCCGTGAGGCGCACTACTTCATGGGCGGTCTTCTCAAGCACATTGCTTCTCTCTGCGCTCTGACAAACCCCTCAACCAACTCCTTCAAGCGTCTTGTTCCCGGTTTTGAAGCGCCTGTAACCGTTGGTTATGCGACCTCAAACAGAAGCGCTGTAATCCGTATTCCTGCATACGCAAAAGCTCCTGAGCTCCGTCGTTTTGAGCTTAGAAACCCCGATGCGACCTGCAACCCTTACTTCTGCTATGCGGCAATGCCCATGGCAGGTATCGACGGTATCAAGAACAAGATCGACCCCCACGAAAACGGCTGGGGTCCCTACGACATGAACCTCTTCCACCTCCCCGAAGAAGAAAAGGCAAAGCTCAAGCACCTTCCCACATCTCTTGACGAAGCTCTCAACGCCCTCGAAGCCGACCACGATTACCTCACCGCCGGCGGCGTCTTCCC
>JAZQKV010000059.1:0-57086 GCA_045542335.1 Eubacteriales bacterium
TTATATTTAAAATTGTATATTTTTTGTTTACCAATACTCATATAGGACAGAGACTAATATAATAGCGTTAAAATCAATTACTTTTCACACTTTTTGCCGAAAAGCTTTCGGGTAAAAGTTCCTTCAATGTGAATGATTTCGGAGCAACAGCATTGCCCTCTGAATCAGTATTGTAAACATAGATTCTGAAATCTTTATCACAAAATTCTGACATAACCTGTCTGCAAACACCGCAAGGTGTAAATTTCCCGTCAGGCTGACCGCATTTTCCTCCGCATACACTTATAGACCTGAAATCTGTTACCCCCTCAGAAATCGCCTTAAAAAAGGCAACCCTTTCGGCGCAAACTGTGGGCGTGAATGAAGCGTTTTCAATGTTTACACCCGTGTAAATGTTGCGTTTGCCATCTGGAGTAACAGCTTCAAGCGCCGCCCCAACAAAACAATTTGAATAAGGAGCATATGCCTTTTGTGAAACAGTTCTCGCAAGCTCGGCAAGCATATTTACCGTTGCACCTTGTTTTATATCAGTTAAAAACTCATTTCCAACCGCATCATTACATATTTCAAGCATTGAAAGGACAGTTTTTCCTACATCAGCAAAGCTTTCCCTTATACCAAGGTCAACCGGTGTCAACCCCTTTCCATAAACGAGAAGAGGGACAAACTCTCGTGTGTGATCTGTGCTGATGTCCCAAGGGTCGCATCCATGATCTGCCGTGATTATGAGTGCATCATCATCTCCAAGCTTTTCCAGTAACCCCGGAAGCCATTTGTCAAACTCACTTATGGCTCTTGCATAACCATCAACGTCATTTCTGTGACCATAAGACGAATCAAAATCTACGAGATTAACAAAGCACAAACCGCAAAAATCACTTTCAGCTATTTCGAGTGTCTTTGCCATGCCGTCAGCATTGTTCTTCGTAGGAAAACTCTGTGTCACAGCAACGCCTGCGAAAATATCGCTGATTTTTCCCACAGAAATCACATCAAGATAAGCTTCTTTGATATAATCAAGCGTTGTCTTGCCTGTAGGCTCAAGGGAATAATCGTGTCTTCCGTCTGTGCGCACATAGTTTGGATATTCGCCCACGAAAGGACGTGCAATCACCCTGCCAACTGCGTGCTTACCGGACAAAATCTTCCTTGCAGCAAGGCAGTATTCATACAACTTTTCCCTCGACACAACATCCTCATGTGCAGCAATCTGAAAAACGCTGTCAGCAGAAGTGTAGACAATCAGGTCGCCGCTTTGTTCATGCTGCTTTCCATACTCCATAATTACTTGTGTCCCTGACATAGGCTTGTTGCAAAGCACCTTTCGACCGGTTACACCCTCAAACGCCTCAATCACCTCTGCCGGGAATCCGTCGGGATAAGTTGGAAAAGGATTATCTGAAACAATCCCGCAAAGCTCCCAATGACCTGTTGTTGTGTCCTTTCCCTTGGAAACCTCTCTGCATTTTCCATAGGCGGCAATAGGAGCTTTACAAGGAGCAAGTTTTCTGTCGGCAACACCAAGAATATTGCAAAGTCCAAGTGATGTAAGGTTTGGAATATCAAAGCACTCTGAGGTAGAAATACTTTTTAGCGTGTTGGGACTTATATCTCCAAAAGCTTCGGCGTCTTCAAGAGCGCCAATTCCAAAACTGTCAAGTACAATCAAAAATACTCTTTTCATAAAAAGCTCCTTTATGCCTTTTCAACATCAACCGCTTGTTTTAGGGCAACCTCAAGTGCAATCTCCATCATGTCGGTAAAGGAAACTTCACGCTCACTTGACGGCAAGCTCTCCCCGGTTACAACATTATCCGAAACTGTGCAAATTGCAAGAGCCTTCTTTCCAAGTCTTGCGGCATTCATATAAAGTGCCGCCGCCTCCATTTCAACTCCGAGCACTCCCATTTTACGCCATTTATCCGTGGCATTTTCATCATCACAATAAAAAGTATCCGATGAAAGAATATTACCCACTACAAAGCTCTTTCCAAGCTTCTCTGCACACTGTACAGCATCCCGAAGAAGTGAAAAAGAAGCAATAGGAGCAAAAACTCCCGGCAGTCCATATTGAGAAGCAAAGTTTGAATTTGTGCAAGCACCCATACCAAAAATCAACTCACGAAGCTTGATACTTTCGCTCATTGCGCCAATCGAGCCAATTCTGATTATGTTTTCAACGCCATAACCGGAAAAAAGCTCATAGCTGTAAATGCCAATAGACGGCATTCCCATTCCGCTTGCCATAACCGAAACAGGAGTTCCCCTATAAATTCCTGTGTATCCGTGTATTCCGCGCACATTGTTTACTTGCCTTGCATTTTCTAAAAAAAGCTCGGCTACCTTCTTCGCACGCAAAGGGTCTCCAGGCATAAGCACAGTTTTTGCAAATTCTCCTAAAACTGCGCTGTTATGCGGTGTTGGAACAATAATTGAACTTTTAATATCAGCCATGCTTAACCTCCTGATTTGATTTTGTAAAGCCGGTAATAGTTACAAAAGCAACATCATTTCCAAGCTCGTCGGTTACATTTACATTGTAAAGGCAGGTTGTTCTTCCTCTTTTTATGCATTTAGCCTCTGCAATCATATACTCACCCTTTACAGTTCCGATATAAGAAATGTTTGAGCTAAGCGAAACAGTTCCGGGTGCTTGCAGGTTAGAAGCAACCGCATATGCAAAGTCAGCCAAAGTTATGGACACTCCGCCCATTACAAAACCCATTGCATTGTTGTGCCTCTCTGTAAGCTTAACTCTGCAAACAGCGTGTCCTGCCTCTCCACATACTATTTCCATTCCATTTTCCGTGGCAAATCTGTCCTTTGCAAAAAAAGCTTTTACATCATCAAGATTCTTTACATCGCTTATATTCAAATTTTATGCCCCCATTATCTTTTTATTCACTTATATTTTAACTCTCAAATTTTGATGCAATATTAAAAGCATATGAAATTTTAATTATTTTCTCTTTATAAGCTGAAATAGACCCTTATTTTATGTAAAAATGTTGTGAAATCTCTTGATTTTATGGGTTTTGTATGGTATAATAACGACTGTAACTGTGTATATTGCAGTACATAAAAACATAAGGAGTGATTATTCTAAATGGACGGCGACAGTTTACAGGTGATAATTCTTTTGCTTTTGGTTGCCTGTTCGGCTTTCTTTTCAGGAACCGAAACTGCATTCACTTGCGTAAACAAAACTAAAATGTCAGCACTTTCCCAAGGAGAAAACAAAAAAGCAAAATCAGTGCTTGACATTTTGAATAACTATGACAAATTTCTTTTCACAATGTTCATTGGAAACAACATTGTGAATATCGCAGCCGCTTCAATCGCAACAGTTTCTTTCACAAGATGGTTTAATGGTGACAGTAATCTTGGTGCCGTTGTTTCGACAATTACAATGGCAGTTTTGATTTTGATTTTCGGCGAGATTTCCCCGAAAACAGTTGCAAAAGACCATTCGGAGGGCTATTCTCTTGCAGTGTCCGGCATTGTCAAAGCTCTCATGATTGTTTTCTCTCCGATTACATTGTTTTTTGGTATGTGGCAAAAGCTTCTCGAAAAGATATTTAAGAAGAATGACACCGCAACCGTCACCGAAGAAGAAATCATCACACTTGTCGATGAGGCACAAAACGATGGCGAAATCGGCGAACACGAAGGTGAAATCATTAAAAACGTCATTGATTTTGGTGACCTCGATGTTTCCGAAATACTAATACCGAGAGTTGACATAATTTCAGTTGCGGCGGATATGCCCTTTGAAGAAATCAAAAACACCTTCCGAAAAAGTGGTTTTTCAAGACTTCCCGTCTATGGTGAAACAATCGACGATATAATCGGAATTATTCACGAAAAGGATTTTTCAAGGCTTCTTCAGGACGGAAAGAACCAATTGAAACCAATAATAAACAAACCACTATTTATAAGCGAAGGAACCAAGCTCACAAAACTTCTTAAAAAGTTCCAGGCAGAAAAGACTCACATGGCAATCGCTCTCGATGAATATGGCGGAACAGCAGGACTTGTAACGCTTGAGGATGTACTTGAGATTCTTGTTGGTGAGATTTGGGACGAGCACGATAAAATTGTTGAAAACATTCGCAAAATCGGCGATAACACCTATATAGTAAACGGCGCAACAGCCCTTACCGAAATTCAGGAGCTATATATGTTCCCCGAAGAAGTTTATGATGAATTTGTGACAGTAAACGGTTGGGTGCTTGAGAATCTTCAAAAAGTTCCCGAGGTTAAGGACAAGTTCACCTATGACAATCTCTCCGTTGAAGTTTCTAAGGTCAAAGACAGGCGTGCTGAAAAGGTTAAGATTATTGTTACACCTAAGCAACCCGATGATATCGACGAAGCTTCCGAAGAAAAAGATGGACTGTTCGGATTCAAAGTTTCATAAAAGAATGAGGATAACGCATTTGTCTGCGCTATCCTCTTTTTTTACTATGCTTAACTAATTACTTGTTCTTGAGAAGCTCAACAATTTCGGTGAGAAGCTTAACTTCTTCTGAAGGTTCTTTAGGTGCAGGTGCAGGAGCTTCCTCTTCTTCCTTTTTTCTAAGCTCTTCAGCCTTAGCTCTTGCAGTTGTAATAACTCTTACAACCATAAAAATACAAAAAGCAATAACAAGGAAATCAACAATTGTCTGGATAAAGTTTCCGTAGTTAATTGCAATCTCAGGAACAGAAACGGTTCCGTCTTCAAGAAGTTCAGCAGCCTTAAGAACAAGCTTACCTGCATTCTTTGCACCGCCTGTAATATAAGTAATGCAAGGAGTGATAATGTCGGAAACAAGAGAAGTAACAATCTTTCCGAAAGCACCGCCGACAACAACGCCCACTGCCATGTCAACGACATTTCCCCTCTTGATAAATTTTCCGAATTCTTCGATAATTTTCATTTTTGTTTTTCCTTTCTATGTAATTTTAATAGCCATAAAACAGGTTTTAATTGCTGTAAATCTCGGGCTTAAGAACGCCTATGTAAGGAAGATTCCTATACTTTTCGTCATAATCAAGACCATAACCGATTGCAAATGCATCAGGAACTGAGAATCCTTTATAATCAATGTCTACATCCACAACACGACGAGAGGGTTTGTCAAGAAGTGCACAAAGCTTAACAGTATTTGCACCTCTGTTTTTAAGGTGAATAAGAAGATTTGCAAGCGTGTGTCCGGAATCGATAATGTCTTCAACAACAACAACATTATAGTTTTCAAGGCTGTCGGTGTCAAGGTCATAACGAATCTTCACCTGACCGTTGGAAACTGTTCCCGAACCATATGACGACACTTTCATAAAGTCAACCTTAAGCGGAAGCTTAATCTCTTTCATAAGATCACTTATAAACATAAGAGAACCTTTGAGAACGCAGACAAGCAAAAGCTGTTTGTCTGATTCAGCAAAATCAGCTGTAATTTCCGCTGCAATACGCTTTACAGCGCCGTTTATCTCTTCGTTGGTTACGAGTATGCTTTCAACATCGTTTTCAATATTATACATTTCTTTTTCACCTCAAAATTATTTTGCATTTTTTTCGGCAAGTTCACGCTCTGCCTGAGAGGCTCGTAAATAAACAGGCGAAAGTTCTTTTCCGCAATAGCGGATATTGCTGTCAACATCTTTCCATTCATCAATGTGATCAAAAGCGGCTTTCGCAACAGAAAATGCCGACTGAAAAACCAAACCACCGCTTGCAATTTCATAGTGCAACTTGCTCACATCTTGACGAGAAAACTCTTTTTCAGCCACGAACACGCCATCTCCCACAAGCAATATTCTGCTGTCAGCATATTGCTCACAAAGCTCTTTATGGAGTTCCGCCGCAGTGATAAGTCTGTCATCACAAAGACGAACAATTTTCCCGGATTTCAGTTTAAACAGAGCATTGTAAACCTGACTTCTTCTTGCATCCATCACAGGACAAATTATGACATTTTTTGCAAGTGGGGCGCAAAGATTGCACGCAAGCGCTTCAAGAGATGAAACGGGATAGCAGATATGCTTTTCTTTTTTAGAAAAAGAAAGCCCCTTTATCGCCGCAACACCAATCCTCACCCCCGTAAACGAGCCCGGACCCGCGCTAACAGCAAAGACATCAATGTCTTCAACGCCCTTTCCGCACCTCTCAAGGCAATTGTTTATCATTGGCAGAAGAGTTTCGCTATGAGTAAGTGTCCCATTCACACAGGACTCGCAAAGAGGTAAAAGACCCTTGTCAGAATACTCACTGACACACACAGCCGCCGTTTTCGCCGTTGTATCAACGGATAAGCAAAGCATCAAATAAGCTCCTTAAATCAGAATTTTAAACAATAACGGACAAAATAGAATCCAAATCCATTATTCTTCTATATTATACATCCGCAAAGCAAAATTGTCAATAGGAATGGCGAAATTTGCCAAAAAAGTTGTGAAGCAAGCTCTGTTTAAATTTCAGAATCCTTTGAAAGCTTTCTACCCATTATAACGCCCATTACAGATGCCATCATAAGACCTCTTGTCCAACCGCTTGAATCTCCAAGACAATAAAGTCCCTTCACACTTGTCGTAAGCTCAGCATCCATCTTAACACGGTTGCTGTAGAATTTAAGTTCAGGAGAATAAAGCAATGTTTCAATTGAAGCAAATCCGGGTACAACATGGTCAACCGCATGAATGAAGTTTATTATGTTCGTCATGGCACGATAAGGCATTGCAGCAGTAATATCACCTGCAACAGCATCAACAAGCGTAGGCTTAAGGTTAGACTGCGCAAGCTCTTTTGGCCATGTACGCTTGCCGTCAAGAATATCTCCGAAACGCTGAACGAGGATATGTCCTGCACCAAGCATATTTGTAAGTTCTCCAACCTTTTGAGCATATTCAATCGGCTGATTGAAAGGCACGCTGAAATTATGTGAGCAAAGGATTGAAAGATTCGTGTTGTTGGACTTTTTTTCCTTGTAAGAATGACCGTTTACAACAGCAAGATTGTTGTCATAATTCTCCTGGCTTACAAACCCACCGGGATTCTGGCAGAACGTTCTCACCTTGTTTTTAAAAGGTTTTGGATATCCGATAAGCTTTGATTCATACAAAACCTTGTTGACGGTTTCCATAACTTCGTTTCTTACTTCAACTCTCACACCAATGTCAACAGTTCCCGGCTGATGTGCAATATCATGCTCCGCACAAATCTTTTCAAGCCAATCAGCTCCTCGTCTTCCCGTTGCGATAACAGTGCTCTTAGCACGCACTTCAAACTCATTTCCGTGGTTGTCAGCAGCAATCACACCAACACAATCGCCGTTTTCAAATATTACATTCTTGCACTCACAACCAAACATAATCTCAACGCCATTGTCAAGCAAATGCTTTTCAATAGCGTAATAAATTTCCTGCGCCTTTTCAGTTCCAAGATGACGAATCGGGCAGTCAACGAGCCGAAGTCCTGCCTGAATGGCACGTTTCCTTATTTCCTTAACCTCATCATAGTCACTGACACCCTCAACATGAGTATCTGCACCGAAGTCAAGATAAATCTTGTCGGTATAATCAATCATTTCCTGCGCATAATCTTCACCGATAAGAGTAGGAAGATCGCCTCCAACTTCATAGCTTAACGAAAGCTTTCCGTCAGAAAATGCACCTGCACCCGAAAAGCCTGTCGTGATATGGCAATAAGGTTTACAGTTAACGCATTGCTTTGTCTTTGATTTCGGGCATCTTCTTTCTTCAACTGCCCTGCCCTTTTCAATGATAAGTATTTTCTTGTCGGAATTGCATTTTAGCATTTCAAGTGCCGTAAAAATACCGGCAGGACCTGCTCCGACAATCACAACATCCTTTTTCATCACTTTTTACACATCCTTTCGTTGATAAGGGAATGCACCGCTAAAAATCTAATAATTGCTTTGCACTCCCCGTCTACAACAAAACATTTAGAATATAAATATCAAACTATCTTCTGCTGTTGCTGCCCGGCTTTGCCTTGCGTTTCTTTGAACCCGAGCCAATAATTGCAGCGGCAAGCATTGAAGCAACAGCAAGTGTTGCTGTGTATGCTGTTCCCGAAACATCGGTTAAAGCCTTGTTCTCAACCGGAATAACAAGCGAAATAACCACCGTAACAATACCAAGAATCAGCCACACTCCCAAAGCACGCACAAGCCTTGTTGAACCCGGTAAACGAAGTGAAGCAGTTTTCCCTGCAACAAACCCTGCAACAACAGCAACCGCCATTGCCGCTATGGAAAACAAGCCAGCCGGGTCTTTCATTTTTGAAAGTAGAGAAGAAAGAATAAACAGAGCAAATGCCCCTGAAACGATTCCAACAAGAGCTGAAAACATAAATCCTGCTATTGTAGCAGACGCAGCAGTTGTTTTTGAATTTCTTCCTTCCGCTGCACAATTCTTTCCCACTTCATTTTTTACTTTTGCCATAAAAATACCTCCGAAAACCAAATATTGATTTATATTTACAATTTATTCGGAGGTATATGCAAAATATTCTGAAACAGAAAAAACAATTATGCCGATTTATGTCTTACTTTTCCTCTGAAGCGTTTTCCTGCTCCTTTTTCTTAACCTTGTATGCTGTGGTCTTAGCTTCTTCAGCGTGTTCCTCGCCAAACTTCTTGTCAATTGAACGAACTGCCCAACGAGCAATCTTGAGCTTTGTTCTGTCTGCGCCGGTTTCAATTGTAAGTGTGTCATCTCTCACATTGCACACTTTTCCTGTGATACCACCGATAGTTGTGATTTCGTCGCCTACTGTAATGCTGTCACGCATCTGCTTTGTTTCTTTTTCCTGCTTTTTCTGAGGGCGAATCATAAAGAAATAAGCAAATGCAAAAAAGACAACAAGCATAATCACAGAGCCCCACATACTAACTGGTTCTGCAGGCGTACCTGTGGCAGCTGCATCAGCAGTTGCTGTAAGAAGATTTACTGTCTGGAATTTGTTGATAAGATTTGTGAACATTTTTTGTTCCTCCTGTGTTTGTTTTTATTTAAATTATAATAATTTACGGTTTAGTCATTTACACGCTGTGCAAGCCTTACTCTCATTTCGTTATAAAAAGCGGTGTATCTTCCCTCGTCAAGTGCGGCTCTGATTTCTTCCATCATTGTGTTATAGAAATAGAGGTTGTGAATAACGCAAAGCCTCATGCCGAGAAGCTCTCTCGCCTTGAAGAGATGGCGGATATAACCTCTTGAATAGTTGCGGCACGTCGGGCAACCGCACTTGTCAGAGATAGGACGTGTATCACGCTCATATTTGTTATTGTTGAGATTCATAAGACCGTCCCATGTGAAAAGATTTCCGTGACGGGCATTACGGCTTGGCATTACGCAATCAAAAAAGTCAACACCTCTGTAAACCGCCTCAAGAATGTTAACCGGCGTGCCAACTCCCATGAGATATCGAGGCTTATCTTTGGGCATATGCGGCTCAACATCCTCAATTATACGGTACATATCCTCTGTTTCCTCTCCCACAGCAAGACCGCCGATTGCATAACCGTCAAGGTCAAGCTCAGCAATTTCCTTCATATGATTGATTCTTAAGTCGCTGTATGTTGAGCCTTGATTTTTACCGAAAAGCATCTGCTTTGGGTTTACAGCATCCGGGGCAAGATTGTTCTTTGCAACTTCTTCCTTACAAATCTTGAGCCAGCGTGTAGTTCTTTCGCAGGAACGCTTTGTGTAATTATACTCTGCCGGATTTTCAATACACTCATCAAACGCCATAGCAATTGTCGAACCGAGATTAGCCTGAATTTTCATGCTTTCTTTCGGACCCATAAAAATGCGTTTGCCGTCCATGTGAGAAGCAAAAGTGACACCCTCCTCGGTTATTTTTCTTAAAACCGCAAGGGAGAAAACCTGAAATCCACCGCTATCCGTGAGAATCGGTCCCTGCCAATTAAAAAACTTGTGTAATCCGCCCATCTCCTTGATAACATCATCTCCCGGACGAATATGAAGATGATATGTGTTGGAAAGCTCAACTGTGCAACGGCAATCAATAAGGTCCATTGTAGAAACCGCACCCTTAATAGCTGCGGAGGTTCCCACATTCATAAACACCGGCGTCTGAATAGTGCCGTGTGGAGTAACAAACTCTCCACGTCTTGCGTTTCCTTCCTGCTTTTTGAGTTTAAACATAGTGCCCTTGTGTGAGAAATCGGAAATCAGATGCCCGATTTCCCGCATCCTTTCGTGTTATTAAAATACTATTTAGTGTATAAAATTTAAGTTCTCCCGAACATTCTGTCAAGCTTTGATTTTGTGAACTTAATAAGCACAGGTCTTCCATGGGGACAATAAAGAACTCCCTCATCAGAAAACAACTTATCAATTATAACGGTGTTGCTGAGTTCAGAAGTCTTTCGCCCCGCTTTAACCGCCGCTTTACAAGCCGCCGTATAAAGTGCCCTGTCAAAAACATCGCCAAGAGCTCTTCCGTTGCCGTCGGCAAGCCGCCCTGCAAGAAAAGCAAAAAGCTCGATTCCGTCACTTAAATCAACCAACGGCGGAAGTCCACGGAGCAAGTAAGAGTTGTGTCCAAATTCTTCAAAAACAAATCCTGCATTTTTTATGTAATCACCGTGTTCGGTAATAGCTTCTGCTTCCTTTGAGCTAACGGAAACATTGAGAGGCTCAAGAAGCAGTTGAACTCCCTCACGCTTTTTCAAACCGTTTTTCATGCCCTCATAGATTATACGCTCGTGTGCTGCATGCTTATCCACAAGATAAAGATCGCCGCCAGTTTCCACAATTATATAAGCATTGAAAGCCTCACCGATTATATTCACGCCTCTTTTGATTCGTTTTTCAAGCTCACTTTTCGTATTAATTGCGCTTGTTCCGTCATCATCTGCATCAAGCATGGAAATAGTTTGTTCAAGCGGTTTTGGTTGCGGACGTCTTGGTTCATTCGAAGCATCCGGAATATTGTCAGGATTTTCTCCATTAACAACATTTGCCGTGTCATTGCCAAATGCTTGAGAAACGTCCTTACTCTCAGTATTTACGGCAATACCTTTGAAATAATCGCTGTTATCAAATCCGGACAATATATTGTTTTCATCCGTTTTTTCCTTTACCTCACCAAACAGCTTATCAGCTTTAAATTCCGGCGGAGGTTCGTGCACAAAATCTATACCATACTTTTCAGGAGCCTTGGGAATAGATATGTCAAGTTTGTGTATAAAATCAAGATGTTCCTTTGAAGATGCTTCCGCAGGAGGCACTACAGCCGATGCTTTGTTGTCCCCATTTTCGCCATTCTCATCGTTAGCTTCCTCACCAATTTGCTTTTCACTGTCAAAAATCCTTGCAATTTCTTCGAGTGACCTTGACTCTTTCTTTTGAGGAATCTCTGTCAAAGGCGGTGATGCAACACCCGTATCAGCGTTGCTCGCATTCTTATCACAATCACCCTTTGAATCCTCCGACACTTTATCTGTCGAGATTTCAACAATGCTGCCCTTTTCCTTGAAAAAAATGTTTCCGACTTCGGCTATATCTTTGTTATTTCCAACTGCACTATCTGCGTTGTAACCCTTATCAGAAGATGAATTCTCCGGCGGAAAAGCCTTAGTAATCTGCGATATTGATGCTGAGCTTCCTGTGGTATTATCAAGAAGCGTGCTTCCGTTTGTCGCTCTTGAAAGCGCATTTCTTACAGCGTAGAAAACAGTTTCAAAAACAGCCTTTTCATTTACAAATTTCACCTCAAGCTTTGCCGGGTGTATATTTACATCAACAAGTGCATTTTCAATTGAGAGATACATCACAGCCCCCGGGTATTTCCCCGTCGGACAAAAACTCCTGAATCCCTCTTCAAGTGCAGCGCACATTGTTTTTGAACGCACATATCTTTGGTTGATAAAGAAATTCTGCATACTTCTGTTCGGTCTGCAAAGAGACGGCTTGCAAACGTAGCCACTCACTTCTATTCCGCCAAAACTATAATCAATCTTTATCATACCTTCGGAAAACTCACGACCAAGTGCGGCATATATTGTATTCGCAACAACCCCGTCGCCCGGAGTTTTGAGCCTTTCAATTCCATCGGAAATGCAGTTTACAGAGATTGCCGGTTTTGAAAGAGCAAACTTTTCAACCGCCGCAACAACCGCATGCGCCTCTGTTGCATCCCTCTTGAGAAACTTTCTTCTTGCAGGTACATTTTCAAAAAGATTCCTTGCGATAATTGTCGTTCCGTCAGCGCAACCCGCTTCAGTAACATCATTTACCGTCCCGAATTCCGATTCCATAAGGTACCCAACAGAGTCACAAGCACGCTTTGTCATTATAGAAAGCCTTGTCACAGCAGCAATTGCAGCAAGAGCCTCGCCTCTGAATCCAAGGGTACCGATACAAGACAAATCCTCTTTCGTCTTTATTTTACTCGTCGCATGGCGCAGAATACAGGTACTTAAATCCTCTTTTGCCATACCGCATCCGTTATCTGTCACTCTTATATAGGTTGTTCCACCGTTTTTAATTTCAACTGTAACCTTTGTCGCTCCAGCATCAGCGCAGTTTTCAAGCAATTCCTTTATAGCTGAAGCCGGTCTCTCGACAACCTCTCCTGCGGCAATAAGATTTGCCGTTTGCTTGTCAAGAACGTTAATTATTCCCATCGCCGCACCTCCTTAAAAGATTATTCTGTGTATTTTTTAAGCTCATAAAGTTTTTGTAAAGCCTCAATCGGAGAAGTCGTGTTAATATCAAGCTTTTTAAGAATCTCAAACACCTCGTTCTTTGCGGCATCCTCCATAGTTATGTTTAAGGACATCCTGTCACTTTCCGCATCAATGGCTTGCTTTTTATATGAAAGTGGTGTTTCATCCTCGCTTTCGAGAGAAGCAAGCACCTCCTTTGCACGCTTTATAACCGAGTTTGGCACTCCTGCAAGCTTTGCAACCTCAATTCCATAACTGTCGTCCGCCGCCCCCTTGACAATTTTGCGCAAGAACACAACATCGTCTCCTCTTTTCTTTGCGGCAATGCTGTAATTTGTAACAGACGGAAACTGTTCTTCAAGAACAGTCAGTTCATGATAATGGGTAGCAAACATTGTCTTTGCGCCAAGCTTTTTGCTCGCCGTATATTCCGCAATTGCGCGGGCAATGCTCATTCCGTCAAAGGTAGAAGTTCCTCTGCCGATTTCGTCATAAACAATAAAGCTCTTCTTGGTGGCATTCTTTAAAATAAAAGCAACCTCATTCATTTCAAGCATAAATGTCGACTGTCCCGACGCAAGGTCATCCGATGCACCAACACGAGTGAAAATCTTGTCAACAACACCAATTCTTGCGCTGGTTGCAGGAACAAACGAGCCAATCTGCGCCATCAGGATAATAAGAGCATTCTGACGCATATACGTTGATTTACCCGCCATATTCGGACCTGTAATAAGCATAAGGCTGTGCTTTTCGTCAAGCTCTGTGTCATTGGGAACAAACATTGTTCCGTTAAGCGTTTTTTCAACGACAGGATGACGTCCGTTCTTGATTTCAAGCTTATCTGAATAATCAACCTCAGGACACACATAATTATTCTTAAGGGCAACATCAGCAAGCGAAACATACACATCAACCTCAGCAAGTACTGCAGCTGTCTGCTGTACCCTTATGGTGTTCTTCGTAATAAAATCACGGAGCATACAGAAAAGCTCATATTCAAGCGCAACAACCTTGTCCTGTGCGCTCAAAACCTTTTCCTCCATCTTTTTCAGCTCGTCCGTGATATACCTTTCGCAGTTTGAAAGAGTTTGCTTTCTTATGTATGTTTCGGGAACAAGCTCTTTAAAAGAATTTGTAACCTCAATGTAGTATCCAAAAACCCTGTTATAACCTATGCGGAGATTCTTAATACCTGTTTTTTCCCTTTCTTCAGCTTCTGTTTTGGCAATCCAGCTTTTTCCCTCACCCATGAAAGAGCGCAGTTCATCAACTTCTTTTGAAAAGCCTTCACATATAAATCCGCCCTCCCTTATTGAAAATGGCGGTTCGGGAACAATCGCCGCTTCAATGTAATCGCCTATGTCAGAAAGAAGATCAAGCTTTTCTCCAAGGGTACAAAGCTCCCCACTGTCAAATTTATCAAGCTGTTCCTTAACAAGAGGAATCTGGCGTATTGTGTTCAACATTCCAATCATGTCCCTGCCATTTGCAGTGCCATATACCATTTTTGTCATAAGGCGTTCAAGGTCGTTTACCTTGTCAAGTGCAAGGGCAAGCTCTTCCTTTACGATGTAGTTATCGTAAAGCGCTTTTACCGCATTCTGACGGCGATTTATTCCCGAAAGTGAAACAAGGGGTTGCTCAATCCATTTTCTCAAAAGTCTTGAGCCTGCACTTGTTTTGGTTTTATCGAGAACCCAAAGAAGTGTTCCCTTTTTGTCACCTGTTCGCATAGCTTCGCAAAGCTCAAGATTGCGTCGGGTGTTGACATCAATTGAAACAAACTGCTCGTTTGTGTAATAAGAAAGCTTTCCGATATACGAAATATCTGTCTTTTGAGTTTCCTTTACATATCCAAGAAGTGCGCTGACAGCGCAAAGCGAAAGAGCCTCTGAATCAATATTCTCTTGCGATGCAAAATCCTTTCCAAACTGCTCTTCAAGAAGCTTCATATCAGCACACGGCATCGGATTCTCGCACGAAATAAAAGCATTTGCCTTTGTTTTGAGATATTCATATGCCGAGCCAAGCTCTGAAACGCTGAGATTGGTTATAACCTCGCTCGGACTGTAAACCGCAAGCTCGGAAATAAGTCTTTCGATAATATCCCCCTGCGTAATGTCCGTCGCATACATATCAGCCGTTGTAATATCAACAAGTGCAATTCCGGCTTTCTCACCGTCTGCACATATTGCGCAGAGATAATTGTTCTTTGTTTCAACAAGCGCAGAGCTGTCCGTAACCGTTCCCGGCGTTATCACTCTTACAACATCTCGTTTAACAAGCCCCTTTGCCGTCGCCGGGTCCTCTGTCTGCTCGCAGATTGCAACCTTAAAGCCTTTTTTTACAAGCTTTGTTATATAGGATTCGCTGCTGTGAAAAGGCACGCCACACATGGGTGCTCTTTCCTCCATGCCGCAATCACGCCCTGTAAGCGTAAGCTCAAGCTCCTTTGAGGCAACAAGTGCATCATTGAAAAACATTTCATAAAAATCACCAAGACGGTAAAACAGAATATGATCCTCATAGAGCTTTTTAATTTCAAAATATTGCAGCATCATGGGAGTATAAGGCATTTATACGATTCCTCCTTGCAAAACCTGTAATCAATTTTTTTAACATACAGAAATATTTAAATCTCTTTGAAATTTACTGCTTAGAATGTGCGCAAGCCGACTTGCAGGAAGCACACATATCCGGTGAACACGAGCCTTCCCCACCCTTTGGCTCATCCTTATCCGCAACATATGAGCCAATTGTTGCATTTATTGCTGTGAGAAGATTGTTCATTTCCTCTTCAGCACTGTTGAACTCAACCATAACAGGGTTTTCGTTGATGCTTCTGTAAAGCTCGTCAACACGAACTGCCAAAACATCAAGAAGGCTTTCTTCCCTTTGGTTTTCCTCTTTCTTGGCTTCCATGTCGAGAATCATTTTCTGAACCTTGAATTCATTTATTTTTCCCTTTAGTTCTTTGTCTGCCTTAAGGTTTTCTTTGGCTGTGTTGTATCTTTTGAATTCATCGCTTGCGGCAAGCTCTTCTCCGAGAGTTCTCGCAAGATCAATAAGTCTTTTTGACATTTCAATCTTCCTTTTCTATTTGTTCTTTTATAAATTTTGCCTTGTTACTCGGCAACTTCTCCAAAAATCTGTGTTTTTTCGCTCGAAGTAATTTTTATGTCAACAAATTTTCCGTAATATCCGTCAACATTTTCTCCCCTAAATCTCACTACCTTGTTTCCGCTTGTTCTTCCTGCAAAATATCCGTCCTCTGATTTTTCTTTCGTGTTGCAAAGAACTCTCAACGTGCTTCCCACAAGAGAAGCATTGATTTTTGCGGCAATACTTGTTTCAAGCTCATAAAGACGTGAGAAACGTTCTGTCTTTTCTTCATATGTGACCGGGTCTTCCATGCTTGCCGCCGGTGTTCCCTCACGGGGAGAATAGATAAAAGCATAAACCGAATCAAAGCCAACTGCTTCAACCATTTTTAGTGTGTCCTTGAACTGGTCCTCTGTTTCTCCGGGAAAACCGACAATTATATCACTTGTGAGCGTAATCCCCGGAACCTTTGCCTTGATTTTTTCAGCAAGTCTGAGAAAATCTCCGCTTGTATACTTTCTGTTCATGCGGCGCAAAATTTCGTCATTTCCCGCCTGCATGGGCAAATGAAAATGCTTTGCCGCTTTCGGATTGGAAGCAAGAACATCAATAAGCTCATCAGAAGCATCCTTTGGGTGGGATGTCATAAAACGAACAAGGAATTCTCCGTCAATGTTGCAAATATCATCAACAAGTCTTGCAAAAGAAATCCTGCTTTCTTCCGGAAGTCCTTTTCCATAGGAATTTACATTCTGTCCCAGAAGCGTTATTTCCTTATAGCCATTTTCTATTATTCCCCTTGCCTCATCCATTATGTAGCGTGGTTCTCTGCTTCTTTCACGGCCACGCACATGGGGAACAACACAATATGTACAGAAATTGTCGCATCCATACATAACCGGAAGCCATGCACAAAGCTCATCGTCACGGGTTATAAATGTCGGATCTTCTGTAATAATGTGAGGTGAATCATCAACATAGTAACGTCTTCTCCCCGTCTCAAGAACATCGCAAAGAATCTCGGGAAGGCGGTGCATCATATTTGTTCCCGCAACAAAATCAACATAAGGATAGCTGTTTTTAATGGTTTCCTTACGATGCTCCTGCGAAACCATGCACCCCCAGAGTCCGATTATGAGGCTTGGATTTTTGTCTTTCAAATGCTTGAGCTGACCTGTCTTTGACAATGCTTTAAGCTCGGCGTGCTCTCTCACAGCGCAGGTGTTGAATATGATTATGTCAGCTTTTTCTATGTCCATTGTTTTCACATAACCCATATTCTCAAGCTGACCCATGAGTCTTTCGCTATCCGCCTCGTTTTGCTGACAGCCAAATGTCGCAATATATGCGCAAAGCGAGCCTCCTTTGTTCACAGCTCTTTTTTCAACCTGTGCCCTTGCCCTGTTTATATATTTTTCAATAACGGCTTTGTCAGCCGTGTTTTCCTCGTATATCATTTCGGTTTACCTCTTGAAATTATGACTTAATAAGCCCGAGAATTTCCGCCGGTGTAAAGCTGTATTTTTTGTCACAGAACTGACAGCAAACCTCTGTATCCTCGCCCTTTTCTGCAATTTCCGCAAGATCCTTTGCTCCAATTGAAATAAGTGCCTTTTCAACACGTTCTCTAGAGCAATCACAATGGTAAGAGCAATCAATTTCATCAAACACATCAAACTCAATGTCGCCAAGAATCTCTTTAAGAAGCGTAACATTATCCTTGCCCTCAGAAAACATTGAAGACACATTTGAAAGATACGGAAGCCTTGCCTCAAGGCGTGTGATAAAATCGTCATCCGCCCCGGGAAGAAGCTGAATAAGAACGCCGCCTGCGGACTTACAGGAATAATCCACATCAACAAGAACTCCAAGCGCACACACAGTTGGAGTCTGTTCACTAACCGCAAAATATTCGGTTATATCCTCTGCAACCTCGCCCGAAACAATCGGAGTCATTCCAACATACGGCTCTCCCTGTCCCATATCCTTGATAACATAAAGTGTACCTGCGCCAATAGCGCCGCCAACATCAAGCTTCCCCTTTGAATTAAGAGGCAAATCAACAGCAGGGTTATCAATATATCCCCTGACATTTCCATAATAATCTGCCGTTGCAAGAACCTTTCCTGCTGGACCTTCGCCATGAAAAGAAATTGTCAGCGAATTGTCTTTGTCTTTAAGAAGCGTTCCCATAAGAGAGGCAGCCGTAAGCGTCCTACCAAGCGCAGCAGAAGCGGTTGGAGTTGTCTTGTGGAATTTAATTGCGTCGTTGACCATTTCTCTTGAATTTACAATGAGAATACGGGCATTTCCGCAGGTAGTCATTGCTCTTGTTATAGTATTGAATGCCATTTGAATAACGCCTTTCAATTTGTTAGTTTAATCTTATCATTTTGCCTTCTGACACACGAAATACAAACGTTCATCCCTTTGTTCATCAGCATCATTAAAATCATAATCCGAGAAAATCCCCTTGATTTCAAATCCGCTTTCAGACAGATAGGCTTTAAGCTGTCTTACCGTGTACATTCTTTCACGCTGATTTTCATCACCACGGATATATTTTCCGTCTGAATCTTCCGAAAAAACAGAAAGATAAAAATCACACATTTTTGTTTTTGAATTATAATAATTCTGCCATGTGCAAACAACCCCGTCCTCTTCAAGAACAAAAGCATTGTCTGCATAGATATTTTCAAATTTAAACTTTGAATTCACATCGAAAATGAAAATCCCACCGTCACAAAGAGCCTCAAATGTGCTTTTAAAGCAAGACTTCACATCTTCCGGCTTTGTGAGATAATTCACTCCATCGAAAAAGCAAACTATCGCATCGCTCTGTGAATATAGGCTATAGTGCCTCATATCCGCCTTAACAAACCTTGGTAAGCTTGATTCGTGAAGTCCCGAATTTCTCGCTTTCATGTCCGCAAGCGAAAGCATATCCTCGGAAATATCCGAAGCTGTCACCTTGTAACCACGCTGTGCAAGCTCAATACAAAGACTCCCCGTGCCACAGGCAATCTCACATACGGAAGAAATCCTTTTGTCACAAAACTTTGAAAAAGCCACCTGAACAAAATCACAAAGCTTGCCGTAATCAACCTCCGAATTGAGCCTGTCATAACACTGTGCAAAAGATGCACCATATTGCTCAGTCTTCATATTCAATCCTTTCAAGCACCCTCAGATAGCCATCCGTACCATATTTAAGAGCACGGTTAACACGGCTTATAGTTGCGGTGGAAAGACCTGTCTTGTCGGCAATGTCGCTGTATTTAGCTCCGCTTGAAAGCATCTTGGCAGCGGTCAACCTTTTTGCCATTTCCTGTATTTCGGCAATTGTGCAAAGATCTTCAAAAAGATCATAGCACTCCTCCACACTTTCAAGACTTAAAATTGCCTTAAAAAGATTGTCAATCGCAGGACTTTTGATTTTATCGTTCACAGTTTTTTCCCCGCTTTCTTTTATATCAGGACAATTATCAAAACTTCATTTCGACGGGATTTTGCACTTTTCGCACTCTAACCCCATTTTGTCCATACTAAAGTATTGTATCACATTAAAGCGTGAAAGTAAAGGGTGATTGTTTTATAAATTGTAAACAAAAATCCCCATGTCTTTATTTCACCGAAAAAAGTTGTATTCAATGACGTTTTTTCTAAAAAATGACAAAATCGTAACCCTTGCGAAATAAATCCGTGATACACTTAATACACCACAACAGAAAGGAAAAATATGATGAAAAATATATACATAGCTTCTTGCGCAAAAGATGGAGGTATCTATCTTTGTGACTTTGAAAACGAAACTCTTTCAACAAGAGAAATTTACCCCTGTGACCGCCCAATGTTTCTTGCAAAAAGCGGAAATAAGTTTTACACTGTTTTAAGGCAGGCTTGCGGAGATTTCAGCGCCCTTGTCAATTCGTCTGTAAATGAGGACGGAACTCTTTCAGACTTCGGCTCACCGGTCAGCACCGAGGGCATCGTTGCCTGTCACCTGTGCGTTCACGAAAACGATGTCTATTTTACAAATTACCTTTCAGGAAGCGTTTCAAGAATAAGAAACGGAGTTTGTGACAAGCTTTCTGTCCACTCCGGCAAAGGTGTTCATCAGACACGTCAGGATGCTCCACACACACATTTTGTCGGTATCACTCCCGACGGAAATCACCTTGTTTCAACTGACCTCGGAATTGACACCATTTTCGTTTATGATTTTGACCTGAACATTGTTTCAAAGGCAGCTGTACCTGCCGGTCATGGCGCAAGACATCTTGTCTTTTCAAAAGACGGAAAGAAAATGTATTGTGCAAATGAGCTTGCATCAACTGTTTCCGTTTTCAACTATGATGCGCAAAGTGCATCGCTGTCTCTCCTGGGAACATACCCTGCACTCCCCCATGGTTTTGATGGTCAAAGCACAATTGCCGCCATCAGAATTTCCGACGACGGCAAATATCTTTACACTTCAAACAGAGGTCACGATTCAATCACATGTTTTGAAATCTGCGGTGACACTCTTAACGCCCTTTCCCACACTCCATGCGGTGGAAAAAGTCCCCGTGACTTTAACATAAAGGACGGATTGTTGTTCTGTACAAACGAGGTTTCGGGAAACGTAACAGTTTTTGAATGTAACGGAGCAAACCTTAAGAAGCTCGATGCAGAGCTGTCTGTTCCCGGTGCTCTTTGTGTTATTTTCTGATAAACAACTTCAGAATTGCTGTTACATTGTCAGAAAATTTGTTGCAAGTCCAAAATAAACAGCAACGGAACACATATCCACAATTGTGGTTATAAGCGGTGACGCCATGAGCGCAGGGTCAAGTCCAACTTTCTTTGCAATCATGGGAAGAATTGCCCCAATAAGCTTTGCTAAAAGTACGGTGAAAATAAGCGAAAGAGAAACAATCACAGCCATTGCCAGATCACCATAGGTAAAGTAAATGCGAACTCCGTTTACAATTGCAAGTATGGGGCTAACAATCATCGCAACCGAGAACTCCTTGAAAATCACCTTGAACACATCTCTGAACCTTATTTCATCAACTGCAAGACCTCGTATAATAAGGCTTGAGCTTTGCGAGCCGCAATTACCGCCTGTGTTCATCAGCATCGGGATAAACGAAACAAGAAGCGGAAGTGCGCTGAAAGATTCCTGATAGCTTGATATAACTGCACCTGTAAAAGTTGATGTCAGCATGAGGACAATGAGCCAGACTATTCTGTTTTTCGCATGAGAAAAAGCGCTTGTTTTAAGATATGTGTTTTCAGACGGAACAACCGCTGCCATTTTTGAAATATCCTCGTCAGCAGCTTCCCTGATTACGTCAATAGCATCGTCGAATGTAACAATTCCGACGATTCTGTCTTCGCTGTCTGTAACAGGAATTGCGATAAGGTCGTATTTGTCAAAGAGCTTTGCAACCTCCTCCTTATCATCGCCTGTTTTGGCGAAAATAACACCGGTGTTCATAAGCTCTTTAACCTGTGTAGAGCTGTCTGCAAGAATCAGATCTCTCACGGTAACAATTCCAACAAGCTTTCTTGACTTGTCCTCTGTGACATAGCAAGTGTAAACCGTTTCTTTGTTCACACCTTCACGGCGGATTTTTTCCAATGCTTCTGCAACCGTAATCTCCTTGCTGAAAGACACGAATTCTGTTGTCAGAATACTTCCTGCACTGTTTTCGGGATAACCGAGAAGCTTGTTAATCTGCTCTCTTGTTTCCTTGCTCGCACGTCCGAGGATTCTCACTGCAACATTCGCAGGCATTTCTTCAACAAGGTCAACAGCGTCATCCTTAAACATATTGTTGATAACCACAGAGAGTTCCTCATCTGTGAGCTTTGAAATGAGCGTTTCACAAATTTCCTGATCAAGATATGCAAAAACCTCTGCCGCCATATCCTTTGAAAGAAGACGGAACATCACCGTTATATCATTTATTCCTTCTCTTTCGTTTTCGTTGTCTTCAACAAGGTGTTCAAAAAAAACGGCAATATCTGCAGGATTCTGCCCTGCTAAAAGTTCCCTTGCCTGCTTTGGCATTCTCTTTTTAATAAGGTCATAAATTCTTTCCATTTTATGATGTTCCCTCCTTTCGGATTTCAAAGCGATGCCGATACGCTTATGGCATCGCTTTAACTTTTACCTGATTTTTCTCTGAAAATACGAAAAATATCAATATCTGTTGTCAAAAACTCTTGTTGACTTCTTTTCACTTCTCGGAAGCTCACCTATTGCAACAGGCTTTATATTCGCCGTAATACCAATCTTTGTCTTGAAATCATCACCTGCACGTGCAGAAAAATCTTCCTTGTTAACTCCATCTTCAATCTCAACAAACAAAGTGCAAACGTCCTTGCCGTCAAGGTGGTCAATCATGAACTGATATTCACTCGAAGCACCCTTTACATTCTTGAGCATTTCCTCAATCTGACTCGGGAAAATATTCACTCCCTTAACCTTAACCATGTCATCCGTTCTTCCAAGAATAGTGTCTATTCTCGGGAACTTGCTTCCGCAAGGACATTCGCCCGTGATGATTCTGGTAAGATCGTGTGTACGGTATCTGATGAGAGGCGCCCCCTGTTTTTTCAGCGTTGTTATAACAAGCTCACCAACTTCTCCGTCGGGAAGCTTTTCGCCTGTTTTGGGATCAACAACTTCAAAATAAACATAGTCATCCCAATAGTGCATACCGCATTGATGCTCGCAGCTTACACCAATTCCCGGTCCGTAAACTTCTGTAAGACCGTAAATATCATAAAGCTCAACACCAAGCTCATTAGCAATGCGGTTTCTCATCTTGTCGCCCCATCTTTCGGAACCGATAAGTCCCTTCTTGAGGCAAATAGTGTCACCGATACCTCTTCTTGAAATCTCCTCGGCAAGCAAAAGAGCGTATGAAGATGTTGCGCAAAGAACTGTTGATTTCATATCCTGCATCATACGAAGCTGTTTATCGGTGTTGCCGGGCCCCATGGGAATTGTCATTGCACCAAGTCGCTCAGCACCGAGCTGAAAACCGATACCTGCAGTCCAAAGTCCGTAGCCGGGAGTTATATGTACACGGTCAAGCTTTGTTGTACCAATCATTTCATAACAACGCTTGAACATTTCCGCCCAATCGTCAACGTCCGCCTGTGTATAAGGAATAATAACAGGTGTACCCGTTGTTCCTGATGAGGAATGAATGCGGACAATGTCCTCATCATCAACAGCCTGAAGTCCAAGGGGATAAGCCTCTCGGAGATCACCTTTCCATGTAAATGGCAGCTTTTCAAATTCCTCGGGCGTTGTCACATCATCAATATCCTTTAATCTGTCGCTGTAAAAACATTCGCGTTTCTTTATTCTCTTAATCTGAGCTCTCACAAGCTCAAGCTGTTCCTTGTTTATCTGCATTTTATATTTCGCCTTTCTTGTTTTATGCATCAATTGCTTTAAGGTTGAGTTCTCTGAATTTCTCGGGTACAAATTCCGAAACCGCGGTTTTCAAATCGTCTGTGCTCATTCCGAGGCAGCCGTTCTTTGCCGCCGCCGCAAGAAGCGCAACATTGAGAATTTTTGAAGAGCCGCAACGCTTGCAAATTTCATTTCCGTCAACCTTATACAGCTTTTCAACATTGTTTTCAAGGTATTCAAGCATGGTTTGGGAGTTGTAATCAGTCCCGGAAAGAGAAGCTGTAACAGGCATCACAGCATTTGTATTGACAACCACCGCACCGCCTTTTTTGAGATACGAAATACATCTGACCGCCTCCGCAGGCTCAAAAGCGATGATAATGTCTGCACACCCCTTTGGAATAAGCGGTGAATGTTTATTCTCGCCAATTCTCACATGGCTGACAACCGAGCCACCCCTTTGCGCCATGCCAATTGTTTCAGCAGTCTTTGCCTCATGACCGTCTCTCATTGCGCAATATGCAAGAAGCTTTGATGCAAGCACCGTTCCCTGACCGCCAACTCCGCAAAGCAAAATATTCTCAATTTTCATTTCATTCACCCACCTTTCCGCAAGCATCCGAGATTGCCGCTGTCGGGCAAATGCCCTTGCAAAGTCCGCATCCTGTGCAAAGCGAACTTTCAATCACCGCTTTTTTGTTTATAAAACTTATTGCAGGGCATCCGATTTCTTTTATACACTTTTTACATCCCACGCATTTTTCGCTGTCAATTCTGCACTTTTCCGTCGGCTTTGCAACAGCAATACAAGGAGCTTTAAAAATAATAACCCTTGTTCCCTGTTCAGCAATTGCACGCTTAACAGTTTCAACAGCTTTATCGTGTTCAAAAGGATTCACCGTTTCAACAAAAGTTATACCAATAGCACGAAGAATTTTTTCGATGCTTATAACAGGAGAAATATCCCCCATCATTGTGACACCCGTTCCGGGGTGAGGCTGATTACCGGTCATAGCAGTTGTTGAATTGTCAAGAACAACAACAATCATGTCGTTTTTGTTGTAAACGCTGTTCACAACTCCCGTCATGCCCGATGCAAAAAACGTTGAATCGCCCACAAAAGCAAAGCTCGTAACAGAACTGTCAGCAACTTTCATTCCCTGTGCCATTGTGATTCCTGCACCCATGCAAAGGCAAGTGTCAACCATTCCGAGAGGTGCTGCATTGCCAAGAGTATAACATCCAATATCTCCGTTCATAACAGCCTTTGTGCCAGTTTGCTTGACCGCCTGCTTAACAGCATAAAATGATGCTCTGTGAGGGCATCCTGCGCAAAGTACAGGAGGTCTTACCGGAAGCACAGGTGCTTCAGGAAGAGTAATTGTTTCTCGCTCTATGGGTATGAATTTTGAAAGAACATCGCAAATAATTTCAACGCTCAATTCTCCCGCAGGGGGAATTGTTCCGTCAAGCTTTCCATGAATTTTTGCAGCAACACCAAATTTACCGCAAATCTGCATCAGATGCTTTTCTATGTAAGGGTCAAGCTCCTCAAAAACAACAACCATTTGAGCGTCCTTTATGAAACTTTCAGCAAGCTTTTCGGGAAAAGGATACGGAGTTGAAACCTTTAACACTTTAACCTTTTCACGCACCTTGCATATTTCAAGAGCCTCCATAAGGTACTCATAGCTCACACCGCCTGCCACAACCGCAAGCTTTCCATCACCGCAAACCGTGTTTTTTGCATATTCTGAAAACTCTGCGGACATATCATTTTCACGCTTTGTTATCTTTATGTGATTGAGATATGATGTTCTCGGAAATACAACATATTTCGAGTCATCCTTCACAAATTCCCATTCATCGGAATTTGTTTGCGCATCGGGATATGCATCCGGGTCAAAGGATTGACACGCATGACAAACTCTTGTTGTAGGGCGCAAAAAAACAGGCGTATTATATTTTTCGGAATACTCAAAAGCTTCAAGCATCATTTCAAATGCTTCTTTTGGCGTTGACGGGTCAAACACAGGAACCTTTGAATATTCGCCAAAAGTCCTTGTGTCCTGTTCGGTCTGCGACGAAATCGGGCCGGGGTCGTCGGCAACAAGAATAACCATTGCACCTTTAATTCCGAGATAAGAAAGTGTCATAAGAGGGTCAGAGGCAACGTTCAAGCCAACCTGCTTCATTGTCACAAGCGTTCTCACACCTGAAAAACTTGCACCCGTTGCTGTTTCAAGAGCAACCTTTTCATTTACGGACCATTCAACATGAATATCACCTTTGTTATACTTGGCAACAGTTTCAAGCACCTCTGTTGAGGGCGTTCCCGGGTATCCGCAGACACATTTCACGCCTGCCTTTATCGCCGCAATACCCATTGCCGTGTTACCCATGAGTAATTTATTGGACATTTTCAATCATTTTCCTTTCATCCGACACAAATCAATCGGTTTTATTTTTTTCCTTTAAAACAACGTTGTTGTCTCCGATATACTTTTTAAGCATATCAAGCATCGGTTTATTCACCGTAACTTTCATATTCTCAGGTCTGGCCATACGGTTGACATCGCAGAAATACAAAACAACAGGAGTATTACCAAACTCATCAGCAAAAATCTCAAGCAGATTCTGCACCTTTGCAACAATCGGCGAACTCTGAGACGGAAGTCGCAGGTAAAGAGTTGCGTCAGACGTCAAAGCGCGCCCTGCAGAAGCTTGTGTATATGGAGCATTTGGATTTGCATTTCGCTGTGAAATCGGTGCTTGAGAAGTCAGAACAGGAGGCGAAACAGTATTACGATTAACCGCATTGTTATCAGTTTCAAGAAAACAATTTTCATTTCCTTTTGAATCCGATGGATACGCCGGAAAAACACTTTTCAAAATCAGCTTTGCTTCATCATGTGACTCTTCATCACGTGCTCCATATGCTTCCTTAACGGTGATTTCAGCAGAAATTCCAACAATCGGCTCTCCCGAAATCATACCTTTAACTTCTTCAAAAACTTTCGGAAATATAATGAGTTCAGTATTACCTGTTAAATCCTCAAAAGTTGCGAACGCCATTCTGCTGTCATTTTTTGTTGACTTCAGCTTCAATCCTTTGATTATTCCAACAGCTGTCACAACGCTTTTATCCTTAAGGTTGCCCGATGCATTTTCATTTGCAGCATCTGAAATTTCCGCCACCGTTACTGCACCTGTTTTTTGTGCAAAATCTTTATAATTTTCGAGTGGATGCCCCGAAAAATACATTCCTGAAGCCTCTTTTTCAAATTCGAGAAGCTGTTTTTTGGAAAGCGGCTCGGTTTCATCATATGACAACGTAAAGACAGAATTATCAATTCCTGAAGCTCCTGTTGCAAACATATCCATCTGCCCTGTTGCGAGCCTGCTTTTATACTTTGCAAGCGCATCAAGTGCCGCTGAAAGAACAGACAAAATCTCTCCCCTCTGTCTTCCAAGACCGTCAAGCGCACCGCTTTTTGCAAGGAATTCAAGAGAATTCTTGTGCAAATCCCGTCCTGCCATTCTTTCAAGAAAATCTTCAAAGCTTTTGAAAATCCCCTTTTCATTTCTTTCGGCAAGAATCTTTTCAACAAACACCCGTCCAACATTCTTTATAGCAAGAAGTCCAAATCGAATACCATCACCATCAGAAATAAAATGCACTCCGCTTTTGTTGACATCGGGTGGCAGAATTTTAATACCAAGCCTTGCGCAGTCAGTTGTATATTGCAGAATCTTCCTGTCGCTGTCAACAACACTTGTGAGAAGTGCCGCCATATACTCTGCCGGGAAATGGCATTTTAGATATGCAGTTCTGTATGAAAGCACCGCATAAGCGCAAGCATGGGATTTGTTAAAGGCGTATTTCGCAAACTCTGCCATTTCATTATATATTTTTTCCGCAACCTTTTCAGGAACCCCTCGAGCTATTGCACCCTCACATTCAACGCTTCCGTCCTCATTCTTCTTACCGTAAAGGAAAAAGTTTCTTTCCTTTTCCATTTCGGCAACCTTTTTCTTGGACATCATTCGGCGGACAACATCAGCCCTGCCGTAGGAATACCCTGCAAGAACACGGAAAATCTGCATAACCTGTTCCTGATATACAATGCAACCGTTTGTAACTTTTAAGATCTCTTCAAGCCTTGTGTCGTCATATTTTATATTTCCGGGATTCTTTTTATTTTCAATGAACTTTGGAATACTGTCCATTGGTCCCGGTCTGAACAAAGAAATTGCAGCGGTAATATCTTCAAGACTTTCCGGAGAAAAACGCTTGAGAAGATTCTTCATTCCGGCAGATTCAAGCTGAAAAACGCCGTCAGATTCCCCTTTAGAAAGCATATCAAAAGTAGCTTTGTCATCAAAAGGGATTCTTTCAATATCAAAATCAGGAAGCTTTCTTCTTATGTCATTTTGCGCATCGTGAATAACCGTAAGATAGCGAAGACCGAGAAAGTCCATTTTCAAAAGTCCCAGATCCGCAATGCTGTTCATGGTATATTGCGTAACAACAGCATCTCCGTTTACGGAAACAGGCACATATTCATCAACGGGTTTGTCGGTAATAACAACCGCCGCCGCATGAGTAGAGGCATGCCTCGGTGCTCCTTCAAGGCTTTTTGCAACGTCAATTAACTTTCTCAGTTTAAGGTCTTTTTTATAGAGTTGAGCAAGCTCAGGCGACATCTCCATTGCTCCGTCAATTGTAATTCCAAGCGCATTGGGAATAAGCCTTGCAACAACATCAACCTCGTTATACGGCATATCAAGAGCACGTCCCGTGTCCCTTATCGCTTGCCGTGCAGCGAGAGTACCGAAAGTGGTAATCTGCGCAACATGATCCCTGCCATATTTTTGTGCAACATAGTTTATGACCTCTTCACGGCGTTCATAGCAAAAATCCGTGTCAATATCAGGCATACTCACGCGTTCGGGATTGAGGAAACGCTCAAAAAGCAAATTGTACTTTATCGGATCAACATCAGTAATTTCAAGACAATACGCACAAAGACTTCCTGCACCCGAACCTCTTCCCGGACCCACAGGTATATCATTTTTCTTTGCAAAAGCAATGAAATCCGCAACAATAAGAAAATACTCTGCGTATCCCATTTTCTTTATAACTTCAATTTCATATTCAAGACGCTCAGTGTATTCTCCCACAACACTGTCATCAACAACTGAATTTTCCGCCTTTTGCGCAAGCCTTTTCAAAAGTCCCTGCCTTGTAAGCTGTGAGAAATATTCCGGCGCATCAACTCCATCCGGCGTTTCAAAAGCAGGAATAAACTGGTGAGAAAAGTCAAAGTCAAAGTTGCATCTGTCTGCAATTCTCACCGTATTCTCAATTGCATCATTGTATTTTCCAAGCAGTTCCTCCATCTGATTACCGCTTTTGATATACATTTCAGTGCTGTCAAATTCAAGTGAGTTTTTCGTCTGAATCGAAGTTAAAACCTTTTGAATCTCAGCATCCTCCGGGCGAAGATAATGACAGTCATTTGTTGCAACAAGTCCAACTTCAAATTCTCTTGAAAGTATTGAAAGAGTGTCGTTTATGGTATCCTGCCCATCAATTCCGTGATTCTGAAGTTCAAAATAATAATTGTCCTTGCCGAAAATTTCAATGTGTTTTTCAGCAAGCGCACGGGCTTTTTCAAGGTCACCCGAAAGAATCGCCGCAGGAATCGCCCCACTCATACAAGCGGAAAGCGCAATAAGTCCCTCGGAGTATTTTGCAAGAATTTCATAATCGGTTCTCGGTTTTACATAAAAACCGTTTACAAAAGCATCTGAAACAATTTTAATGAGGTTCTTATAACCTGTTTCGTTTTTACAAAGCAATACGAGGTGATTATATGCCGAATTTTCAACTCTTTCCTTTAACATTCTTGAGCCGGGTGCAACATACACTTCGCAACCAATAATCGGCTTAACACCTTTCTTTTTGCAAGCTTTATAAAAATCCACAGCACCATACATAACCCCGTGGTCCGTCATGGCAACCGTGTCCTGACCAAGCTCCGAAAGCCTTTCGCATAACCTTTCTATACGACATGCTCCATCGAGCAAACTATATTCGGTGTGCAAATGAAGATGAACAAACGGTGTGTTCGGCATAATTTCACTTCCTGTCTTTTTTGGATTACATACGCTCTTAAAACGCCTTAATTATCAATTACTTCCTCGGGAAATTCCGCTTCAAAAATCTCCTTGATTTTCAAAAGTCTGTGATTAACACAGGATTTTGACACGCTTGGCTCATGCAACTTTGCAAGCTCTCCAAGCGAAACATCCGGATTGTTAAGACGGATGTCTGCAGTCGTTTTAAGTTCAGCAGAAAACATCTTGTCAAATCCACCCTCATAAAGCTTTTCAATCATTTCGATTTGCTTTGCAGAGGTGTTCACGGTTCTTGTCATGTTCGCAATATCGCAGTTCTGAAGCCTGTTCACATTGTTTCTTATGTCACGTTCAATTTTTGTATCCGTGAAATCAAAACTGCATTTTTGTGCCCCAAGAAAAGCAAGCAAATCCACAATGCTGTCGCTCTCCTTGAAATAAACAATGTAATAAGAGCCTCGTCTGGTATATTTAGCCGCAAAGCCAAGATTTTTAAGCAGGTAAACAATTTCACGGGAAAGATTGAAATGCTGTACAACAAATTCAAGATGATATGATTTTTCAGGAGAAAGAACATTTCCGCAAGAAAGGAACACTCCCCTTAAAAATGCAGAAGCACATTCTTCACATCTGAAATTCTCTTTGTTGATGCGGTACGAGCTGAAAAGCTCATCATCATCTGTTTCTGCATCAAAGCTAAAATATCCCAAAACCGTGTGCGGCTCAATGTTTATCCTATACTCTGTTTTTTCACCGCTACCAATGGCTTCACAATCAACCAAACCATCGCCGAAAATTGCAGATACCGAAGAATTGCAATAATCTGCAATTGCCTTGTTTTCTGTGACAAGCCTGATTTCCGAGCTTTCAAAACGGTTTGCAGAGATAAGCACACCGTAGAGCATACTGTCGCGGCAACACTTTTTTGAAGGTTTTACCGAAAGAATTTCATTTTTAACTTTTTTATTAAACGTTTCTTTTTGTCTTGAATTTCCGGTTTTCATTTTCTCATCGACTGCTCTCAGACAATCGGTGTCTCCTTTCAAATCTTGCTTTTATTCAAGAATCATAATTTCGGGTTCAAGCATAACCCCAAATTTTTCCATTACCTTTTGACGAATAACATTCAAAAGCTCCACGACATCGCTTGTCGTTGCCCCTCCGACATTTACAACAAAGCCTGCATGCATTTCAGACACTTGTGCGCCACCAACCGAAAAACCTTTAAGACCACACTGCTCAATAAGTGCACCTGCAAAATGCCCCTCAGGACGCTTGAACGCACTTCCGCAGCTTGGAAGCTTCAAAGGTTGCTTGCTGATTCGCTTCCCCATATTTTCTTCACAAAGAGCAACAGAATCTTCGGCTTTGCATGGCGAAAGCTCCATGTTCGTTGAAAGAATAATTTTATCACTTGAATGAAAAACACTGTTTCTGTATCCAAAAAGGTGGTCCTTACCAACAACACTTTCAACTTTTCCTGTCGTCAGATCAAAATATTCCGTTGAAACAATAATATCGGACATTTCGCCTCCATATGCACCTGCATTCATATAAACAGCACCACCAACTGTTCCGGGAATACCATAAGCAAATTCAAGTCCCGAAAGTCCTGCTTTCGATGCATTAAGAGCAAGGGAAGTAAGCGAAACTCCGCATTCGGCACTTACCCTGTTTCCGCTAATTTCGCAATTCTTCATCTTAGACGTAAAGATAATTATTCTGTCATCATATCCCTCATCCTTGAAAAGAATATTTGATGCGTTACCGATTATGCTGTAATTCATGTTGTTTTCATTAAAAGCAATAAGTGCATCTATAAGATCATTTTTTGTTTCGGGAAACATTGCAATGTGAGCTGTTCCTCCGGTTTTCATCGAGGAATGAACGCTCAAATCAACATCCTTAACAAATCTCATATTAGGAAATTTATCTTTGATAGTATCAAAAGTCATGTTTTCCCTCCGAATGTAGTTATACTTGCAACACTATTCTATTATATATTATATCATACATTTTCCCATTTGAAAAGACCAAATCAACATATTTTCAAAAATGTTAACAATAAAAAAGGAGAACCTTAATTTAAAAGTTCTCCGGCAAAATATAATCAAGCTTATTTAATATGATTTTGCAATAAAATTGAGGCGAACCCAAAAACGATTCGCCTCATAACAACTTATTGAATTATTACTTTTTCTTGCCGAGAGCGTATGCAATAGGTCCTGCAAGGCAAACGGAAGAATAAAGACCTGCGATAATACCAATGATAAGAGGAAGTGCAAAATCCTTAATCGAAGGAACACCGAGGATGTAAACCATAACAATTGTAAAGAGAGTTGTGATGGTTGTATAAAGCGAACGGCGAAGTGTCTGCTTTATACTGTCGTCAATAATCTCACCATAGGACTTTGAAGCTGAAAGCTTAAGATTCTCACGAACTCTGTCAAACACAATAATTGTCGCATTGATTGAGTAACCAAGAATTGTAAGAATTACAGCAATGATATTGGAGTTTACGGGAATACCGAGTATTGACGTAAACACAAGAACAACAAAGATATCGTGAATAAGACAAACAACAGATGCAACCGCAAAGCTGAACTTGAATCTTACAGTAATGTAGAGAAGCATAAGAATAACAGCAATGGTTGCAGAAGTAACAGCGGAACTCTTGAGATCATCACTTATCGATGCAGATACAGCCTCGTTGTTTGTGAGAGCTGTGTCCTTGTCGAGCTCGTACTTTTCACAAATAGCATCAATAATAGCATCTCTTTCTTCCGCAGGGAGCTCTTTTGTGCGGATCATAACGCCATTAGAGCCTGATGCTTTAACAGAAGAAAGATTTGCGCCGATTTTTTCGGTCACAAGCTCCTCAATTTCTGCTCTGCGTGCAGAATCAACGTTATCAGGGAACTCAATAACAATTTCAACGCCACCTGCAAAATCAACGTCAAGGTTAAAACCAATTGCAAAGAAACAAACAACGCCGATAACAAGAATCGCCAAAGAAATAGCGAATAAAACTTTTCTATTTTGTACAAAGCTAAAATTTTTCATCGTTATTCCCTCCTCATGCGTTTTCCTTATCGGATTTTCTCATTTTTGCGCCGTACAACCAGGGATTAGTTATACCAAAGTTGTTGAACGCTTCAAGGAGAACTCTTGTAACAACAATAGCTGTAAAGAGTGCAACAATAACACCTATAAGAAGTGTGATTGCAAAGCCCTTTACTGTACCTGTACCGAAGTTGAGAAGAACGACTGCCGCAATAAGTGTTGTGATATTTGAGTCAAGAACTGCGGTAAATGCTCTGTTGAAGCCCGCCTTTGTAGCAGCCTTTACAGACTTTCCAAGTTCAAGTTCTTCTCTGATTCTCTCATAAATAACAACATTTGCATCAACCGCCATACCGATTGTAAGGATAATACCAGCAATGCCGGGAAGCGAAAGGTTGACCTTCCATATAACAATAATTGCGCAAATAAGTGCTGTATAGCAGAAAAGAGCAACAACGGAAATAATTCCGGGGATTCTGTAAAGAATAATCATGAAAATCGCAACAAGAATAAGACCTATAATTGCAGCGATGATGCTTGTTTCAAGAGCTTTTTCACCGAGTGTAGGTCCGATGTAACGAGTCTCGGAATCAGTAAGCTTAAAGGGAAGCTTACCTGCAGAGATAACGTTTGCAAGCCACTGCACTTCTTCAACTGTGAAGTTGCCTGTGATTACTGCGTTTCCGCCGTCAATTCTTTCGTTAACGGAAGGACGAGACTGGGAAACACCGTCAAGCTGAATATCAATGTAGTTAAGACCTGCACCTGCATTTGCCATAGCCTCTGTTGCATCACCAAACTTTGCCGCGCCCTCGGAAGTAAGTTCAAGTGAAACATAATACTGTGTGATGCCGTTGCCCATCGGGTCACCCTGTGCAGCAATTGCCTCCTTAACGTCCATACCGGTGAGAACTGTTTCGCCATTGGAGTCAACGAAAGCAAGCTCTGCAGTTGAGCCAAGCTTCTGAACCGCTTCTTCAGGGTCGGTAATCTGAGGAATTTCAACCTTAACTCTCTTTTCACCGTACTTGGAAACTGTTGCTTCCGTGTAGCCGAGAGAGTCAAGTCTGCTTCTGAGCATTGTTACAACAACATCCATATTGCTGTCAATATCCTCGGCAGACATTTCCTCTTCAATAACCGCCTCATAGACAATATAAGAGCCTCCAACCAGATCCAGACCCTTACGGATGCCGTCTTCTTCCAACATACCCGTGATTTCGATGTTGCCAACATTCACGCCGCAAAAAGCAACGGAAGCAACAAGTGCGATGAACATAACAACCACGAGAATTGTGCTGATACTTTTGTTCATGTGTTTAACTTCCTTTCTGTTCTTTCTTGCCCCGATTTATACAAAGTCGGGACAACGTCATAAGACATCCCTATTATTATAACTGTTTTTGCCCCAATTGTCAACCCTTTTTTTGATTTTTTGGATTTTTTTTACAGCTATGTCAACAAATTATTGATATTCTGATTCTTCGTATCCCCAAAAAGCGATTAAACGTGCATTTTCAGATTGACAATTATCCCATACAATAATCACTGTGCCTCTTTCTTTTCCTTATGAAATCTGATTATACCAATAAGAGCCGAAATAATGGCAATAGATTCATAAATAATTCCCGGCACAGAAAGAACGTGCACATTATAGATTATAACAAGCGGAGATGTTACCAGAATACTCTTGCGAATATTCTGCGAGCTTTTAAAGGACATACACACCGAATTTATCGCAAGTCCCGCAATAAGAAACAGTGAATAAAAGTCAACCCAGGAGCAAAAACCAATAATCACCATAACAGTTGCAAAAACATATGGCATATATTTATTACTGAAAAAACTCTTTTTATCCTTGTGACAATAAGAAAAATTACGGATAAAGCTTACAATATTCAGCGCAAATCCCGACATCGCACCAATCATAAGATAATGAAGCACAAAAACAGCACTCGTTGAAGTCTGGAGAAACAGCAATTTCTTTGTTGAGCTTGTCTGGTATGACAAAATGCCGAGCACAAAGGCAACAACACCTAAAGCTTGCCCGATATAATAAATATAATTCATTTTAAACCTCTTTATTTCGCCGTAAATATATCATGCAAAATAAATGCAATTTCACGGCGATACATATTGTTTGGCGTGTTAAGAACGTGCTGTGCATAATAAACAGTATACTCATTCTCAATGTCAATTGCGAGGAAAGCACCTGCCGCCCCTCCCCAGCCGAAATCTGTGATACCCTCCGCATAAGGGCAGCGAACTCCAAGACCATAGCTGTAATTTGTGTCGCCATATGAGGGGAACTGTGCATCGGTGAGCTTTGGAGTACTCATAAGCTCAAGGGTATCAGGGCGAAGAAGTTTTCCTGTGCGCAGTGCTTCAAGAAACTTTATGTAATCATCAACAGTGGAGATGCATCCCGCGCCGCCGCTTTCGTATTCACTTCCAAGCTTATAGCACAGCGATTTTCCGACATTCACCAGTTTTTTCGCCTCGTTGTCATAACGATATTGTTCGCAGATTTTATCAATTTCGCTGTCATCAAGCAAGAATGTGGAATTGTCCATTCCGCAAGGAATAAAAATATTCTCTTTTACAAATTCACCGAAACGTTTTCCTGAAATCACCTCTACGAGTGCTGCAATAACATCATGGCAAAGGCTGTATTGGTATCTCTCACCCGGGTCAAAGCAGAGAGGCTCTGTTGCAAGATACTTCATAAGCTCCCTTGTGGGACACCTTCCGCCCGTTTCCTCCCTGCAACGGAGAATACCGTCGGAACTCAGCCTGTAATCAAAGCCTGCAGTCATGCGGAAAAGGTCAAGAATCGTAATCTCGCATTTTGCAGGTCTTTTAGTTCCGTCTGAACAAGAAACCATCATATTTTCAAATTCGGACATATACTTTGAAAGCTTGTCTTCAAGCTTGAAAAGTCCTTTCTCAAAAAGCATGAGTGCCGCAGTACAGGTGATGACCTTTGAGCAAGAGTAAATATTGTAAAATTCCTTGCCGTTAACAGGTATTTTGTTTTCATAATCGGAATATCCGTTCATATGGCGATAAACGCACTTTCCCTTGTGGTACACAACGCAATCATATCCGGGAATCCCCATTTCAATGAACGAGTCAAGCTTTTCTGTAAGTCTTGTAAACATATGCATTACCTCTCTTATGCTTTATTTATAAGCTCAAGAATAGCGTTTGCCATACGCACACCAAGCTCAAGCTTCTTTTTCGGGTGAATGTCATCGGACTCGCAAATATCTCGGCTGACAACAGTTTTAACGTAAGCAACTTCTTCCTGCGCCCTCATCTGTGCATCCTGTATAAGCTTCCATGCTCCCTTAACTGCGCAGGCATCCCATTCCGGAATCTGCACCACGCAGAGAGGAAGTGTGCTGTCCATGTCCTCATCACGCACATTTTCAGCAAGCATTCCCAACAATTCTGTATAGATTTTTCCCTCTTCAACAGATGTGTTGCTCTCTCCCTGATACCATGCCATAGCCGCAATAGAATAAGGAAATACCTTTTCAAGCATAACGCTGTGAAGAAGTCCCGGTTCATTACAGTCGGCAACATCCCCTCGCCTGTAATCACGGTAAAGAAGCTCAAGAGGAAGCTCAAGCTTGCTTCCGATATAGATGTCCTTATCAATCCAGCTCTGTATAATTGAAGCCCCTCTTGAACAGTTTATAATACCAACAGCACAACCAAGCTTCTTTCTCAATTCCCTGCCGATAAAATATCCAATAGCCGTCCATTTTCCAACGCTTTCTTTTGCGCATTTACGCCACTCATTTGTCGGCTCCGGCTGACCCTTTTCATAATACTTGCAATAGAAATCACGGAGCAAATCGTCGTCCTCATAGCTTTCCTCCGGGAAATCC
Source organism: Eubacteriales bacterium (assembly GCA_045542335.1). Lineage (GTDB taxonomy): Bacteria > Bacillota > Clostridia > Oscillospirales > CAG-382 > CAKSUT01. The sequence goes on from JAZQKV010000059.1 coordinate 36,330, forward strand.
GTTGAAGCAAGTGCCATTTCCATGTTGGACTGTCCCGAACAAAGAACAACCTCGCCAATCCAAATATCACCAATTGTTTTTACCTGTCCGTCAAGTGAAACATTCATTTCATATGGACCACCATAAGGAAAAGAACCCAAATCCAGGCACCATTTTCCGCCATCACTCTGCAGTTCAGAAACCTTGCCACAGAAGCTCACATTTACTTTTCCTTTTCCCTCACCAAAAACCCTCACAGGTTTTCCGCTTTGCAGAACCATTCCGTCGGAAACAATATCATAAAGTTTCATAACTCTCTCCTTTTCATTGGCAACAATCTCGTTTCCATGCGACATTATACCAAACTTTATAAACCAAATAAACACATAAATGAAAACAATTTTATTAACATTATTTCACAGAATAAGTTTTCAACTTTGTGACATTCCTTCCCAACTCCAATTCAATATCTTCATCTAATTTTAAATAACTTTTGTGTCAGATTTCTTTATGCAACATTCTCTTGCACAAAAGAAAATGCCCCGGCACAAACCGAAGCATTTTCTGAAAAGCAATTATACAATTATTTATCGAGAATATAAATTTCCGAAGTATTTTCGCACGCCGCACGAACAGAAAGATTGTAATGAGCATCATCCTCACCCTTTACACTCATGGTGTTCCACTGTGCAATACGAGTGTCTCGGTTCTGAATGTAAACATTACCCTGCATTATAGGAAGATATTCAGGTGTGCGTGCACCGAGAGTCTGCTTTGAAACATCCCACTTAAGTGAGCCAATATGAATGAGATACTCTGTTGAACGGTCGAAAATGTTGTTCTTTATAACAAAGTTCATAGCCTGATTCTTTGTATCCCATCCCTTGATAGCCGCTTCTCTCGCACCCGCATCGGGAGCGCTGCGGCAAATACCTACACCTGCGTCACGGAGAATGTTGTTGGAAATTGTGCAGTTTGCGATAACGTCAAGATTATCCTTGTAGTCACGGGCGAAATACTCAATGTTATATGCACACTTTTCAACGAGGTTGTTGTCAAACACAACACCGTCAAATCCTTCCGCAACTCCTGCAGTACCATTTCCCTTCATCTGGAATGTAAGACCTGCGTCATACACCTGATAAATGTAGCAGTTGTAAACCTTGCTGTTTACTGTAGGACCCCAGAATTCAATTGCATTTCCGTAACGTGCTTCATCATTCTGCTGAGAGCCGCCGATAAAGCCAAATACGCAGTTTGTGATTACTGTGTTATCTCTTGAATCGCCAATACCGTGTGCACCTGTGTACATAAAGCAAAGGTTGTCAAGACGAAGATCCTTCGCACCACCGCTTACAATGTTCTTCTTCACATTGAAGTCAATCTGCTTATAAACTTCGGCAGGATTTCCTTCGTCGCAACGGAGATACACCTTGCCATCCGCCTTGAGATGAACAAAAGTGTCATTCTTTGTAAGCTTGTCGAGCGTTATTTCCGACGCCTTTGCACTCCAGATTTTGTCCGCCCACTTCTCACCGTCGTTGAGAACAACAAGTCCAACATCCGACGTAATAACCTCATCACATACATATACATTTGTGTATCCCTCAACCGCCGACCACTTGCTTTCGGCATAGTTTTTGGGAGAACCGAGGATTCTCGGCTTTGCACCCTCACCGTATGCACCGTAGGTTACACCGTTTACACAGTAAAGATACATACGGAAAGTGTCGCCTCTCTTGAAGAATACACCGTCGCCTGCCTTGAGGTTTCCGGGTACGTTGCTTCTTGGATTTGCAGGGTCAGTACCGGGGCTTGAAGCGCTGCCTGTTGCAGAAACATAATATTTTGTACCGGTAACGGTAAGCTCATCCTTGGAGTTGAGTATTTCTTCCTTGCGCTTGTTCCAGAGAGCATCAACCTCAGCAAGCTTTGCACTTGCCGCATCACCTGTTACAACCTGCGCCTTCCAGATTTCACCATTATACTGCGATGCAACTATATCACTATAAATCTCATGAGTATTAGTCGCTTCTGCAATCGCATTATATGCCCAGAAGTCTTCTGCAACATCAGAGAAAGAAATGAGTGTCGCACCATGAGGTATAGTAAATTCATTGATAACTCTGCCGAGAGCTCTGTTGATGATTGTCACAACCTGCGCTCTTGTGATTGTTCTGTCGGGAAGGAATGTTCCGTCCTCATAACCGCCTACAAGCCCTGCGGAAGCCGCCGCCATGATTGCAGTATATCTTGGATGTGTTTCGGGCACATCGGTAAAGGTTTTCTTGTTTGCCGCATTTTCCTTTGCAAGACCCGTGTTGTAAACAAGCTCTGCAAACTCGGCTCTTGTGATATTCTGTTCGGGAGCAAATGTTCCGCTATAAGATCCAAGAAGTCCCTTTGCCTCGCAGAAGGAAACATACTTTGTATACCACTTGCCTGCCGTAACATCGCTAAATGCTGTTGCAGTGTTCTTTGCAATGTTTTCTTCTGTGTCAAGGAGTCTTGCAACAACCGTGCAAGCCTCTGCCCTAGTCATAGTCTTGTTTGGCTTGAATGTACCGTCGGCATAACCTGTCATGTATGCAGTGTGAGTGGCTGTGTCGCCCTTTACATCCTCTTCCGTTGCCGCACCGATTGTATATGCCTTTGCCTCTTCTTCTGATGTAAAGAAAGCTATATAGGCAAAGTCAAAGTAGTCGCCTGCAGCAACCTTGTCACCCTCACGCACAGGATGAAGTGTAAACATTCCTTCTTCCTTGGATGTTCCCCATGTCATCATGCAATACTGCTCAATCCACTGATCATTCTTACCCTTGGGAAGCTCAAAGAGAGTGTGGTTGGTAGAAGCACCACTGTGTCCCTCACGAAGCATCATTTTGTAATTGCCGTCGGGATTTGTGAGGTGATACTTGTATCCGACCTTAAAATACTTATAAATACTCTTATCAACGGCAATGCCTACAACCGTTGCAGGCGTAAACTGCATCTTTCCGACACTCGTATCTCTTACAAAGGTCATTCTTGCCGAGCCTTCATCGCCTGCCGTTGCAGGATAGCTGATATTCTTTTCGGGGTCGTAAAGTGCATTTTTGCTAAGCATATCACTTGACGTTATAACAATGGGATCGCCGGAAGCAACGCCTGCATCCGCATTTGTACCGTAAACAGTCATATCACGGTTGGGCACGAGATTCTTAGCTTCAATAACAGGGGCCTTTGTATTATCGGCAGTGGATTTGAACTCTAAAATCTGTTCAATCTCATACTTGTCCTTGTTATATTCCATTGCTTCTTCAAGAGTGGAGAAGAAAGCAAAGCTTTCAAAATAAGCTTCCGCACCCTGGAGATGGAGAGAGTTCGCCGAAGCATCGCCCCATGCCCAGATGTGTGCCTGCTCATACTTGTTACCCGAGCCGACATTTTCAGGATTAAGCTGCAAAATCGCACCAATCCACTTGTTTGCCTCCTGAGGAGCAATATCATACGTTCCTCCAAGCTTTTTGCCGCCATTGCCGGAAACAAACCAAACTCTCACGGGGTTTGCAAGGAAGTTGGTCTTGAAAATAACCTTTGCATATGCATAGTTATCCGCAGATGCACCAATGGAATATCTGTCCATTTTAGGAACTGTAGTATCCTGTGTGGGAACAACCTTGAGTGCCTTTACACCGTCAACCTCAACTTCTTCTCCAACAATGCGGTAAGGTGTCGCCATAATAGCCTTTCCACTGAAAACTTTAGGCTCTGCAGGAACTATTTCTTTTTTCACAGTTTCCACAGGAGCGGAAGGCTTTTCAGGAGTAACAGGAGTAACAGGTGTAGCAGGAGCAGTGGGCGCGACAACTTCCTCGCCGGGAAGCTGTTCTATCTCATACTTGTCCTTGTTGTAAGCCTTTGCCTCATCAAGCGTAGAGAAGAAGCCCCAGCTTTCGATGTAAAGCTCAGCACCCTTTGCAAGAAGAGCTGAGCCACCCTCATTGCCCCATGCCCAGATGTGAACCTGATTGTAAACCTTGTCGCTTGTTGCAAGCGAAGGTTCAAGTTCAATTATCGCACCAACCCACTTGTTTGCCGCTTTGGGAGTAAAGCGGTATTGCTTTCCGAGGTTTTCCTTGTTCGTACCCGCCTGAAAATCAAATACAATGGGATTGTAGTTGTAGTTTGTCTTGAAAATAATCTTAACATATTTGTATTCAGCAGGCGAAGCATTGAGCTTGAGCTTGTCAATCTTCGGTACAGCTGTTTCGTCCTTTGGCACAACCTTAAGAACATTCATTCCGTCAACCGTCGCTTCCTCATAGGAAAGTCGGTATGCAGTACCCTTGATTTGTCCTGCGGTAAAAACGATAGGCTCAGCCGCAGAAACAGAAAGTGTAAATACAGCGACACAAGAAGCTATCATAAGCACCGCAAGAACAAGTGAGAGAATCTTTTTCATAGTTTTGCTCCTTTTGTATGTAGATTTTTTTCATAAAAGAATTATATCATAATTTTTATTGAAAGTCAACAACGATAACAAAATTAACTCAATTTCAGTTAATTTTACAAAAAACATTGCAAAAGTTTATACATCATGCACAAACCTCCCCTCTTTTTTTAAAATCCGAAAAAAGCAAACTCTCCGCAAAATCAATCTGACGGAGAGTTTGAATCTTATTCAAAATATAATGGTGTTCTCAACGGAGAAAAGCTGATTAAATCCTTGAGGAACATGAACTTTATTCGAGTGCTGTCTCCGACAGATCTTGAAAACTTTGCAGCATCCAACGAGGGCACACTTGTCGAGAAAAACGCGCTCATTTTTCCGCTTTCATAGCTTGCAGCCGCAACAGAAACCGGGCTCTGTGTATTGTTATTCACCGAATAATATTCTTTTGTCACATCGTTAATTGTAAATACAGTTCCTTTCGATAAGAAGAAATCATCCTTAATGACACTTCTGACAGCCTTCTCAATGTTTAAAACCCCGTGACCAAAAGTTGTATCATAGCCTTCAGCCCCGTAATCCGTTGCCGTTTCAAACAATATACTTCTCACCTGTTCCGGTGTGAGAGAAGGGTCAGCATTCAAAAGAAGTGCCACCGCCCCCGCAACCGCAGGTGATGCCATTGAAGTTCCGTTTTTGGAAGTATACGCCTCAGTTCCGGTGGAAGCGCAACTGTAAACCGACCTTCCCCCTGCCATTATATCAACAGAATCGTTAACTCTCGAATGATAAAAATGATTTCCGTTGCTGTCAATTGCACCAACACCAATCACATCATCAAATGTCGCCGGATACATAAGCTCGCTTGTAGTATTTCCATAGTTTCCCACAGCCGCACACACAACAGAGCCACATTCCTCCGCCCGTTCCACAGCCGCTTGGAGTATATAAAAAGACTCAATAGTATCCGAATCCTCCGCAGGCTTTGTTCCGCCAATGCTTACATTTATCACGTCCGCACCCACAACCTCTGCCGCATACACAATCCCTGCCGCAACTCTTGTCATGCCGTTTCCCGAAGTGCTGTATGCCTTCACAATTGCAATATCGCACTTTGGTGCAATTCCCACTACACATTTACCGTTGATTCCCGCGCATGCACTTCCTGCAACATGAGTTCCGTGACCATGATCATCCGTAACATCGCTGTCCTGCGAAAATACATTATATCTGTCAATTATTCTCTCGTCAAGATCAACATGGGAATTTGCGCCTGAATCCACAATTGCAACTTTTATACCCTCGCCGTAAAACCCCATCTTCCACACTTTATCAGCAAAAATCTGTGCCGGCGCATACTGAAGATTATACTGTGAGTCAACAGGCTGATAGCTTTCAGTAAACAACTCCACAGGAGCATCCTCAAAGTAAGATTTTCCAAATCCGTTTTCAACCATTTCCTTTGCCGTTTGCTCATCGGGAACAGACATATATCCGAGAGAAGCAAGTGGATCATATCCTCCGCTTAAATCAAACAAAGAAACAACATTGTCAGAAAGCTTCACCACATAGCCGCAAGATTCATCGCTTTGTGCATCTGCACAAAGGCAAAGTGAAATAACAGCCGCAAAAATCAATGAAACAAAAATAACACTTCCTATATTCCGTTTTTTCACATCAATCCACCTCTGCTTTCTTTTCAGATTTGAAAATTTCAATAGCTTTGTTTGCAAGAGCATCCATTTCGTTGGGTAACACTTCGTCCATAACAAAGTGCAAAAGTTGTGTCAGAATCCTTCCCATGTCCTTTCCCTTTGGTATGCCAATTCTATAAAGAATATCGCCGTTCACAGCAAGCTCGGAAATTCTAAGGCAGGATGCTTCGGAAAGAATTTTGTCAACAGACTGCATAAAAAACGCCTTGTCAAAGCTTGTATCAACAACACTTTTTGCTTCAGCAAAAGCTTTACAAAAATCCTTACCATGCTCTGCAATAAAATACTTTATATCACGCTTTACGTCCGGTGCAGGCTGTTTTATTGCAGACACAAGCTCCGTAACGTTTTTCACCGTGTTGTTATCGGTCTTTAACAAATGAAGAAAATCGCAAACAGTATTTTGCGAACTCTGTGAAAGCATAACTGAAAGGCGGATAATCGGGTCTCCGGGGGCATTTGCAACCAATTCTGCAGTAATGGAAGTGTCAATTCCTTTTGCAAAAACAGAAATCACATCGTTATATTCCCTCAGAACACTTTCAGCGTTGATTCCACATATCAGCTTCAAAAATTCAACGCATATACGTTCAACCGCAATTCCCGAAAGAAGTTGTTTGTTTCGCTTTATGCTATCCTTTGTTTCGGGATGAATTTCAAACCCCAGAACAGATGAAAAACGAAGTGCACGCAAAATGCGAAGTCCATCTTCATTAAAACGTTTGTCGGGAGCACCAACGCATCTTATAAGCCTTCTCTCAATATCCCCCATTCCGTCAAATGGATCAACAAAGCCAAGCCTTGGGTTATATGCCATGGCGTTTACTGTAAAATCTCGCCTTGCAAGGTCGCTTTCAATGTTTCGTGTAAAGCTCACGGATTCCGGGTGTCGGTTGTCCTTATACTCGCCATCTATGCGAAAAGTTGTTATTTCAATAGGGTCTCCCTCAACAAGCACCGTTACCGTACCATGCTTAATCCCCGTTTCAATCACACGGTGATTCTTAAAAACCTCTTTAGTTTCCTCCGGCAGTGAACTTGTTGTAACATCATAATCATTCGGTGTCTTGCCCATTACCCTGTCTCTCACACAACCGCCCACAAGGTATCCGTCAAAGCCTTTTTCGGCAAGAGCGTCTATAACATATAAAAGCTTATCCGGAACATATATTTCCGTCATCACGCTCCCACCTGCCTTTCAATCGTTTGGTAAAATGCAATTATATACTAAAACAAATATACACTATAATTTTATCACACAAAGCATTGAATTTCAACAAAAATTGTGTAAACAAAAGAAAAACGGCTGTACAAACCAATTGCACAGCCGCACAAAAATTATCAATTAATTATTTGATAAGACCAAGACCCTTGATGTGATCATAGCTTGCCTTGATTGAATCAAAAGGAGAAACAACCCAGTTGCTGTCCTGTTCAACAACAAAGGACTTAACACCTGTCTTTTCTGCAAGGGGAACAATCTTTGCAAAGTCGATGTTGCCGTTACCAACCTCTGTGATATAAGGAATGTTCTTGTTTTCGCCGCCGCAAGCACCCATATCCTTGAGGTGGAGAATGTCAATTCTGCCGGAAAGTCTTTCAATCATGTCAGCAACGCTTGCACCACCATGCTGTACCCAGTATGTATCAAGAACAAAGCTTGTGTTCTTCGCATCAAGACCTTCGATGAGGTAATCCATCATTGTCTTACCGTCAAACTTCTTGAACTCAAAGCTGTGGTTGTGATATGTGAACTTAAAGCCGTGCTTTGCAATCTTCGCCGCAACTTCGTTCGCCTGCTCGATAAACTGAAGAAGACCTTCCTTTGTCTCTCTCGCAAAGCCGGGCATACCGCCGATACCAATGTTTGTTGTGCCGAGAATTTCGTGAATTTTCATTGTTTCATCGGTCTTGTTAATGATGTCTTCCCAACCATAGTGAGTTCCGCAGATTGTCACTCCTGCATCCTTTGCATACTTCGCAAAGTTTTCTGGCTCGATAAACAAACCTGCTGTCTGAGCCTCACCATAGCCGATTTCTGCCATTTTCTTAAAGGATTCCTTTATTGTTTCGTCATCCTTGAAATGATCTCTGATTGTAAAAAGCTGAAGACCAAGTGTTTTCATTATTCGCTACCTCCTGAATTGTAGTTATATACATTATATAACAATTTTCCTGCAATTTCAAGTGATTTTTGAAAAAAAAGGGATTTTGTCAAAATACACAGTTTTTTCACATCATAATTGTTCACTATTCACATAAGCAAGTAACTCATGCCACTTATTACAACAATTGCTTCTTAAAAAAGCAAAAGCATCTGTCAAAGATTCTGTCAACACCTTTTAGAACACACTTATGAAAAGCTGAAATTTTAATTGTTCAGTATAAACAAATTGTGATGAGCTTTTTTGTATATTTCGCAGAATTTGTAGTTTTCAACAAGTTGTTTGACGTGTTTTTACAATTTTAACTTGAATTTATGTGCGGAATATGATAAATTAAAAGTAACTATAGTTATAAGGAGGTTTTTTCTTTTATGAGAAAACATTTCAGTCTTGTATTGGCAATTTTGCTGATACTTTCGACTTTGTCAGGACTCACCCTGACTTCATCCGCTACAACTGATTCCATTCAGGTTGTGCCCACAAGCCTCACCGGGCTTTGCATATCCAATGGTCAGAAATCAGCAGCAAAAACATCTATTTCAGAAATTAACGGAATTCCAACCGTTAAGATCATGCCCGACCGTTGTGTCGACAGAACGGCAGAAACAGAAGAAAAGAAATATCCCTGCTACGATTCTGAAGCTACTGTTCTTATCGAAAACAGCATAAAGTCCTATAGCATAGATGCAAGTGTGTATAAGTATGCCCGTATCTGCTACTACTATGAGCCCTCTGAAGGTGATACAACACAGTACACGCCTTACATTCAGCTTGAGCTCAAAAAGCCCGACGGTGCAAACACATTTATGACCGTTAATACTGACGATCATTATGTTGCAGGCAATTGGGGATACATAAACTTTGATCTTTCTGGACTTTCTCTCAAAGAAGGTGACTCCGTAATCGGCAGAATCCGTGTTTATGCCTTTGGCGGCTACCTCGGAGTTGATAAATGCTATACCTCTTATTCGGATAATCCCACAATCAAAAACCTCTCCTCCGAGCAGCTCGTTCCCGAAGATGCAGCAGTTCACTTTGCCGCAATAGACTTCAGCAAAGAGCCTCTCGGCACTCCCACCATTTCTTCAATCAGCTTTGCCGAAGACGAACTCTCTATCGAAAAGGGTGCATCCGCTGTAATTCCCGTTGTTACCGTAACAGGTCAGAATGGTCCTATCACAGCTTATGACATTGCTCTTTCGGGACATTCCTCCGAAAATACAAAGCTTGTTGACGGCTCAATTTTAATTGGTGCTGATGAAGAAAACTCTACAGTTACTCTTACAGCCACATCTGTTTATGACAGCACAAAAACCGCAACTCTTACTATCAATGTAACCAATCCACTCCCCAGAACAGAGTTTGATTCCGACAACGTAGTTGTTCGTTTCGGCGTTGTTTCCGACGTTCACCAGAACGGTTACTACGCAGGTAAGATTAACAACCAGCCCTTCCAGGAATGGGTACACGTTATTGATGTCTTCCAGAAAATGGCAGGCACAGATGCAAACGGTGATCCCCTCCTCGATGCTATCCTTGTTGACGGTGACATGACCGACGGTGTTGCAAACGGCGGTTCAAACGTAGGTTCATTTTCTACCTACGGCGTAAAGGCTCTCCAGAACATGAGAGAAGTCGGTCACTTTGCAAAGGGTCTTTGGGGTAAGGATCTCGGCGTTACTTTCACAGGCGAAAAGAAAGTTGTCAACGAAACCACAACCGGTCCCGACGGCTATTCCACAGCAACCGAAGTAAAAGGCCTCGGTTCCGGCTTGGCAGACGGCGTAAAGCTCTTCTACTCTCTCGGTAACCACGATGAAAGCAGCAGAGGCTTTGCAAACTTTAATGCCTCCAAGAAGTATACTCCCGTATGGTCTGCCGACCTCTTTGCAGCTGTAGTCTGCGGTTGGCACTATAATCCCGATGCTCCCGAAGCTCTTGCCAATATCGAGGGCGGAACAGGTGCATATACCGACGGTTATGAGCTTTCCTACCGTGATTACATCGAAGACCTTATCGATTACAATACAAATGCTTCAACAACAGTAACCGCCGACAGCTTTGCCGCTGAGTTTGGCGTTACTCTCGAATCCGCAGACGCTCTCTTTGACAAATTCTTCGGACATCTCGAAGCAGACACTCTTACAAACAATCCCGACATCAGAGATGAAAGCAATCCGGACACCGTAACAACTTATGGTAGCGGTCTTCGTATCGGTAACGCCCACATGACCATCGACCCCGATGAGTCTAACGACACAACCGATGACAAGCTTCACTTCATCGCCATCGAGCTTGGTCAGAGCACCGATTCAATCGCCTGGGCAAAGGCTATTCTCGATCAGTCCGTTGAAGAAGATCCCACAAAGCCCGTATTCATTCTTACTCACTATAAGGTTCCCGATACTATGTATGCCAGCGGAACAGGCAAGAGTGCTCTCAGAGATATGCTCAGCCTTTATCCTCAGGCAATCATCTGGGGCGGACACACTCACTCCTTCATGCATAACAACGATGCAATTGACACCTCAAAGGGATTTGCCTCCGTTGAAACAACCACAACGAGATATGCTTCTTCCTCGTCTTACCTCACAAGAAAATCCTCCAAGGGCTCAGGTGTTGGTTTCACAAATTCAAGCGGCACTCATTATGCTAACGGTGCTGTAAACAAACCATCCCACGAAATCAGTAAGCTCTCCAACGGTATCTATGTTGAGGTTGACAAGAACAACAGCGTTAGACTCCACAGAGTTGACATCTATCGTTCTTACTCTGCGGAATATGCAAAGGATACCTCTCTCTATTCAAATTTCCAGAACTTCGCCACAGCATCCGACAACGATGAATTCCCCGCAGTAAGTGAAGCGGTTTACATCCGTGAGCCCTGGGATATCACCGATATCGCAGCAGGAAAGTACCTTGCCGACTACAATGTTACAGTAAACGCAGAGGACTCAATAGCACCTTCCTTCCCTGCTGATTATGCAATAACAGCTGAAGGCGGAATCGGAAAAGTTACCACAACCGTAAAAATGAACGCAACCGACACAGAAGATGACGGTATGGTTTATATGTATGTAGCAGAGCTTTACAAGACTTCTGCTCCCGACACCTGCGTTGAAAGAAGATACTACACAAACTTCTTCTACGACTATCCTCAGACAGGTGAAGTTTATTACAACGACTACGGTGTTACAAATACCACCGGCATTGAAATAGACGAAACCCGTACAATTGACCTTGAGTTCACCGGACTCAATCCCGGCACAGAATACACAGTCAAGTTTTACCCCGTAGATGACTTTGACGTTTCAGGCGAAGCTGTTACCGCAACGGCAAAGACCATGGACGGCACAACATCCATTACACTCGCTGACGGCAGAAAGGCAGTGTTCCTCGACACCACAGGCGTTTATACCTCGACACCTTATGAATACGAGGGCGAAAAGTGTTACGCATTCGGCGACATTGATTCCGCCATTGCCGAAGCTCCCGATGTTATATTCTACATCAGCGGTGACAGCCCTCTTGCTTCCGTCCTTAGTACCAAAAAGGATATCGAAATAATCGGTCTTGCGGATTCTCCTGAAGATGCAGTATTCTCTTATTCCGCATCTGTTGCTTTCGGCGGATACAAGTATCACTTCAAGAATGTCGGCTTCAATAAGACAAGAACAGGCGACGACGGTCTTCTTATTACAAACAATTGTAATGTAATCCTCGAAGACGTAAAGGCTACTGCAAATCCGCTTAACGTATTCACGGATAACTATGGTAATAAAACCACAGACGGTACTCTTACTATCAAGGGTGGCACCGGTCCCATGAACTGGATCTGCGGTATTGTTTTCGACGGCGCCCCTACAACAAGAAACATTGTCCTCAACCTTGAAGGCGGTACATACAACGGCGTTCTCATCAATCAGAAGGGACAGGCAGGTCAGTCCATTACAGGTGATTTTGTTATCAACATCTCCGGTGGTGATTTCAACAACAGTGTCCGCATTGGTAATAACTCAACCAACTGTATCGAATATATCGGTAACACAATCCTCAACATCACAGGCGGTGACTTTACCGATGCAACTGTTGGTGTTACAGGCACAACCAAGGTAACAGGTGCAGATATTACTATAATAAGGGAAAGCATTATTGATACCATCAAGACTTTCAACAAGTCTGACAACGGTATTTATATTATCACACCCGACAACGAGGGCGGTGTTGGTGAAGCAACAAAGACAGACGGCGTTATCACATCCTTTGCAGTTGCACAGGTTGAAGGCAAAACTTCGTATGTAAATGGCGTTGCGGCAACAAGCGTAAGCGTTGAAGCAGGCAACGAGTATGTTATCACCTACAAGACCCCCGCAGGTATCGACTTTGATATCAACGGCGGTGAGGGTACAACACCCGACTCTATTACCGGCTCGGTGGGCGAAGATGTAACAGCTTCCCTCCCCGACGGTACCGGATTTTTTCGTACCTATTATGACTTTATCGGTTGGGGCACTTCTCCTGATGCTACTGTGGCTGTGGAAAAGGCGGAAATAACCGAAGAAGGTCAGGTATTCTACGCAATCTGGAAAGCAAAGACACAGTACGACATTACTCTCAATTCAAACGGCGGTACTTGTGAAAGTGCCTCTGTAAAAGCATTTGAAAACGAAACAGTTACACTTCCCGTTGCTTCCAAGGACGGCGCAATCTTTGTTGGTTGGGCAGAAAGTGCAGACTCCAAGACAGGAGCTATCACCCACACCGCAACTAAGGCAACCACACTTTATGCAATATACGCCGAGGTTGATGAAGACGTTATCTACGTTGACACAACCGCTGAAACAAACGGCGACGGCAGAAGCCCCTTCACCCCCATGAACTCCTTTGCAAGCGCACTCAGTGCAGGCAGCACAAGCGGAACAACATATGTGTTCAAGACTTCCACCATCGTCTCTCTCTCAGCACTCTCCGGCGTTGGCAGCAGCTTTTCAGGCGCAAAGGGTCCCATCAAGCTCACAGCAACAGACCCTGCAACAGGCGAAGTTTATGACGCATATGCCGTATTCAGCACTAACGGTCATTACTCAAAGGTTGACGTAACATTTGATATGACAATTGCTGCAATCAACCACACCGGTATGCACATCAACGCCTGCGGTCACAAATACATCTTTACAGAAAACGCAGTAATCGCCGAAAAAGGTGTTGCAATATCCGGTTTTGATGAAACCTGCTCCAGCAAAATCTGGATGAGAGGTGGTCAGGACGGTACAAACTTCAAGACCACATATCTTGAATTCAACAATTTCGACACAATCGGAACATACCACTCCCTCACCGCAAAAGCAAATGTTTACGGTGATGCAAACCTCGTAATCGGTGGCGGTACACAATCCAAGAACATCAGAATTGGTAACGATGGTAACAGCGAAAACTATGTCGGCGGTAACGCAAACGTAATTATCAACGGCTACGATGCAGAGGCGGCATTTACAACCTCCTTCAACATCACAACCATCAAGGGTGCGCTCAACATCGTTCTTAACAACGGTGTTTCCGAGCTCGTTACAGTTCCCACCTCCTACAGCGGTGTTACAATCGACGGTGGCGTTTACTACGTTACTTCCGCAGACGGCGGTAAGGTAACTCCCGTTGCCACAACTCTTGACAGTTCAAATGCCGCAACCCTCTACCCCGGTCAGTTCCTTATTGAAACAAACGCTGAAAAGATTTACATTAACGGCGTTGAAACAGCAAAATCGGATGACAACATCTACACACTTTCCGGTGCTGAAAACAATGTCTACGAAATCACCTACGAGGGTGGCACAACAGGCGGTGGAGAAGACGATGTAATCAAGTACAACATCACTCTCAACGCAAACGGCGGCGCTTGTGATACAGAAAGCCTCACAGTTGAATCCGGTGAAACAGTTGCTCTCCCCATCGCAACCAAGGACGGTGCGATCTTTGTTGGCTGGGCAGAAAGCACAGATGCAAAGAAGGGCGTTATTGAGTATACCGCAACAAATACAACCACACTTTACGCAATCTACGCAACAAGTGAACAGACTATTGTTTACGTTGATCCCACCTATACAGGTTCAACCAAGGACGGAGGCTACTTCACACCTTATACTGACTACGGCACAGCCGATAAGGCACTCACCTCCGGCGGTATCATCGTTATAAAGAACGACACAGCCGTTGTTGGTGCAATGACAAGTACATACATGGTTACAGTCACCTCCCTTGACCCCATCACCGGTGAAGACTATGCGGTAACAAACGGTGCGGTGTTCAGCATGGAAAACGGTTACAATGATTACAGACCCGTTACCTACGAAAACCTCACAGTAACATTTACCGGCAGCTCTGCTCACATGAACGCAAGAGGTAACCTCCACGTTATCGGTGAAGGAATCAAGATTGCAGAAGATTCTCCTCAAAAGATCAAGATCCGTGCCGGTAGCTACAACGGCAACCATCCTTCAACAAACATTGTTGTCAAAACTCCCGGTGTTGTTACAACACTTCATGCCGCTTCCGGTCAGTCTGCAACAATCGCAGGAGATGCAAATGTCATGATTGACGGCGGTACTGTTGGGGGCTTAAACCTCGGTAACGATGCAGGCTCCGGTACAGTAAACGGTAACATCAATGTTGTTGTTGACAACTACGGCGGAGATACTTTCACACCTTCATTCTACAGAGCTACAACAGTCGGTGGAGCAGTTCAGTTTGTATTCAACAACGGCTCTTACGATGACATTAAAACACTCACTCTTGATACAAGCAAGGGTACAATCGCAAAGGGCGTTTACGTTGTTAAATCCACAGCCGATGGTTACGTTGAAACGACTGCAATCGCAGGTCAGTTCAAGATTACAACCGAGCTTTCAACTATCCTTGTAAATGGCGTTGCAGTTGAAAAGGCTGAAAACAACTTTTACACACTCTCCGGAGCAGAAGATGGTGTATATGAAATCACCTATTCTTCCGAAACTGATGCAGAAGAGTACACAGTAAACGGCACTCTCATCACAATAAGAGATTCCGTAGATTCCCCCAACGAAGGAAACCTTGCAAGCCTCACAGTAACAAACGGAACCGACACCTACACAAGTGAAATCGAAACAGCCGAAACAGTTGGTTCAACCGTTGCATTTGAGGTTTCTCTCCCTGCCGGTGAATATACCTACACAATTGAAAAGAACGGTTATCTCACAGCTAACGGTGCTTTGACAGTTTCCGCTGATGGTGAAAACAGCCTCGGTGAAATCGAACTTGTTGCAGGTGACATCAAGGGAAGTCTTACCGACAATGTCGGCGACGGTATTGTTGACATCTACGACTTTATGAGAGTTATCAGAGGCTTCTCAAAAACTGTCGATCAGGATGTCAAGAATGCAACCGACATCGACGAAGATGGCTTTATGACTGTTCTTGACCTTGTTCAGGTTAAGGTTAACTTCGGCAAAAGAATAAACACACAGGCTGAATAATTCAATCTTGTTTGTGTCCAGTTAAAAAGCAAGCCACGGACGGTTATAAACCGTCCGTGGCTCTTCTTTATATTCGTTTATCGCTCACTATCTCCACAAATCAATGTCAGCCTCCATGTACCATAAGCTTGCGATAAGCCCCCGGCGACATATTCATATGCTTCTTAAAGACAAGTCCAAAAAACTTTATATCGTCATATCCAACAAGTTGAGCTATGTCAATTATCTTCTTGTCGGTATTTGCAAGCAACCTGCACCCTTGCTCCACCCTCACCTTCTGAAGATATTCACTGAATAAAAGTCCCGTTTCACTCTTGAATTTTTTGCAAAGATACGGCAAGCTGAAATTCAAATCATGGCTTATGCTCGTAAGCGTTATCTGCCGCATATAGTTTTCATCAACATATTTTTTAATCTGTGAAATTGAATCGCCACAGGTTTCACGGTCAGATGTATCTGCTTTTCGCATTGTGTGAATTATCATCTCAATCAGGTTGCATCGCAATATTTCAAGATAACCGCTTTTCTTACAATAGTATTCTTCAAGCATTTTGTCAAGAATAGCTCTTATATGACCGTCATCATCGTGGAAAATGAAGTCGCCGATTCTCGAAACAGGGCTCTTGTCTCCAAAACGAATAAGATAATTTGACAACACATTGTTGAAAGGAAGATAATCGCCAAGCGTTTTATCAATAAAAGGCGGCAAAAACAAACAGTTTACAATCATAAGCTCGCCCTCACCCGGAAAAGAAAGATAGCCATGACTAACATTATAGTCAATAATAAAATAATCTCCTTTGGTTATCTTCTCTATTCTTCCGTCGCAAAAATGCAAAGCACTCCCCTCGGCAACATATGCAAGTTCAAGAAAAGAGTGATAGTGTGGATTTGTCTTTTCACTTGTTGCAACAGTCATTTTTATCTTTTCGTTTTTACTGACAGGAAAACTGTTGCCGGAAAAAACATTCATAATTTCATCGTCAGGAAAAGGCGTCATGCGAGAATAATCATTGATCTTTTCAAACTCCTGCTGAAACTCTTTTCTCAATTGCTCAAACATTTCGGTAGTCATGTTAAAATCACCCCCAAAAACAGAAAAATCGGGTATAGATTTATTATACAATATGTGGTATTATATTGTCAAGTGGAAATTTTTAAAAAAGAGGTGTTTTTGTGGAAAACAAACTTTATAAGAAAAACAACACTCAAAAGCTTGATATGGAGCTTTTTAAAAATCCAACAAGTGAATACCGTGGAACGCCTTTCTGGTCGTGGAACTGTAAGCTTGAGGAGAATATGTTAAGACGTCAGATAAATGCCCTTCGTGAAATGGGATTTGGCGGTTTTCATATGCACTCAAGAACAGGAATGGCAACACCCTATCTTTCCGATGAATTTATGCACATGGTAAGTGCTTGCGTTGATGAAGCAAAGAAAAATGATATGCTTGCATGGCTCTACGACGAGGACAGATACTCCTCCGGTCAGGCAGGCGGACTTGCACTTAAAGATTCAAGATTCAGAATGCGCTATGCAGAGCTTACTCCTGTCCGCATCGATGGATTTGATAAGGTTGATCCCGAAACGCAGTACAAAAACGGAAAAGGTTGGTTTCTTGCAGCATATGATGTTGAATTAACAAGCGACAATCTCCTTAAATCATATAAAAGAATCGGCTTTGATGACGAGGCAAAGCATTTAAAGCTTTATGCCTACACCCACTCCGTACGCGACGAAGGCTGGTATAACGGCAAGTGCCATATTGACACCCTTTCCAAGGAGGCAATGGACGAATTTGTCCGCATCACCTATGATGCATACAAGAATACTTGTGCTGATGAATATGGCAAGTGTGTTCCCGCTATGTTCACAGATGAGCCTCTTGTTTACAATTTCAATCGCCTCAACTTCAGAAACCATATCGGACATTGTGCCTGGACCTATACCCTTTCCGATGAGTACACAAAGAAGCACAATTGCGATATCCTCGATACATTCCCCGAAATCTTTATAGACCTTGAAAACAATGCCCCCTCAAAGGCACGTTACAGATATTTCGATCATATTGCCGAAATGTTCTCCGCAGCATTTCTTGACAACTGTGCCGACAGATGTACACAGGACGGACTTCTCTTTACAGGTCATCTTATGGGCGAACACTGCTTTGAAGACGCTCTGAGATTTGTTTCAGACCCTATTCGTCCCTACAGAAAAATGCAGCTTCCCGGCGTTGACCTGTTGTGCAACAAATTTGAATTTGAAACACTTCTTCAGTGCCGCACCGCTGTACGTCAGTATGGCAGAGAAGGTATGCTCTCAGAGCTTTATGGCGTAACCAATTATAACTTTGACTTCAGAGGACACAAGTTCCAGGGCGACTGGCAGGCGGCTATGGGTGTTACAGTCCGTGTACCACACCTTTCCTGGCTTTCCATGGAAGGCAACGCCAAGCGTGACTATCCGGCAACAATCAACTATCAGGCTCCGTGGTATAAAGAGTATAAATACGTAGAAGACCATTTCGCACGCCTTAACACAGTTCTCACAAGAGGAAAACCCGTTTGTAATATTGCCGTAGTAAACCCCATCGAAAGCTATTGGATTGATTATGGCCCCGATGAAACAAGTGCCGCACGCCGCAAGAAATATGACACTTCAAATTATGGCGGTCGTAAGCTTACAGATATTCTTCTTCTCAATCACCTTGATTTTGACTACATTTCCGAATCCTTGCTTCCCGAGCAAAGTGTTGAAGTAGGAAGACAGCTGAAAATTGGCGAAATGGCTTATGACACCGTTATTGTACACAACAGTAAAACACTTCGTAAAACAACTGTTGACACGCTCAATCGCTTTGTAAAAGCCGGCGGTCGTGTTCTCTTTATCGGTGAGCCGCCGAAATACGTTGACCTTGAAGAATGTGAGTGTCTGACAAAACTCATTTCCGAAAGCGAACAAATCTTCTTCGATGAAAACACAATTTGCGAAGCTCTCGCAGGTGAGCGAAAAGTCAGCATCACACTCCCGAACGGAGTCACCTGCCCCAACAAGATTTATCAGCTTCGTAAAGATTCCGATGTTTACTATCTCTTTGTTGCCAACCTTGACAGACGTTATCTCGACGGTCTTACAAGCTCCGATTTGCTGACTTTTACCGTTAAAGGCGAGTTTAAACCTGTTCTCCTCGATACACTCACAGGCTGCGAAACACCCCTTGAATTTGAAATCAAAGCCGGATGCACTGTCTTTAAGTATCCTTTCTATACCAATACAAGTATGCTTGTAAAGCTTGCAAAGCCCGAAATCTCAGGCGATTTCAAGCTCCCTGCAGCTAAGGGTAGAATTCCCGATTATTCCATTGATTTCAAGGACGTCGTAAACTACGCCCTGACCGACCTCAACGCCCTTATCCTCGACAGAGCAGAGTTTGCCGTAGACGGTGGGGACTACCTCCCCGAAGAGGAAATACTACGTCTTGACAACATCAGCCGTAACATGACGGGACTTGACAAACGTTCCAACCATGTTCCTCAGCCATGGTGCGTTGCTCCCGAAGTCCCCACACATTTCATTGACCTTCGCTTTACTTTTGACAGCGAAATAAATTACCCCGGAGCAAAGCTTGCGGTAGAACGTCCCGAAACCATGACTATCCGCTTTAATGGAAAAACAATAGATACAAGCATTATTCCCGATGAATATTATGTTGATGAATCCATCAAGGTGCTTGAAATCGGATGCGTGGAAGAAGGCAAAAACACCCTTGAGATACGTCTTCCCCTCGGCACTCGTACCAATACCGAATGGTGCTACATCCTCGGCAACTTCGGCGTAAAGTTGCTGGGTTGCAAGAAGATAATTACAAATCTTCCCGATACCCTCGCTTTTGGCTCTACACTTGATCAGGGACTTCCCTTCTACGGTCACAGTGTAATCTACAAGACCGAAATAAGCTTAAAGAAGGCATCGGATATCTGCATCAACGTAAGACGTTTTACAAGCCAGCTCATCCGTGTTTATGTGGATGGCAAGGATTGCGGAATCATCGCATATGCCCCCTATAAGCTTTGTGTATCTGACCTTGAAGCAGGTAAACATACCGTTGAGTTCAAGGCATACGGCAGCCTCGTAAACACCTTCGGACCTATCCACTATTGCGGTACACACACATGGATCGGACCCGATAAGTGGTTCACCACAGGCGACGATTTCACATACGAATATAACCTCCATCCATTCGGAATCCTTTCTTCTCCCGAAATTGAAGTTTTTGAAAAGTAATTATTTTTAAGATTAAAAATTCAGCACCACTTCTCTTTGAAATGGTGCTGAATTTATATTCAATTTACGTTTAATTTACGTTTCATTTACGCTTTTGTCGGGATTTGTGGGTCAAAAACAGGCATAAGCTGAAGCTTGAAGAGGTTGTTTCTGTGGCGTCGGTCAATATTCTCCTTGATAGCAATGTCATCAATTTTTCCTGTTCTTATATACTCATCAAGAGTTGCATACGTGAAGCCGAGATTTTCTTCATCTGTTTTTCCGCAAAGACCGTCAATCGGAATTTTATCGACAAGCACATCAGGTAGTCCAAGAAGACGACCGATTTCTTTGACTTCGGTAACGGTGAGAAGTGAAAGAGGAGTAAAATCACCTGCGGCGTCACCGTAGCGTGTGGAATAGCCAACCCAATCCTCGGAAAGATTGCAGGTGTTTGCGACCCTGCCATTACAGCTCTGCGAAACGGCATAAAGAGTTGTCATGCGAACACGGGGAGGAATATTCGTTCGTGTCTGCGCTGTCACCTCAAGGTCATCAGGAAGTGCCGACAAAAGTCCATCTACAGCATCTTTAATATTCACTATATAGTGCTTGATTCCAAGGTGTTCAACAAGAAGCTTTGCCATATCAATATCATGCTGTTCACCGCAAGGCATAAGAACTCCTATAACCCTTTC
>JAZQKV010000060.1:0-12751 GCA_045542335.1 Eubacteriales bacterium
TCCCGAATTTGACAAGGCTTCAACCGAGGGACTTCGTCAGCCTCTTGAGGACGGTAAAATTGTCATAACCCGTGTTAACGGCAAATACACTTTCCCCTGCAACATAATGCTTGTTTGCGCAATGAATCCTTGTAAATGCGGTTATTACGGGCATCCAACAAAGAAGTGCACCTGCCCTAAAGGCTCTGTGCAGAAATATCTTTCAAAGGTTTCAGGGCCGATGCTTGACAGAATGGACGTTCAGATTGAGGTTCCGTCGCTTCCCTTTGAAACGCTTTCGCAGACCAAGCCCTCTGAGGCTTCAAAGTATGTCAGAGAGCGTGTCTGCCGGGCAAGGGAGATAATGCGTCGGCGATATGCAGGAACGGGGATTGTTTCAAATGCCGCGCTGACGCCGGAGCTTATCCGTGAGTTTTGTGTCACCGACGAAAATGCAAAGATGATTTTGAAAAGTGCTTATGACACAATGAGCCTGTCTGCAAGAGGGTATGACAGGATTTTAAAAGTGGCACGAACTGTTGCGGACATGGAAGCGTCGGAGATAATAAAGGCGGAGCACGTTGCAATGGCAGTTCAGTTCAGAAGTCTTGACAGGAAGTATTGGAACTGAGCAGGATATTAAGGTGTAAAAAACAGCTTTTATGAGCTGTAAAAATAAAAAAATAAAACAGTATTCAAGGAGGTAACCACGGTGAAAAACATGACAGCATTGCTTTCTCTGATGCTTGCGGCGGCAAGTCTTGTTGCTTGCCACAGCACCACAAGTCCAGCGCCTATACCCGAGGAAAACGGTCAGGAAAAAGTTGAAATTGAGGTAACGGAAGTCGAGGACGACCAAAAACAAAACGAAACAGAAGAAGGAAAACAGGAAATGTTCAAGTATCTTGGTAACACATATTACAAGCTGACAAACGACAAATCACTCAACATTGCTTTTGCAGGAGGTTCTGTAACCGACGGCTACGGTTCATCGGATCAGAGTACAAAATCATGGGCATATCTCACAACTCAATGGTTCAAGGAAAAGTTTCCCCTTGCAAAGGTAACCGGTCAGAAGGTATCAATTGGCGGAACAGGCTCATACCTTGCGGATTTCCGTTTTGAGCGTGAAATAAAGACAAAGAATCCGGACTTGTTCTTTATTGAATTTGCCGTGAACGACAAGTACAACGGAGTGAGCTATGACAGCGTTGTGAGAACCTCCGAAACGCTTGTTCAAAAGGCGTATGCTGCAAATCCGAACATGGACATTATTTATGTTCTCACCTTTGACAGCGGAACGGGAACAGCGAATTATGAGCAGCTTCAGGCTCACATGGATGTTGCCGCAAAATATGGACTTATGTGCATAAAGCTCAGTGACCATGTTTTCTCCATGCTTCTTGAAACAGGCGAGGAATACTCGGTATATTTCAAGGACGGCGTTCATCCCAACGACAAGGGATATGAGTATTATGCATCTGTTATCACGGATTACATCGGCAAGGATATAATTGCCGCAGACGGACAGGCAGTTGAGGAGGTTTCGCTCAAGTCGGCGGTGCTTCCCGAAGAAAACCTCAGCAAAGAGCCGTTGCTTCTCAATGCGCACATGATTTATTCCGACGAAATGAAGCTTGACGGAGCCGAGGGCTGGGAGCATCAGAAAGCCAACTTCTCCTGGCTTGGAATGCGTTACAACGGCAGGATTTTTGCAAGCACAATCGGTTCAAAATTCACATATGAATTTGAGGGTACAGATTTTGGTATTTGCTATGGCATTGGTCCGACAATGGGAACGATAACCTGCACAGTTGACGGCGGTGAGCCTATTGAAATCAACGCATACAGAGGCAATCTCAACCCCAAAGAGGCTTCTGTTGCATGGAATCTTCCCGAAGGCAAGCACACTGTGACGGTTGAACTCACGGGTGCAAACGAAAAGGGAACAAGTGACTTTGAAATTGGAGCACTGCTTATCAACTGATATTATCGGTGTTTTATTGGATTTGATATAAAATTAGCCGGGTCCGGATTGAATTCCGGGCTCGGCTATTCTGTTATGGCTTTATTTATTTTTAATCAATTGGTGGATAAGTGCTCGCAGGTCGAGGAGGGTTATTTTGCCGTCGAATGTTCTTACCTTTAAGAAATTCTTAAGAATCCCGCACTATTTTCATTAAACAATATATGCTATAATAAAATCACAAATAAACCCCGAATAAAAAAGAGGTGCTAAAAATGGAAAATGCCCGCATTCTCGTTGTTGATGATGATAAGGAAATCGTTGAAAGCATTTGCATTTTTCTTAAATCAGAGGGATATGAAACGCTAAAGGCTTTTAACGGACTTGAGGCTCTTGAGGCTGTGTGCGAAAACAAGGTGCATCTTGTGCTTCTTGATATTATGATGCCTCGCCTTGACGGGATTGAGGCTCTTATGAGAATCCGTGAAAATAAAAACATCCCGGTTATTCTCATTTCGGCAAAGTCGGAGGATAACGATAAAATTCTCGGTCTTTGCGCAGGCGCAGATGATTATATCACCAAACCCTTTAATCCGTCTGAAATGCTTGCGAGAGTTAAATCTCAACTGCGACGTTATATGTGCCTTGGTGGTGCGCCGGACAATCTGAACGTTATTAAAGTTGGCGGACTTGCTGTTGACACCGAGCGGAAATGTGTTACGGTGGATGGCGAGGATGTCAGACTTACACCGATGGAGTATAAAATTCTTGAACTTCTTTGCTCAAACATTGGCAAGGTTTTTTCCACCGAGGAAATTTATAAACGTGTGTGGAACGAAAACATAATTGTCGGAGATAATACTGTGGCTGTTCATATACGTCATATCCGCGAAAAAATTGAAATAAATCCAAAAGAACCACGCTACCTGAAAGTCGTTTGGGGGATAGGTTATAAAATTCAGGATGCAGGAGGAGCACATGATGAAAAATAAGAACAGAAACAGGTTTTCGCTTGCAAGGTGTGTCCCTGTTAAATTTGCCGCAGTTGTGCTGTCGCTTATTTGCGTGTGGCTTGGAGTTGCAACGGGACTTGATATGCTATCGGTTGTATATGAGTCGAATTACTTTTTTGAGGAAAACTATGAAGATTCAGATTTCCTCTATTCAAATTATTCAACACTTTCAAATGAAAGTGAACAGATTCTTTCCGGAATCCTCCTTGATAAATATCCGGCAACGATGTTCAAATATGATTCGGAAAGTGCTTCGGAATTTTTCCGAAACGACGACGTTGAGCCGGCTATGATTATTTCCGAGCTTGACAGCACATTTGCAAAATGCAAAATTGAATACTATGTTTCTCTTGATGGCATTGTCTTTTCTAACACCACAGATATGACAGAAGCGGATTTTTCTTCGCATCATTATGCAATATGCCATAGCCTCAAGGACGGCATTATCCGTGAAACAACCTATGGCACTCTGTGCAAGAATCCTTTCCGCATTTATACCGGAAACAGATTTGAAAACTGGCTGACCAACAATTCAAAAACAGATAATGTGGTAGAGGCGGTTCCCGATTTTCCGATTGATACCCCTTTTGATTATGGCGAGGAATTTCATGGCGAAACCACAACACAGCCGGAGCCTGTTCTTCAAAACGCAAAATTCTATGTACGGTATTCTTCCGAAAAGCAAACAGAGCTTTCAGACACATGGCATCTTGCGGCGAAAATGGTTATAGAGCTTGCAAAGAGGGTTCTTTCCTATGCATGTGTTATTCTTGTTTTGTTTGTCTATCTCATGTGGATTTGCGGTCACAAAAATTATGTGCGGAATGATGACATTGAAACGCCGGTTCAAGTTTATCACACAAATGTTTACGATCGCCTTTTTGTTGAAATCAATCTTGCAATATTTGCGTTAATATGCATAGGTGCGGTGGCAATTGTGTTTATTGTGGGGGATGATTTCGGCTTTGTCAACAGCCTTAACAAAAGCTTTGTTTTTCCGGCTCTTTCAACCCTTGCTGTCTGTGTCTGGGCGGCGGTGCTCGGTTGTCTTTGCTCGCTTATGCGTAATATCAAGGCGAAAATGTTTTTGAAAAGATCGCTTGCGTTTGTTTGCCTGAAATATGGAGTTAAGCTTTTGAGAGCCGTTATTAAAAAGCTGTTTGATTTCGTTTGTGCAGCGGTAAAACTGCTTGTCAAAGTCCTTTCGGCGATGGGTGAAATGTTTTCTTCGATGTTCAGAGCTTTAAGAATTATGCTGTCAAGGAAGGTTTATGCATTTGCTGTGGGAGCGTTTGCCTTGTATTCGGTGTTTATGTTTATACTGTTTCTGGTTATTGCAAACGGAAGATATTGGCAACAATCACCGGCTGTTTTTGCGGTGCTTGTTATCTTCTCGATAGGTTGTGCTATGATTGTAAGAACTGTTTCGAGGTTTGAACTTCTTCGCCGGGGTATTGCGGCAATTAAAAGCGGCAACACAGAGCTTGTGATAAATGGTTGCGGAGACGGTCTTATAGGAGAGATGGCATCTGATGTCAACACAATCGGCGACGGACTTCGTGCCTCCCTTGAACGTCAGATGAAAGCCGAACGAATGAAAGCCGAGCTTATAACAAATGTTTCACACGACCTCAAAACTCCGCTGACATCGATTGTAAATTATACAAAGCTTCTTTGCGAAATGGAACTTTCCCCCGGAGAGGCAAATGATTATGTGAAAATCATAGCTTCAAAAAGTGACCGTCTTAAAACGCTGACAAACGACCTTTTTGATGTTTCAAAGGCACAAAGCGGAAACGAAAATGTGTGTTTGGAAAGTCTTGATATTGCGCTTCTTGCAAAGCAAATGGCGGCTGAACACGAGAGGGCACTGTGCGAAAGCGAAATTGATTTAAGACTCTGTGTCCCGGATTCAGAGGTGAAAATTCTTGCCGATGGAAAAAAGCTTTCGAGAGTGTTTGACAATTTGCTTGTGAATATAGAAAAATACTCTCTTAAGGGAACACGGGCGTACTTTGAAGTTTCAGCCACCGATAACAAGGTTTGTTGTGAGCTTAAAAATATTTCGGCGTATCCCCTTGATTTTGACCCAAACGAAATAACCGAGAGATTTGTGAGGGGTGAAAAATCAAGAAGTGCTGAGGGCAATGGACTTGGGCTTGCCATTGCCAAAAGTTATACCGAGCTTTGCGGTGGAAGCTTTAAGATTAAAACTGATGGCGACCTTTTCAAAGCTGTTATTGAATTTCCGATTTTGTAATTTCCTTGAACATTGAAAATTTGCCTTTTGGCAGAGAATAAATAAAATGATGACCGCCTCAGATACTTTCTGAGACGGTCATGCTTAATAGTAAACTGTTTTTGCATAATATCTGCTAAATGCCCCATAAGCTATTTTGATGCTGTCTAAGCATCAAAATTAATCCTTAGCGCACCGTCTGAAATCAAAGTTGTTTAAACTTTGCATTTCAGACAGCATAAAACTTCGTATTTCAGACAAGTTAAATGTTTTTGCGGTAATTGCTTGGGGATTCTCCGGCAAATTGCTTGAAAAGCCGGGAGAATAAGCTAAGCTCGCCAATACCCACAGCCCTTGCAATTTCAGCAACGGGAAGGTCTGTTGTGCGAAGCATTTCCATGCTCTTTGCCACTCTGAAGCGGCGAAGATATTCCGAGGGAGTCATGGAGAGCTCACGCTTGAATTGCTTTGCTATATAATCGGCAGAAAGGCCGGTTGCTTCGGAAAGCTCTTTGCTTGTTATGTTCTGCGCATAGTTTTCTTCAAGATATTTGAGAACCTTGTAGGTGTGACCGAGATAAGTGTCACTTCGGCGCTCGGCACGACGCGCGGAAACGTCAAGCCTTGAATAAAATACAAGCAACTGCATGAGAAGGCTTTTCATCATCTGCTGCCAGCCGGCAGGGCGGGTGAGACGCTCCCAACGCATTTTTTCAATTATCATCATGATTTCATGACGCTCTGAAAAATCAAGTCTTATACATTCCGGGCGTGCGTGTGACATATATCCGTCACCGCCATCGGCACGGGATTTGAGCTCCGTGAAGCCCGGAAGGTTGAACACTTCTCTTTCGCTGTCGCCAAGCTCACTTGCGCGGAAAAGACAATTGTACACAACTGTGTTGCACGCCTTGGTGTAGGCATGGGTTTCACCGGGGGCGATTACGAAAAGGTCGCCGCCTGTAAGCATTGAGGTTTCGCCGCCGCAGGTGTGTATGGCAAAGCCGCTGTCAACGTAAACAAATTCCCAAAAGCTATGGCTGTGGAAAGCTATTCTGCCGTTGTGCTCAACATTATTTACCGCCACTTTTACAAAGCCCGGCTCAAATACTTCGCTGTCGTCAATTCTTGTTACTGGCATGGAGAGGTGTCCTTTCTTGATTTTGTTTGTTGCCAATTGCTTTTAATACCAACTGCAACAAAAGCTTGTGTTTTGTGAAAAAAGTAATAAAGGTGTTTCTTGTCAGCCTTCAACTACATAGTATTTTGCATCGTTTTCATTCTGCTTGCCGAGAATTACATCTTTTTCGGTCTTTTCGTCAAATGGATAGTATTTGTCATAGGGCACGCCGTACATACCGTAATTCTTGCCGGCATCCTGAATGTAAGTGTTGCCCTGCATTATGGGAAGGTCGCTTTCCTTGGTTGAGCTGATAGAAACAAGCACGTCAATGCTACGGTCGAAAATGTTGTTCCTGATAACATAGTTTTCGGCAGGATATTTTCTCTTTAAGCCAAGCCAACCGCCCTGAATGTGACGTGCAACCTTGTTGGGTCTCTGCCAACCCCAGCCACCTGCAAAACGGCAGATGTTGCCCTCCATGAGAATGTTTCTCATGATGTCTTCGTCGCCGTCGGGCTGATCGCAGAAGTATTCTATTGAATATATGCAACGCTCAAAGAGGTTATCGAGGTACTTTACATCCTCCATGACGATGCTACCCTTGATTTCAAGTGCTTGCTCACTTTTTCCGGGGCGCACCAAAGCGGAGGTGAGAGTTTTTTCGGTGGTTGCATATTTTGCTTTGCATTGATGGGTTACACCTGCATCGTAAATATCATGAATATAGCAGTTTTTAACGATATAATCCTTGCACGCACCGTATATTTCAACGGCATTGCCGTATCTGAAAGCAGTGTTTATGCCGGTGTCGGGGTTATAACCGTAGCTCTGAATTGCACCGCCGAGAGGACCGAATTCACAGTTCTGAACAAGAAGCTCAAGAGTTGTGCCTGCACCTACTCCGTGAGCACCGCAATGCTTTATGCACAGGTTATCAATTGTTATGCTGTTGCCCCTGATATTAAGGCAATTGCGTCCTGCAAGAAACTCGATTGACGAGAAAACTTCACCGGGATTTCCCTTGTCGCATCTGAGATAGAGAGGACCGGTGTTATCAACTGTGAGCTTGGGAGCACCGTTATTGTTGAAATCCTTTAAATTGAACTGAACGAAAGACAAATCCTGTTCGAGGTGCTTTGTGACATCAAATTCCATGTCGTTGAATTCTTTTTCGTTTTCGTCAATATCCTTGATTGCGGAAGCAACGTATTCGGTTACGCCCTTAAGGCTGTAAAGGTAATACTTTTTATTGATAACGGTGTTGAGATATTTATAAGCAAAAATGCCGTTGTCAAATTCGATATTACCAACATCGCAGATTTCAAAGTTCAGCTTCCAGATGTTTTTTGTACCCTCAACAAGAGTCCACATTTCAGGCTTTGCGGCGTTGCAAGGGGAACAGGAAAGAACAGGCTTTGGACCATTTCCGTAGGCAGAAAGCGTAATTCCCGGGGCGACATTGTAAAACTTTATACGCCACATATCTCCTCTGCGGAAGAAAACAACATCTCCGGGATTGAGAGAAATTGTTTCAAGCTTTTCAAAAGTGGCAATGGCGCTTTCCGGGGTGAGACCGTCGTTATCATCGTTTCCCTCATTGGAAACGTATATAGATTTTCCGAGAATTTCGGGCAAATTTGTTTCTGATTCAAGAATAGTTTTTTTCAGGTTTTCGGCTTTTGCATCAATCTGAGCAAGAAATTCACTTGTTGCTTTAATCATGATTGCATCCGTCCTTTCGTTGATAGTTTCACATGGTAAATAATTAAATATATGACAAACAAATTGTCATAGATATATTTTAACAGATTTTTCTAAAAATTGCAATAGGAAAAAGTTTGCAAAAACAATATTTTATATCATTTTTTAATACATTTTTGCTGGTTTTAATGAAATATGGTGTTTTTTATGTCACAATATTTTACTTCAAATAACGTGTAAAAAAACCGACGCTGTCCTTTCGGATAACGTCGGTTGAAAAAACGTATATTAAAATTATACAATACCCTGTGCCATCATAGCTTCTGCAACCTTGGGGAAGCCTGCAAAGTTTGCGCCCATAATGAGGTCGCCTTCCTTGCCGTATTCCTTTGCAGCGTTGGAGCAGTTGTTATAAATTGTGCACATGATGCCATGGAGCTTTTCATCAACTTCTTCACGGCTCCAGGAGAGTCTCATGCTGTCCTGGCTCATTTCGAGAGCAGAAACTGCAACACCGCCTGCGTTTACAGCCTTGGAGGGAGCGATAACAACGTTGTTTTCCTTGAGGTATGCAACAGCGTCCGCAGTTGTGGGCATATTTGCAACTTCAATGTAATACTTAACGCCGTTTGCAACAATCTTCTGTGCATCTTCGATGCGTACTTCGTTCTGGGTTGCGCAAGGCATAACAACGTCAACCTTCACGCCCCAGGGCTTTTCGCCGGGGAAGAACTTTGCGCCGAACTTGTCAGCGTAGTCCTGCGCCTTATCTCTGCCGGATGCACGCATTTCAAGCATGTATGCTGCCTTGTCCTCGGTGATACCGTTTTCGTCGTAAACATAGCCGTCGGGACCGGAGATTGTGAGAACCTTGCCGCCGAGCTGGTTAATCTTGAGAACAACGCCCCATGCAACGTTACCGAAACCGGATACTGCAAAGGTCTTGCCCTTGATGTCCTCGCCGTAACCGTTGAGAACCTGCTGTGCAAAGTAAACTGCGCCATAGCCTGTTGCTTCGGGTCTTATGAGAGAGCCGCCGTAGGAAAGACCCTTGCCGGTGAGAACTGCGTTTTCAAAGTTGTTGCAGATTCTCTTATACTGACCGAAGAGGTAGCCGATTTCTCTTGCGCCTACGCCGATGTCACCTGCGGGAACGTCAACGTGGGAGCCGATGTGACGGTAAAGCTCTGTCATGAAGCTCTGGCAGAAACGCATGATTTCTCCGTCGCTCTTGCCTCTGGGGTCAAAGTCGGAACCGCCCTTACCGCCGCCGATGGGAAGACCTGTGAGAGAGTTCTTGAATGTCTGCTCAAAGCCGAGGAACTTTATGATACCTTCATAAACGGAGGGATGGAAACGAAGACCTCCCTTATAAGGTCCGATTGCGCTGTTAAACTGGATTCTGTATCCGCGGTTAACCTGAACCTTGCCTGCGTCATCAACCCACGGTACTCTGAACTTGATTATTCTTTCGGGCTCAACGATGCTTTCGATGATACCTCTTTCGATGAGTTCGGGTCTCTTTTCAATTACGGGCTCGAGCGATTCAAGCACTTCTTCAACTGCCTGGATAAATTCGGGCTCGCCGGGATTTCTTTTTTCTACTCTTTCCAGAAGCTCGGAAAGATACTGACTCTTAAATGCCATTGGAATTACTCCTCTCAAATTGGTTTGCATCATGTCGGAGGTTTGCCGTGCAGTTTTTCATACACAGAAAAACTTAGCATGATACTATATTATAATGTATATTTTTTTGCAAAAAAAGGTATTAACTGTAAATTTTAATTTCATAAAATTGAAACGTGATGATTTTTGCGAAAGGCGGATTGCTTCGGAGAGGGGAGGCAAAATTCACTTATTAACTTATTCAGCAAACAAAACCTTAAAATTTGTGGTCGATTTGTGCTATAAAAAAGCGAAAACTTTCTTTACATTTGTGGAAACATGGTGTAAAATAAGAGCATGATAAAAGATTGAAAAATCATATTAAGGAGAAAACTATGGAAATCAGAAAACCAAAAATCGGCATTGTGTCACTTGGACATTATATTTACTGGCCGCAGTTTGAAGGACTTAAAGAGGAGCTTTCCGTTAAGGCGGGAGAATTCGGAGCATATTTTAAAAATTCCGAAATTGTTTACGGCGGTTTTGCCGACAACGTTGACACTGCTTTTGAAGCTGTTCAAAGACTCAAGAAAGAAGATATAGATGCTCTTTTCCTTGTGCTTACCACATATGTAACATCTGCTGTTGCAGCACCCTTTGCGGTTTACCTTGATGTTCCGCAGATTCTTGTTGGTATTCAGCCTCTTGACAGACTTGATTATAAAAAGACAACAACTTATATGCAGCTTTGCAACGATGATGTTTGCTCAATGCCTGAGGTTGCGGGCGTTTATGCAAGACTTGGCAAACCTGTGCCGGAATTTCTCATTGCCACCAAGGGTAACAGCGCAAAGATTGCTCACGCTGTTGATGTGTGGGAAAAGGCACTGACAGCAAAAGTTGCATTTAAATATGCGAAAATCGGTTATCTTGGACACACCTATGAGGGTATGTACGATATGCACACCGACCCTACAGCTTTCACTCGCACCTTTGGTGCACACGTCAAGATGCTCGAAATGTGTGAGCTTGCAGAATATGTGCACAGCGCAACGGCGGCTGAAATCGATGCAAAAATCGATGAGGTTGAGCAGAAGTTTGACATCAAAGAGCCATCGCAGGATCCTCTCACAGACTATGTTCAGAGAAGTGACCTTGAGTATTCCTGTCGTCTTGCGGTTGCCCTTGAAAAGCTTGTTGAGAAAAATGATCTCACAGCACTTGCATACTATTACAAGAGCGAGCCCGGCAACGAATATGAGCAGATGGCGGCAAACCTCATTATCGGAAACACACTTCTCACAAGCCGCAATATCCCTCTTGCAGGCGAAGCTGACCTCAAAACAGCCGCTTCCATGCTTGTTATGAACAGAGTAGGGGCAGGCGGCTCCTTCGCAGAGCTTCATCCCTTTGATTCCTGCGATGACATTATCCTTATCGGTCACGACGGACCTCACAACATCAACATAAGCGACCGCAAGCCCATCCTCCGTAAGCTCAAGAAGTTCCACGGAAAATCCGGAAGCGGCGTTGGCGTTGAGTTCAATATTAAGTCAGGTCCAATATCACTTCTTTCCACTTCTGTTGACGGCGACGGAAGAATGAAGATGATTCTTGCAAAGGGCGAATCTCTCCCCGGCGATATTCCACAGACGGGCAACACCAACACAAGATGTAAGTTCAACTGCTCTGTGGAGGACTTTGTTGAACGTTGGTGCAAGTGTGGCCCGACACATCACCTTGCTCTCGGAACAGGCGATGTGACAGAAGAAATCAAACTCTACTGCAAGATTTCCGGCATCAATCTTGAGGTTGCGGACGTTTGATTACAAACAATTGATAGCAGGCGTATATGCGAAAAGTCGCTGTGTTGCTTCAATAAAAAATGTTTCGTCTCGAAAAAATTGCTTGACATAGCGGAAGAAATGTAGTATAATTAAGCGGTGAGAAGAGGTTCCCACCGCTTTTTGTATAGGAAAACCCACGGACTATCCGTGGGTTTTCCTATACAACGAAAAGCGGACGGCAAAAAAGCCGTCCGCTTTGTATATACGGGAGTTTTGACACAGGAATTGTTATGTTTGTGTTAATGTGTTAAACCAAAAACGATGAGTGAAATACGTTTGGTTCAGACTTCACGGACTGTCCACGCTTCGCCGCTGTCACGAACTGTAACTGTGTATTCGTGCGTTGCATTGCGGTTAAGTCCCTGCTTGGGACAATTGTCGATAAGACCGCCTGTGACTGTGATTTTGCCTGTGCTTCCCACAGGAGCATTTTCAAGCATCAGTTTTGTATCTGTTGCAAGATCGAGAATTGCATCTTTGCAAACCGAAAAATCCCAGATAATAACGTTATTTACAACTGTGTTTGCATTTATTGAGATTATGCCTGCAACTGCGTTATAGGCCTGACCGCCGGATGGCTTTACAACGGCATTTGCAGGGGTGTTGAGAATGAATTTGCCGGTTTTTCTGTCGAAACAAACATACCCACCCTTGGAGCTTTTTACCACAAAACAGGAAATGGGAGTTCCGATTCCGGTGTCGTTGATATATGAGTCGGCGTATGAGGCATTTATGATGCAGTAAGCGTTGCCGTTGAAGTTATAATTGCCGTCACAGCAGGGAACAATTCTGTTAAAAGTTGCGTTGTTTCCGTAGATTTCAATTACACCATCGCCATACATGGTGTTTCTTCCTCCGGCATAAATCGACGAGTAAGAACCGCTGAAAATCGAAACAACAGCCGCTGTGTTGCAGTAAACCTCGCTGTCACTTCCGGCACGGATTCCCGGCAGAATACCACCGTTATCCGAGGGCAAAACCGTAAGACCGTTAAGCATGGCAAGGGAATAACCGTTTGCATTGAAAAAGATGTAATCGGCAAGGGGCTTTATGGTAAGATTCATTAAGCTTGCATCTGTAAAGAGCGTTACAGACTTTGTTTCAAAACGGCTTTCCCCGGTCAGACCGCAAATTACAACTCTGTTCGGATGTTGAATGTTGACAAGGGAATCTGAGGTGTATTTTTCAACGATGCACACGCAACCGCCATCAACGGGAAGTTTGGAAATTGCTGTTTCAAGAGTTGCGACGGGGGAGGTAAGTCGGATCGTAGCCATG
>JAZQKV010000061.1:0-33831 GCA_045542335.1 Eubacteriales bacterium
TATCAAGAACCTTTCAAAGGGTTATCGTCAGAGAGTCGGCATTGCCCAGGCACTTGTGGGCAACCCCGAAATACTCATTTTCGATGAACCCACCGTTGGTCTTGATCCCGTTCAGATTATCGAAATCAGAAGCCTTATAAAATCCCTTGGAAAAAAGCATACCGTTATTCTGAGCACCCACATTCTTCCGGAGGTTCAGGCGGTTTGCGACAGAATTGTCATTATAAACAAGGGAAAGATTGTTGCAGATGAAACTGCCGCTTCCCTTGAAAAAGCAACCACTCTTGGCAACCGTTACAGACTTCGTGCCGCAGGAAATGCCGAGGAGGTCAAAAAGACGGTTATGTCGGTGGCAGGTATAAGGTCGGCAAGCCTTGAAAGTGAGCTTGAGGGCGTTTGCACTTATATCATCACCCATGATGAGGGCGTGGAAATAAGTGCACCAATGTTCACCGCACTTTCCGGTGCAGGCATTGCTGTTCAGGGCTTTGAGCCTTGCGGCGCAAATCTTGAGGACGTGTTTATTTCGCTTGTTAAAAACGAGGACACGGACAAAAATAATGACAAAAAGGAGGACTAAGACCCATGCTTGCAATTTTCAAACGTGAGCTGAAAAGCTATTTCACAACCCCAACAGGCTACATTTTTATGGCAGTGTTTCTTGCTCTGTCGGGTCTTATCTTCAATGTATACACATTCATGTCCGGAACATCCGAAACTGCAGGTTATTTCATGACGCTCCTTTTTGTGTTTATCATTGTTATCCCGATTCTTACAATGCGTCTTCTTTCGGAGGAACGACGTTCAAAAACCGAGCAGATTCTGCTTACCTCACCCGTCAGCATATGGGGTATGATTCTTGCAAAGTTTTTTGCCGCATACACAATGTTCGTCATAACCTTTGCGATTTCCGAGATTATCCATTTCAGCTTTCTTTCAATGTACGCCGATACAATAAACTATGCAAAGGTGTTTGGCAGCTTTATCGGTGTGTGCCTTATAGGGGCGGCATTTATTGCAATCGGTCTTTTCCTTTCATCGCTTACAGAAAGTCAGGTTGTTGCGGCGATAACAACAATGGCAGTTATAATTGTTCTTGTGCTTGCTTCAACGCTTGCAACCTCCGTCGGAAACGATGCTTTGCGAGTGGTTATAAAATGGCTTGCGATTTTCAGCCGCTTTTCACCCTTTTCTTACGGCATTTTTGATATACCATCGGTGATATACTATATCAGCCTTTCGGTTATCTTCCTGTTTTTGACTGTGCGTGTTTACGAAAAGAGAAGATGGGAATAAGCTCTGTGGCTGTATAACAATCAAGAATATGAAAGGAAAGGTAAAAGCATAAAATGAAAAACAAATCACTTTCCAAAAGACTTAAATACGGCTCTGTTGCCGTT
The DNA here is from genome assembly GCA_045542335.1 of Eubacteriales bacterium. Taxonomy (GTDB): domain Bacteria; phylum Bacillota; class Clostridia; order Oscillospirales; family CAG-382; genus CAKSUT01. The sequence goes on from JAZQKV010000061.1 coordinate 1,401, forward strand.
GTCTTTACGGTTGTGTTTATTGCGCTTGTTGCGGCGATAAATGTTATTCTCAGCGCAGTCGCAAACAAATATCCTCTTTATTTTGACATGACAAGCGAGGCGCTTTATGATATTTCCGAGGTAAGTATTGAGGAAATAAACGCCATTGACCCCGAAAAAGAGGTCAGAATCATGTTTTTTGCAAAGAAAGACAGGATTTACGACATTGGCGGCGACGTTCTTGAAATGGTAAGCACGCTTGCTGAAAAGTATGACTCAATGTTTGAAAACGTGACGGTTGAGTACATTGACCTTGTAAGCACGCCGAACATTGCCAACAAATACAAGAAAACAAGTGCCGACACCGTGACGCAGACAACCGTGATTTTTGCCTGTGAAAAAACGGGCGCATCAAAGATTGTTCAGCTTGAGGGCTTTTATTCGTTCATGGTGGGCGATGACGGCTCAAGAAGCGTTTACAGCTTTGACGGCGAAAAGAGAATCACCTCTTATATCAAGCAGGTTGCAACCGCCGATGCTCCCCGTGCACTTTTCACAACAGGTCACGGAGAACCCTCTCCTTCACTTCTCTGGATGGGAAGCTCCCTTGGTGCCGAGGGTTATGAGGTTGGCACTGTCAACCTTGCAAACGAGGATATACCCGCAGGAACAGAGCTTGTTGTTGTTTATTACCCGACATATGACTTCGCCGGACTTGAAGCCGAAAAGGCAGGCGGTGTCAACGAAATTGCAAAGCTCAGTGCATACCTCAAGGATTTCGGAAATGTTATCGTTATCCTTTCTCCCACAACAAGAACCGAGCTCACCGAGCTTTCAGCCGTTCTTTCTGAGTGGGGTATTGATTACACTCCCGGTGCGATTGTGACAGACTCTCCCGAAAATTCCATTGATAATCAAGGCTTCTTTATTGCCGGAAGTTATGCCGGTGAAAAGGACAACAGCTATGCCTATGAGCTTCACAAGGGCGTTTCCGAACAAGCCTCTGCGCCTCGCCCTGTTTGCTATTACAGCGTTCCCCTCTCAATTTCCGAGGTTGCGGGAAAGGTTGTTGAACCGGTTGTTGTTTCTTCAAGAAACGCTTATATTTCAACAAATGAAGAGGCTCTTCCTGCAGGTGCGCCTGTTGCACTTGCGGCACTCTCGGTTATGCCGAGAAACGATGTCAACGGAAAACTCGGATACTCCAATCTCCTCGTTATCGGCTCGCCCTATTTCTTTGACAGCAGCATTGCCTCTGTTGCAAGCTACGGTAACGCCGAGCTTCTTTACGGTGCACTCAAGCACTTTGGAAACAGCTCCACAACTGTTAGTATTCAGCCAAAGGTTCTTGCAAAATCCGAGCTTACAACAGAGGCAACAGGTGAAACAGCAAGAACGGGAATTATAATGATGTCGGTTGTTGCGCCGATTGTGGTTCTTTGCATTGGAATTTTTGTCTGGAGAAAGAGGAAATTTGCATGATAAATAAGCAGATAAAAACAATTGTCATTCTTCTTGTGACGGTGGCGGTGCTTGTTGGCGCATTTTTCGCCGTAAAGCCGCTTCTTGAAGAGGATGCCGAACAAGACCTTGAATTTGATGCTGACGGCGACCGCCTTGGAACGTCGGACAGACCATTTATTTATGATGTTATTGCCCATGACGAGGTTGAGTCGATTTTCATAAAAAACGACGTTGATTCCTATAAGTTCAATATGGACAAAACTGCCGGAAACCTCATTCTTGAGGGCGGAGAGGATCTTGTTTTCGATGCGGAAAAGCTTTCGTATCTCTATGTTTGCACCTGTAATATGCTTGCAATGGCAAAGGTTGAGAATCCCTCGGAGGACCTTTCGGTTTACGGTCTTGAAAAGGGCAAGGACGGAAAGTATTTTGAGGTTAAAACAACAGACGGTGAAACCTACACCGTTTATATAGGTGATGTTCTTCCGACAGGTGCGGCATATTATTGCAAATATGAAAACAAGCCACATATATATGTTATGAGCAACCTCATGGAAAGCACTGTTCTTTCCGACAGAACGGCATACATTTCACCTTTGCTTTGCGCTCCTGTTCCAGAAAATGACTATTACGGCATTGAAAATCTGAGAATAGTCAAAAATGGTGAGCTTTTTGTTGAGTTTCAAAAGGAGTCCGAGGAGCATCGTGATGAAAGTGCCGTTGCATCAAGCCACAGAATGACCTATCCTGCGGCTTATAACCCCACAACCGAGCTTGACGGAATTCTGAATCTTTTTGTGAATTTTCAGGGAAGTCGAGTTGTTGAGGTCGGACTCAACGAGGATAATGTTGAAAAGTATGGACTTGCAAACCCTTCGGCAGAAATTATAATGACTTATTCAGGCGAAGAGCGTCGTGTGATTTTCGGCGCAAAGACGCAGGACGGACTTTCCTATTATGCCTACAACACTTCTCACGACACGATTATTGAAGTCCCCACCGAAACCGTGTATTTCCTTGACTGGGATCTGATACGCTTTGTGAGCAACAGCATTTTTCAGATGAAAATTGACAGCATCGACACTCTCTCACTCAAGGCAAATGGCATTGATAAAACCTATAAGCTCACAGGAGAGGGAAAGGAACTTGTGGTGTGCGACCTTGCTGACAACAAGGTGATAGACACCTACAGCTTCCGTCAGTTCTATATTGACGTTCTTATGACCTCCATTGAGGACTACGCCGATGCTCCCTCACCTCTTTCCGAATATGCACGTCTCACCGTGAATTCCCGAAGCGGAAGAACATATGATTTCGTTTTCTATGACCTCACAACAAGACGTTGCTATTTCACACTTAACGGCGTTGGCGAATTCTGTGTCAACCGTGACAACGTTGACAAGATGATTAACAACATCGGCAAAATCATAAGGGGCGAAGCGTTTAAGTCGGAAGTTTTGAACTGAGATTTTTGGGCTTTAAATTTGATTTGATGTGTAAAAAGGCGGTACAACTGTTAGATGTTGTGCCGCTTTTGTTGTTAAAAACGATGCGCAGGGGTTAAACCTTGAAGTCGCACAAGGAAAACAATTGTGAAACATGGAAATAGAGTCTGTTTCACCAATTGAACGGGTTGTGAAAAGCCGCAATAAGTAATATCTTCGGAGTGACTTTCATACAATGTGATAGCCGAAAAACATGGTTTACACAAACATGAAAGGAATTGATTACATGATACAAGATTACAAACCCGAGGGATTTTATCTGAACACACCCGAAAACCGAGAATATATTTCTTCCCTGCAGGGGCTTGAATATGCTTTTTCCGCCGGTCTTACGCTTGAGGCTGTAGCTTTGAAGTGCGACAGCAACCACAACCTTGTTGTTGAGCTTGGAAAGCACAGGGGAATAATTCCGAGAGATGAGGTGCAGATGCCTGTGGGAGATGAGCCGGTGCGTGATATTGCGGTTATAACAAGGGTGGGAAAGCCGGTGTGCTTCAAAATTATGGCACTTGAACGTGAAAGGGAGGGCGGCGAGTATGTTGCGGTGCTTTCACGGAGAATGGCGCAGGAGGAGTGTTTTGAAAACTATATTTCGGAGCTTTACCCCGGCGATATTATAGATGCCAAAATCACTCACATGGAGCCTTTCGGATGCTTTTGTGATGTGGGACGGGGGATCGTGTCGTTGTTGTCGGTGGATTGCATTTCGGTGTCACGGATTCTTCACCCCAAGGACAGGTTTAATGTCGGGCAGTATATAAAGGCGGTGGTCAAGGAAGCGGCGCAGGAAACAGGACGCATTTCCCTTTCACATAAGGAGCTTCTTGGCACATGGGAGCAGAATACCCGTGACTTTTCGCCGGGAGAAACGGCGGCAGGCATTGTGAGAAGCATAGAGCCGTATGGGATTTTTGTTGAGCTTACCCCGAATCTTGCAGGACTTGCCGAATGGCGGGAGGGTGTCAGAGAGGGGCAGAGTGCGGCGGTGTACATAAAGAGCATTATACCCGAAAAAATGAAAGTCAAGCTCGTCATAGTGGACAGCTATAATTCCGACAGGTCACCCTCTCCCGTTCACTATCATATAACCGAGGGCAGAATTACCCATTGGCGTTATTCGCCTGAAGCCTGCACAAAAACTATAGAGAGCATTTTTGATGAATGAGCTTTTTCGGGCGGCACAGGCGACACTTGAGAAAACTGCGCTTGTAACGGGGAAAATTCTTGTTGTGATTATTGTTGTGTCAGGAGTTTTTCTTTGGCTGAAACTGAGAAAAACACCCCACGGCATTTTCACCTCATTTTCTGCTTTCGGACGAATGGGTAAGGACGGAATCGGCACACTTTGCGCCCTTGCCGTGTCCCTTGGGGGAACAATCGGTGCAGGCAACATCATCGGCGTTTCCGGAGCAGTTTTGCTCGGCGGCAGGGGAGCTGTTCTGTGGCTTGTTGTGGGGGCATTTTTGGGAATGACCCTGAAATTTGCAGAGGTTTCGCTTGCGATGAAGCACAGAAAGAGGCTTGACGACGGAAGCTTTCGGGGCGGAGCAATGTACGTTTGCAGTCAAGAGGACGGTGCAAAAGGAACTTTGCGTGGTAAGCTTTTTTGCATTTTTTGCATACTTTGTGCTTTTGTGATGGGAAATGTGACCCAAAGCTGTGCCATTTTTGATGCCGCTGGGGTTGATGGCAAAGGCGTGGGTGGCTTGATTTGTGCGTTTGCACTTTGCGCCCTTATTGCCGCCTCTCTTTTGGGAAAGGCAGAGGCGGTTTTTTCATTTTCGTCGGTACTTGTGCCGCTTATGGGGATTTTGTATATTGGTTCTGCGGCGGTGGTGGTGCTTGCGAATTGCGACAGAATTTCAGGTGTAATTGTCGATGTGCTGAAAGGTGCTTTTGTTCCGTCGGACGGCGATTTCAAGAGCCTTTTTGTTCCGATGGCTTATGGCTTTTCCCGGGGGCTTCTCTCCAACGAAGCAGGTCTTGGAAGCAGTCCAATTGCCCATGCAAGTGCCGATGGTGCGGGGAATGACAGCGCACATATGGGCGTGGTAGAGGTTTTCTTTTCAACGGTTGTTGTGGGTATTTTAACGTCCTTTGCGCTTATGTGTACGGATGTTGATAAGACTTCGGGAATGTATGCGGAAAATCTTGCAGGTATGGCGTTCAGCGAGGTGCTCGGCGGCTTCGGAGGACTTGTAGTCAGGCTTTCAACTGTGCTTTTTGCCTTCACGTCAATTGCAACCTGGTTTTTTTATTCAAGTGTCTCGGCAGAATTCTTGTGGGGGGAAAATTCACGAATAACAAAAGTTGTAAATGCCCTGTTTTGTGTTGCGCCGCTTGTCGGTCTTGTCTTAACGGTTGAAACGGCAACGACTCTTTCGGATATTGCCTGCTTTTTAATGTGTGCGGCGAATCTTTCAATTGTTGTGCCGGGCTATTTTAGAAGCTAAATGTACATGATGATTTATATTGTATCCGAAAAAGGTTGATGTAAGGTTCGGTTTAGGAAGAGATTGTTTAGAAGTTGCTGAAAGAAGCTTGAATTTTAAATGATACTTTCGGTGCTTCGGCAACAGAGGCAACAGAGAAAACATGGGCGGCAACAACCGTCAGCCGATGCAACAGCAAACGGAAAAGGCAAAAATCCCGACTTTAATAATTTGCTTTGAATAACAAACATGAGCAGTAGCACAAAAACCGGCTTACTGCTCATGCTTTTTTGATTTCAATGTTATAACAACGACCTCCGGCGGATTGAAAATCCTCGTGCGTATGAATTTTCTGTCACACCCACGGGAGGCAATAAGCGTGCATCTGTCCTTTTCGTAAAGTCCTGCACAATATTTTGGAAACAGCTTAAAGGATTCGCCCACAAGTCCTCCGATAAAAGGAAGACGCACAACGCCGCCGTGTAGATGCCCGGATACAATAAGTTCTGCGCCAAGTGCTGACAGGTGAGGAAAAAAGTTCACCCTGTGGAAAAACACAACGTTGAACTTGTCATTTTTCAAAAGTCCCGAAATTGTTTCCTTAACTGTTTCAATGTCTTTCGGATTGTTCCTTGGCTGACCCACATATTTCTGCGGATCGTTCACCCCAATGACATTTATTCCGTGAAAATCCACCGCATTGTTGCAAAGCATCCTGACACCGCCTGCTTCAAGACTTTGTATAATGCCGCCGCAGTCCGGATGCTTGCCCTCATGGTTGCCAATTGCTCCGAACATTTTTATCCCAAGGTTGGTTGCCTTTTTAGCAATTTCAAGAGTGTTCTTTACGCTGCTGTGTGGATAAATTACCATGTCCCCCGAAAAAACCACCGCAATTTTTGAAGTGTTGGGGACAGTTTTTGCAACCTCCGAAATGATTCTTTCTATGCCACCTCCCCAAAAAACGGTGTCGTGAAGATCGGAAATGACTATAAAGGTAAGTCCATCAGCGGATTCCGGGATTGAATGGTGGGAAAGCGTGTAAAAAGTCGGGAAAACAAAATGGTCGACGACAAGGTTTATTAAGAGAGTTGCAATTGCCAGAGCAAAAATAATAATTATTGCCGCCAAACAATCACCTCACATTCCAAAAAATCAAAGTCCCATTACAACTTTGCAGAACACCGCAAGGATAATGAGAAATCCGAAATTAAAAGCTGAAAACATTCCTATATACTTAAGTACATTCTTTTTACCCGGAAAATATGCCGTATATTCGCTGAAAGTGATAAGGCTTGCAAGAGAGGCAATAAGCGTGCCTGTGCCGCCGATGTTCACGCCGACAAGCAGAGCAGGATAGTTTGCAGTAAAGCGTGAAAGAAGAATCGCCGATGGAACATTGCTTATAAACTGACAGGAAAGTGCCGAAACGATAAGCGTGTCTGCTTCGAGAAGTGCCGAAAGAAACTGCTTTATTACCTCAATTCTTGACATATTGCCTGCAAATATGAAGAAGCATACAAAGGTGCAAAGAAGTCCATAATCAACCGAGCGCAGAGCCTTTTTATCCATAACAAAAAGAGAAAGCGTGATAACCGCAAGTCCCACAACAAAGTTTACAGCTCGGAAAACAACTGAAATTGCAAGGGCAAAAAGTACAAGGTAAATAATTGTCCGTGTTTTTGGCAGAACAATCACCTCATTGTCCTTGATTTCGATTTTTTCACCCGGCACAAATAAGCAGATTACCGTTATAAGAGCAACCGCAACTGCAAATGGCGGAGCCATGACAGCCATAAATTCAGAGGTCGGGATGTTAAAATACGAATAAATATAAAGGTTTTGCGGATTGCCGAAAGGGGTGAGCATACCGCCGAGATTTGCGGCAATATTCTGCATAATAAAGCAAAAGGCGGTGTATTTCATCTTGTCTGTTGACGAAAGAACGAAATAGCCAAGGGGCAAAAATGTGATAAGAGCCATGTCGTTTGCAAGAATCATTGAGCCGATAAAGGTTATGTAACAAAGCGCAAGAATGGCAGTGCGTATGTTTCCCGTCACGGCGACAATTTTCCTTGAAAGAAGTGTGAAAAAACGAATGTTTTTAAGCGCACACACAACCGCAAGGGTCGTAAAAAGGCAGCTCAATGTTTTAAAATCGAAATAACCGATATACTCTTTATCCGGTGGTATGATAAAAGACGTTGCAACCGCAAGGATAAAAGCGATAAACGCAACTGTGTTTTTGCGGATAAAACCGATAATTCTGTAAATATTTATTCTTTTGACAGGCATTTATGACATCATCCTTTTTGAAAAGTTTGTTGTGTTTCCTCTTTTTTTCGCCATTGCATAAATCCCACAATCTGCCCTGAAAGAATCACTGTGTAGAGTGAAAACGCAAGACGCGAAAGCGGAATATAGGTTGCCGAAAGTCCAAGCACCGCAAGATCCGAGAAAAGGTATATCCATTGGATTTTGAGTCCCGTGATTTTTGAAAGACTCATTGCAACTGCATCGTCACCGCCCGGAGCCCCTCCTGCTCTCACCGAAAGACCAACTCCGACACCCACAAACAAAGCTCCGAGCGTTGCCGCCACAAAGGGATGCTCCGAGATACCGGGATAAATGGGCGGAAATTGCTCAAAAATGTAATAGAATAGTGAAAAAGCTCCTCCTGCGATTGCAGAATATGTAATAAAACGTTTCCCCAGGGTTTTTATACCAAAAGCATAGCATATAACATTCAGAATCAGTCCCGAAAGGGCAGGGGAAATGCCGAAATGATGATAGAACAAAAGCGTAAGTCCAAGCACTCCTCCTTCTGTCACCCCGGAAAAGGCGTGTATATTGTAAAGACCAAATGCAAGTATCAGGCTCCCTGACGCCGACATCAGACAATTGCCGATTGTCACATCAAGTTTTTTAAGTAAGTGCATAATTCATTCTCCGTCTTTGTGCGTGTGTATATCCCAAAGAATTATAACACAGGCACGTTGAAAAGTCAAGCCGGTTTTGCTGTTTATTTCGCAAATACGGGTAATATTTTTTCAACCTGTTTTGTTGAAAAACTCCATGATTAACGAAAGGTTTTTTGAAGTTTTTCGGCAAAAGTAAAAAAACATTGCTCTGATTTTTGTTTGTTGCAGTATAGATTTTTTTCAAAATGTATAAAATAATGATAGAATGTAAAACCACAAAAGGAGAGAACCCAATGCCTAAAAAGGAAGAACGACGTTTCAGAGAGGTTATGGAACGCTATTGCTATGTGATTGACGAAAATGCACCTGTTTGCAAAACCTCCCACGACAACCAAGTACATTATGAGTGCCTTAATCATCAGAAATGCGCAAACATTGGCGGGTGTAAAAACCCGAAGTTTTTGTCTTGTCCGAAACAGGAGATATGAAAATTCAAAACAAGGAAAACCAAAACGAAGCAAAAAAATCCACCCCCTGATTCGGGGGCGGATAAAGCTTCACTTTAGTTGTCTTCCAAAATGAATTCGGCGTATTTGCCACGGATTTTTTCGTCGGCAAGAATTGTTAGAAGCGTCCCGTCGTCCGTAAATTCCGAGGAAAGAACCGTTGCACTTTTGTAAATTGCATTTACTGCCGCTTGAGCAGAAAAAGGAATTAACAGCGAAAGCTTTTTTGTCATCGCTGAAATCATGTCCTCAATGGCTTGCAGAAGCAAGTCCGTTCCAAGTCCTGTTTTTGCGGATATGCACACGGCATTGTGCTCTTTGAGCAAGGCGGCGTTTCCGCCATAGGGGAGTATATCCACCTCATCGCATTTGTTGAATACATAAAGTGTCGGTTTTCCGCCTGCATCAAGCTCGTTTATAATTTCGGTTGTCACGGCAAGCTTTTTCTGCGCTTCAGGGTCGGAAGCGTCAACGATTATAAGAAGCGCATCGGCAAAACGCACTTCGTCAAGGGTTGAACGAAATGCCTCAACAAGCTTGTGAGGAAGATTGTCGATAAAGCCAACTGTGTCTGTGAGAAGTATCTCACGTCCCGAGGGAAGATTCATTCTGCGAACTGTTGGGTCAAGGGTTGCGAAAAGCTTGTCCTCGGCAAGAATCCCGGCATCAGTGAGAGCATTCAAGAGCGTGGATTTTCCTGCATTGGTGTACCCGGCAATTGCAACACAAGGAATACCTGAGCCGGCACGCTTTTTGCGCTTGACCTCACGGTTGGCTTCCATTTTTTCAAGCTCTTCTTCAAGTGCGGAAATGCGCCTTTTGATGTGACGACGGTCGGTTTCAAGCTTTGTTTCACCGGGACCTCTTGCACCAATGCTTCCACTTGTGCCTGCCTGTCGGGACATCTCAATTCCTCTGCCGGTGAGCCTTGGCGCGGTGTATTTGAGCAGGGCGATTTCAACCTGAAGCTTGCCCTCTCCTGTCACAGCGTGCTTTGCGAAAATGTCAAGAATGAGCATTGTTCTGTCAATGACACGAATGTCATCGGCTTTGCCGTCGGACTTCATTTCGGAATTTATTATATCCTCAAGGTTTTTAATCTGCGAGGGCGAAAGCTCACAGTCCGCAACCACAAGGTCAATTCCGTTGTTGCGACAAAACTCTGCCGCTTCCTTTGCTTTTCCTGTGCCGAAATAACAGGCAGGATCGGGCGAGGGACGGCATTGCGTCATTGTGAAAATGCGTAAAGAGCCAGCCTGCTCCTCACACTCGGGTGAAGGCTTTATATCTTCTTCACCATACGCCGTCTCCACAAGACGTGTAAGCTCGTCAAGAGAGCTTTTAACCTCGTCCTCCAAAGATGCATTTGAGTATAGGGACATCAACAGCACGCCAAAGCTCTTGCCGCCGGAAAGCGCACTGTCTGAAAGAAAAATGTTTTTATTCATCTGAAAATTTATCCTTTCGGGTGAGTGGATAATCATGTGTTTTTGATTTTGTAACCATAGGCAAACAATCCTTTCGGAAATACCGAAGCGTTTTTTACCCTATGTTATTTTACACGCAAAACGCAGTTCAATCAATATTGAAAACAAAAAATTTAAGAAATGTTCTTATATAGTTTTAAATTATATGTTTCAACTACGCATTTTTTATGATACAATGGAGTAAATTCATATACGGAGGTGTATCACAAATGGCATATAAGATTTCCGACGATTGCATTGCTTGCGGCGCTTGCGCTGACGAGTGCCCCACAAACGCAATTAAGGAGGGCGACGGCAAGTACGTTATTTCTGCTGATGACTGCATCGACTGCGGCACATGCGAAGGCGTATGTCCTGTAAGCGCTCCCAAGGCTGAGTAATTCTGATTACTTAACAAATAAATCCGGCATCGTGTTTTTTCACGGTGTCGGATTTTTTGTTCCACAAAAAGTTACATCTTTCGTTATTGCATTGAAAAACAAGTTTTTGAATTAAAAAACAATGATAACCAAAAACGATTGTATATGTTTTTTCCATTATAAAGCTTTTTGGAGGATTCCCAAGGGGGAGCTTTTCTCGAAAAGCACCCTCTTGGGCAGGTTTGGGGTGAACCCCCAGCAACGAAACTTTGCAAGCAATGGATTTTCTGCCGCACAAATAATTCCGATTCTGCCATTGATAATTATTCACACCCATTATAAAGCTTTTCGGGGGATTCAAAAGGGGGAGCTTTTCTCGAAAAGCACCCTCTTGGGCAGGTTTGGGGTGAAACCCCAACAACGAAGCTTTGTAAGAAATGATTTTTCTGCCGCACAAATAATTCCGATTTTGCCATTGATAATTATTCACACCCATTATAAAGCTTTTCGGGGGATTCAAAAGGGGGAGCTTTTCTCGAAAAGCTCCCCCTTTTGCAAAATAACCTCACATAAGCGGGGCGAAAACACGGAGAAAGTCTTGCAAAAGCCTTGTTGCGAAGTTGCCTTTACAATCGGACTCGTTGATTTGTTCGCAGACGGTGAGGGTGTCGAGAAAATCCTTTTTGATGTCTGCGACGGCGGGGCATTTGTAGAGCCACACGCCACACTCAAAGTGAAGATACAGGCTTCTGAAATCAAGATTTGCCGTGCCGACGGAAGCGGTGGTGTCGTCGGATACAAGGAGCTTTGAATGAAGAAAGCCCTTTGAGTATTCATGGATTTTCACGCCTGCCTTGATAAGCTCACGGTAATATGAACGTGTCGTCATGTGAACAAGACGCTTGTCCCAACGCTTTGGCGTGACAATTCTCACATCAACGCCGCTTTTTGCCGCAAGACACAACGCCGAAAGCATACTTCTGTCAATAATAAGATAGGGAGTGTTGATGTAAACATATCTCTTTGCATTGTTGATTATCTGGAGATAAACGTGCTCGCATACATTTTCCGTGTCAATGGGAGTGTCAGCATAGGGCTGAATGTAACCGCGGTGAATATCTTCGTCAAAAGTTGCCTCGGGCAGATATGCCGAATAGTCCTCGTCGGAGTTCTTGCATATGTCCCACATCTGAAGAAACATAAGCGTGAAGCTAAGCGACGCCTTGCCGTGAATACTCACACCGCAATCCTTCCAGTGCCCGAATCTGTCAACAACATTGATATATTCATCTGCAAGATTGATGCCACCCGTGAAAGCAACCTTGCCATCAATTGAAACAATTTTTCTGTGGTCACGGTTGTTCTGGTCAACAGTTATAACAGGACGGAATCTGTTGAAAGCAACGGCTTCAATACCATACTTCTTCAACTCGTCACAGTATTTTTGCGGAATCCTGAAAAAACACCCCATGTCATCGTAAATGACACGAACACAAATGCCCTCGGAAGCCTTTCGCTTGAGAATTTCAAGGATGCCCGACCACATTTCGCCCTCGCTGATTATAAAGTATTCAAGAAAAATGTAGCGTTCAGCCTTTTCAAGCTCGCAAAGCAGAGCATTGTAATAGCTCTCTCCGCTTTCATAATAAATAACATTTCCCGTGTCAAACACAGGAAATCCTGCATAATTGCTGAGATAGCGTACCTGCGGCATTTCGCCAAGCTCACGCTTTTCGTCATCAGGAAGCAGTGCGGCAGATTCAAGTATTTTGTGCGCCTTTTCGCTTAAACGCCATTGCTTTTTGCGCACCGTCATCCTTGCACTCTGAAGATAGAATATAAGGTAGAAAATTCCGCCGAAAACAGGAAAGAGAAGAATGAGAAACACCCAGGTCAGCTTGTACGCATCCTTTTCACGCTTGGCAACAATGTGTGCCGCAACAACGACACTCACAGCTCCCAGAATGTGACTTACAACAGGGGCAGAAACGCTTCTGTCTATTACAAAAAATAACAAAAATGCAAGCTGTATAACAATAATGTAGGCGGTTACAAGTCGCCGGGTGAATATTTTTCCAAGAAGCTTTCTTATCATTTCCGTTCCCCCTTTCTTTGTGAATGACTGAACTTTATTCGTAACGTGCGTAACGTGCCGGCGTGCAACCGGTTTTTTCTTTAAAGAAACGTATAAAACTGTTGTGGTTGGCATATCCGCAAAGCTCGGCTGTTGCATTTACACTCGTTCCGTCTTCAAGAAGAAGCATGGCATGAATGAGCTTCACACAATCAATGTAATCCCCGAGAGTGTCGGAGGTGATAAGCTTGAAGTCACATCTTAACTTTGCCGGACTTATATAATACATCTTCGCAAGCTTGTCAACCGGATTCTTTAAGCCGGGCTCTTTGCTTATACTCTCAAGTATCTCGTAAAGATAGCCAAAACGTTCAGGTGCCTTGTGGGAATCATCTGCCCTTGGCAGAACCTTGTCATCAAGCGCACAGGCAAGCTCACGCAGGAGAGCCGCCGTCAGAAGCTTGTTCCTTTCCTCAAGGTTTTCAATGTCCGCATCGCCGCATTTTGCATTGTCTGTTCTTGAGAGAATGTCACAGTAAAGGCAAAGATTGCGATACCTTTCCTTTGCCGCCGAAAAAACATGGGGCGCAGAATCAAAAAGCGTGTGAGGAAGAATGTCGGGCATGAGATAACGCCCGATATAGCCCTCGGAAAAATCAAGGCAAAATCCCTTTGGTGGAGTTGCCTCACTTGTTTCGCCGTCAGGCTCGCAGGCAATGCCGCCAAAGAAAAGTCTGTGAAGTGAATAAGGCTTGTGTACAATGATGCAAGGCGCATTCACGGTTGTGCTCTTGCCGTTGCAAAGAGAAAGCACCGTTCCCTCAATAAGTATATATACCTCCCAATGCTTGTGAAAATGAAATTCACCCGAACGGCAAATCTCGTTTTCGGGAGAAAGGACGGAAATTCCGTCGGTTATTCTGTAAATCGGATTCTGCAAAAAAACACCCCTCAACTAATGCGTAACTGTAATAATGCGGAATGGGAAGTCTTCATTTTACATTATAATATATTGCAACAGGCGTGAAGCCGTTTGCATTTGACTGCGTTTAACAAGTATCGGAAGACCGGATCTTCGGATGAAATCATCAAGCCTTCCGAAAAATAAACTCATTATTTCCCACATTTATTTGTTACCTCATTTTACCACTTTCACTCCCCTTTGTCAAGTACGTTTCGTTAAAAAAAGAGACTTTATTTGTGAAAAAATGGGATAATGGACAAAAAGTAACAAAAATCCAAACAAAAATAAAAAAGGCTTGACAAAAGAGAAAAAATAATGTATAATGACCTATTGTGAAAGGCTGTGTGCCTTTCTCCTTACTCTGCACAAGGATGCAGGGTCATATGTCCAGAAGGAGGTGTAAATAATGGAAAAGATTATTGCAAAGTACGAAACCATTTTCATTATCAGCCCCGAACTCGACGAGGAGGCAACAAAGGCTCTTGTTGAAAAGTTCACAGGTTTGATAACAGAAAACGGCGGAGCAGTTGACAGTGTCAACGAATGGGGAAAGAGAAGACTCGCTTACCCTATCAACGATCTCACCGAGGGTTACTATGTGCTCGTAAACTTCACAGCAGCGCATGATTTCCCTGCAGAGCTTGATCGTGTGTTCAATATCACAGACGGAGTTCTCCGTTCTCTCATCGTTGCTCTTGAGGACTAATTCCCCGGAGACGAAAGAACATCCAAAGAGAAAACCCGTGGTTTTAAACACAAATGAAAGGAAGACAAGAGCATGGCAAGCTTCAATAAAGTAATTCTCATCGGCAACCTGGTTGCAGATCCCGAACTTAAAAAGACACCGAATGATGTGTCCGTAACGAGTATAAGACTTGCTGTCGGCAGAAGATTCAAAGCCGCAGACGGAACAACTCCAACGGATTTCTTTGATGTTGTTTGCTGGAGACAGCAGGCTGAATTTGTGACAAAGTATTTCACAAAGGGAAGCTCTATTCTTGTGTGCGGACAGCTTCAGCAGAGAAGCTGGACGGATCAGAACGGACAGAAGAGATACACAATTGAAGTTGTAGCAGATGAAGTAAGCTTTGTAGAACGCAAGGCTGCGACAGATGCGAGAGCTGCACGCCCCGACAACGGAGTTTACTACGGTGAACCCCCTGTTGCGCCCGGCGCACCCTCAATGCCTGCAACAAACTTCCAGGATCTTCCGACAGAAGACGATCTTCCTTTCTGATTCAGAGTCCCTGACCCGATGCCGGGTACAGACCCGGTAAATTCGTTTATTTTGTCAAAAGGAGGTAATTTTCCATGGACGCAAAGCAGCAGTTCAGAAACCGCAAGAAGAAGAAGGTTTGCGCTTTTTGTGCAGATAAAATAGAGCATATCGATTATAAGGATGTTGCAAGACTCCGCAAGTGCGTTTCCGAGAGAGCAAAGATTCTCCCTCGCAGAATCACAGGAACTTGCGCAAAGCATCAGAGACAGCTCACAGTTGCTATTAAGAGAGCAAGACACATTGCTATTATGCCTTACATCAGCGACTGATAAGGTTTCAACGCAAGATTTAAGGACGCCCTTTAAAGGACGTCCTTTTTTGCATAGAAGGCAGTTTTTCACAATAAGGGGTGTGCCGATGAAAACAAATAAAACACTTGAAAATGAATTCAGAGAAACCAAAGTAAATTCTGAGGTAATATACGACGGCAAGGTCGTGAAGCTGTGCAAGGATACAGTTCAACTTCCCGACGGCAACAATGCCTTGAGAGAGGTGGTGCGGCATAAGGGCGCAGTGTGCGTGATACCTGTGACGGAAAACGGCGAGGTTGTAATGGTAAGACAGTACAGATATGCCGTGGAAAGAGTGCTGTGGGAAATCCCTGCAGGCAAGCTTGACAGCACTTCAGAAATTCCCCTTGAAGCCGCAAAGAGAGAGCTTCGTGAGGAAACAGGTGCGGTTGCACAAAAGCTGGAATATCTCGGAGAGTATCTTGGCTCACCTGCCATTCTCGATGAGAAGATTCATATGTATCTCGCAACGGGACTCACCTTCGGCAATCGTGACCTTGATGAAGATGAATTTGTTGAAACCGATCGTGTGCCGCTTGAAAAACTT
Organism: Eubacteriales bacterium; assembly: GCA_045542335.1. GTDB lineage: Bacteria > Bacillota > Clostridia > Oscillospirales > CAG-382 > CAKSUT01. The sequence goes on from JAZQKV010000061.1 coordinate 17,208, forward strand.
GTTGAAATGGTTCTCGGCGGCGAAATTCCCGACGGCAAAACCCAGGCTGCGGTGCTTCGTGCGGCAATGATGCTTGGGTATGTCGGCAAAAACAAAAAAAGACTTTCGGAGAGTGAAAATGGATAAGCTGAAAATATCACGGGTTATCGTCGTCGAGGGAAAATATGATAAAATCAAGCTCTCATCAATCGTTGATGCAACGGTTATCACCCTCGATGGCTTCGGCATATTCAATAACACGGAAAAACAGTTTTTGCTCCGTGAGCTTGCGCAAACACGAGGTCTTATTGTCCTCACCGATAGCGACCCCGCCGGAGGTTTTCTTCGAGGAAAGCTTCGGGGAATGTTGCCATCAAAAGGCGTGATTCATCTTTATACGCCGCAAATCAAGGGTAAGGAAAGACGCAAAACTGCTTGTTCAAAGGCAGGACTACTTGGAGTTGAGGGTATTGATGCCCAAAAGCTCCGTGAAATTCTTGCGCCTTTTGCGGTTGATGCGGCAGAAATCCGTAGCATTACCGTTACAAAAACAGACTTTTTTTCAAACGGACTTTCCGGAGGACAGGATAGCGCACAAAAACGTGAAAAGCTTGCAAAATATCTGGGACTTCCGTCCGGAATGACGGCGAATGCCATGCTTGAAGCAATGAATCTCCTCGGAAAATCAATTCCCAATGAGAAAGAATATGTGTGATAGCCTTAAGAAAAAAACAATTTAATAATATATTCTCCGAAATAAAGATTATCGGGGATTTCAAAGAGGTACTTTTTTAAAAAGTACCTCTTTCGTTTATGCATCAATAAAAGCCGGAATTTTGAATTGCAAATCCAACAAAAGCAAATCCAATTGAAAAAGACTTTTCCCCATTATAAAGCTTTTCGGGGGATTCAAAAGGGGGAACTTTTCTCGAAAAGCGCCCCCTTTTGCAGGGTTCGGGACAGCGTCCCGCCACCATACTATTTAAGTCCCTGTTCGGCGAGCCATATATCGTAATCGGTTTTCTCTTTTTGCACGTCGAGGGCGTATTCTGCCTGCCATTGCTGTTTGTCGTTGTTTTCCTTTTCAACGTCAAGGGCGTGTTCTGCCTGCCATTGATTGTTGTCGGTTTGTTCCTTTTGAATTTCAAAATCGTGTTCGGCTTGCCATTGGGACTTGTCGTTGTTTTCTTTTTCCACGTTGAGCTCGTGCTCAGCTTGCCATTTTTCTTTGTCGTTTGCCTGCTTTTCGGCATCAAGAGCGTGCGCTGACTGCCACTTTTCTTTCTCGTTCTGTGCGTTTATTGCAGCCTGGGCATTGTCGCTCTCGGTGTCCTGCTTTTTGAGAAAATACTCTGCCTGCCATTTTTCAAAATCCGTCAGAACGCCTTGCTCGTAAAGACGCTGTTGAACAAGTGAATTGTTGTATTCGTTTATAAGATTATCGTAATAGTCGGCATTTTGCTCAAGAGCTTTCGCCATTGCGGTGTCAATTGAGGCAAGAGTGTCGGTGAGGGCAGCGTTTGCACGAAGCTCCTCGGAAATCATTTTCCCACCGTTTATTCCTGCACCTTTGTTTATAAGGTCTTCTCTGAGAACCGAAAGTGATTCTTCCATCGAGTCAATGGCGTTTTGCTTGTAGGCGGCATACTGCGATTTTATTTTCCTGTCCTGCGCTTCCTTTCTCAAGCCAAGTGCCTGCCTGTGAAGACTGCTTGCACTCTGTGTCCTGAAACCGGAATCTTTGGATGAGGTTTTGGGCGGCGTGTAGGACGATGAAAGCCTTTCACCATAACCTTTTTTGCTCACATTGTCTGCTGAAATACCCATTTTTTCAGCGTTTGACAGATTGTAATTGTAGCCGAGGGTGTTTGCCCAGTTTATCTGCGCAGTTGTGTCAAGACCAAGGGCCTCCCTTGATTGAATCACGCTTTTTGTACGCGCCATTTCCGAATTGTAAACCTCGGAATTGCCCGAACGTACAAGCTTTATGCGCTGATCTGCAGGCAGATTTGCATATTTCCATGTTGTACTCAAGAAATCACCCCTTGCGAAACAAGCACGTTGACAAGCTCGTTTATATAATCCTTTAGCTGATCAAACAGCACCATAAACTGTTCCCTCGCTTGTTCCTCGCCCTGCGGCTCGGTCGGAAAGATGTTTTTGTTGCGAAGTCCGTCCGGAGGGGTGAATTCAAAAGGGAATACCTGATAATTATCCATGATTTTTTCTTCCTTTCGTTGGTTATAGTTTTTTGCCGAAGATACATTCAAGCTCGCTTGCCCCGAAAACTCCGTCGGAGCACTCTGCTTTTACGGCGTAGTTGCGTTGCTTCATGGGAGGAAGCATAATGATGTGCGACTTTTCCGACGTGCTGTTAAGGCAGAGAGTGTTCCAATTGAAGCTGTCCCAGGAAAATCTCTTTGCGGAAATTTTCTTTGTGAAAAGTACCTTTCCGTTTTTGCCACCTGCGAGAACCGATAGGGTGACGTGAGAGTTTCTGCCTCCCGAAAGAGTTATGAGAAGTCGCTTGAGATGCTTTTCAAGATGCGGCATGTCGGCATCGTAACTCTTTGTCACAAAAAATGAGCTTATGGGCAAACCGTAATCATCTGTGTTTGCTTCGGAAAAAAGGCTTGGTGTCTGATCACTGCGACGGAAAATAAAAAGCTCGCTCTTTTCGGTCTTGATGGCAAAGGCGGCATCAATGCCGTCAAAAACATACCATGCAAGCCTTTGCTCATTTGTCTTGCCGTAGGCTGTGCTGAAATACGGTGTTTCAGAGTAGTCCCAGACATACGCCTTTTTGCCGACAAACAGAAAATAATAACCGTCATAATCCGCCGAGGTACAGCTCTGCTTGTCCGACATAGAGTCACACACAAAGCCTGTTCCAAGTGGAAGCGAACCCATAATGTTGCCGGAAATACGCACAATGTTCAGCTCGTCGCTGTTTTCTGTGTTGTCAATAAGATAAATTCCGCCGCTTGAATTTGCAAAGACGGTTTTGTTGTTGACAAGGGCAATGCTTCCCGGCATATCACAGCCGATTCGGGAATTGACCTCTTTGACCGAAAATTCCGCACCGCTGTTGTCAAAGGAATAGGTTATTCTTCCGACACTTCTCTTTGTGAACACAAGCATATTTCCCTGTTGCTTTGCAAATGCGGTAATTGCATCGTTGCCTGTGCCGATGATGTCAAAGGAGAGGTCCTTAAAGTATGTCGGGTTGAGAAGCTCGCTTCGGAAAAAGTGACCGGGATAATCGGGGTTTCCCGAAAGGAAAAGGCGTGTGCCCTCCATGGTTGTTCCACCAAAACATTCCGAAAAACGACAGCCGAAAATCATGTGAGCTTTGTCAGCTTCACATCCACGCTTTACGGTGTAGGTTATGTCAACGTATTTGTGGGAGGAAGAAGTATAAAACTTGATTCGGTTTTCGGACATGAAGTATGACGAGCTTTCGTATATTGTATCACTTCCCTCAAACCTGAGCGTGGGAGGTATGGAAGTGTCCGCTTCATAAGGAAGCTTGTAAGAGCTTGAGTAAGATGAGTGGTTGTATCTGACAGTGATTCTTCTGCTTAACAGGTTGAAATCTTCATAGGTGTCATACTGTGTTAGACTGTTTGTTGCGTTTCGGATAATCGTCGGAACATAAGGGGTGACAGTTTCAACGGAAAAATCCTGAGAAATGCGGTATATATGCTCATCTTTTGTGTAAATGTAAAGAGTGGAAGCAATTTCGCAGAAAAAGCTGTCGCAATCATCAACATTTTCTGAAAGAACTGTCGGAGAATTCTCACCGTCAAAGGAGCAAATGCAGTTTCCTGCGTGAAACACAATTCTATCGAAGAAAGTCCTCGGACAAATGCTGTGAATTGTGCCTTTTGAAAAATCGGGATAGGGATGAGAAAGTCCGGGGCGTGTCTTTAACACACCGTCCTTGAACCACATGTTGAGCATATCGCTGCAAACATTGTCCCTGCTCTCGCCCGAACTCCCTGAAAAGCAAACGCCACCGTTAATATCCGGAAGAAGCATTCTCAGCTCCTTTTGCGAGAAATATCCACCGCTTGTTTTCCCTGACATCAGCAATCACCGCCTGTCCGTGACTTACGGTAAAGTGATGCACCAAAGAAAGTGTTTCTTGTGCGCATATCAGGCGAGCTTTTTTTACAAAGAGCCGAAACAAGCTCGTTGTAAGAGCGAATAAGCATGGAATAAACCTCGCCGTCTTCGGGAGGACAAAGCTCGGCAGCCGCCCATCTTGAAGCAAGCTCAAAACGGCTTTGTGAAATAGCAAAGGTTTCTTCCTCGGGAGCAACTCCAAAAATCGTTGCCTCGGTGTAGGCTTTTTGTACTTCCGGGGCAATTTCAGGTGACCTTACAAGATATTTCATACTGTAAACCCCTGCAAAAGCTTCATCGGCAACCAACATATTGTCTTCATATGAAAACACGTCTGTGCAAACCTTGTGCCTGCTTACCGTGTTTGTCATGCTCAAAACCGAGCCGAAATCCTCGGGTACTGCGCAACAGCTTTTTCCAAAAGGAGGAACAAAATTTTCGTCATAAAGGTTGAGAGCCTTTGAGGGTGTGTAAACCGCAAGATTGTCAATGTGAACAGAATTTGCGCCCGTAGAAAAAACATATTCCGTTGTGCTGTTGTTGGGATGAATCCGCTTCTTCACGGTGTCAAAAATTCCGTATTTGGTGTTTGCATAGAAAATTTCGCTTTCACGCCCACGATATTTTGCAGTAAGCTTCAGACTTCCCACAAGAGAAGCATAAAGATAGTGCGTGTTGGAATCGTTTTCAAGCGTGAAGCCGAATTCATGTCCCGGAGGAAATTTTACGTTTGTAAGGTGAAAATCAACATGGTTTTCAGAGAAACAAAGCTTGACTGTTTTTTTGACAGGAACATCTGCATATGCCTTTTTCAGCCCTGCACTCAGGGCACTCGGAATTCTGGCGGCAATGTCCGCACAGTATTCGGCGGTGTCGGTTATGACAGTGCCGTTTTTGCTGTATTGGTCAAGCAGCTTGAAGACTGCATCATAAAGCTGCTTGCGTGTGTAATTTTTGATGTCCATATGCACTCCTTTTTCATTTTTTACGAGCGACGGTGCGGACCTTTTGTCCTTGTTCCGTCGCTCTGATTCGTTATTTGTTTTTTTGCCGCAATGTGTGGCGGCATACTTGCTTAAGCATGAGAAATAAACTTTAAAAAAGTCTGAAACAGAGAGAAACATAAAAGAATCTCATAAAAAATGTATCTCATGCGTTAAGACTTTAAATTAAATGCTGTCGAAATAAAGGATGCGTGCGTCCATGGCATCGGACTGCGGCAGGATTTTGAGTACACCGCTGAAACAAAGGATTTCGCCCTCGGAGAGAGTATAGGCGTTTTCCGAGGGAATACCACCCTTGCCGCAAACATGAGCACCGCCGCTTATCATTTTTATCTGTGCGGAAAGACCGCAGGTGTCAAGTGTCACAATGCCGCTGTGCAAATCGGCATCCTGTGCAGTTATCTTTTCTGCCTTGAGGGCACGGGGATAACCATAAGAAATGTACATATCATAAACTCCTTTCCGACGCCGCTTTCACGGCGTCACTTTGTGCTTTTATTATTATGCGGGGTCGGAGAAAATGATAGGTCTTCCGTCTGCAAAGCCGAAGCCAAAGTCAACATAGCCGATATAATCGGTTATAAGGGGATTGTCCTGAGTTGCAACAAGAACTGTGGGCTTGGAAATGTAAACAAGCTTGAGAACTTCACGAAGAAGCATGGAATCCGCAACTGCCCACTGCTTTTCGGTAAAGCCGATGCCGCCGCCTCCAACAACAAGGTATCTCATGCCGTAAACAGGGTTAGCCGCATTTTCGGAAGCACCGATGTCGGGATTCTTTTCAGGCATAATCTTTGCATTTGCACCGCAGATTTCCTTTGCCTTGGCTTCGAGGTCAGGGCTGACAAGAAGAAGGTCAAAGTTGCCTGCAAAGGGAAGACCGTCGGGGGTGAGGAACTTGGAAGCACGGGTCTGCGCACCGGTAATGGCGGAAACAGAAAGTGTTTCGTTGATGAGGTTGGAATATGTTCCACTGTCGGCTTCGGTGCTGATGGGGTGAGCATCAGATGCCCAGGGCATACCGTCTGCACCCTTGTTTGTGAAAGCGTTTCCGAAAAGACGGTAAAATTCGTTGAGAACAGTCATGTATGCGGAATCCGCAAGACGTGTGCCAACTCGTTCTGCCTCGCCGGAAAGGTCGATTTTGGACTTCTTGTAGGAAAGGCTTACTCTGAGAGCGTGCTCACGGGGAGTAATCGTGGTGATAAAGCTGCGCTTCTGGTCTGCACTGACAATGGAGGAACCGTTGTAAACAGGAAGCTCGCCATAGCCGCCAACACCCTCAAGACGGTAGTCGATTTCGTCCTGTACAATGGTTTCGGCAACTTCGTTGATAACGTCAAGACGCTTTGCATATCTTAAATCAAAACGCTTTTTAACGAGAGGGTAAAGGTCCTGAGGCCATGTGTAAATATCGTTCATATTAAAACTCCGTTCTCCGACGATTTTTTAATTTGAGAGAGTTTTTCTGCCGCTTTTTCTGTCGTCGGCGCAGATGCGGCACTGATTGTTGTTTGTGGGCTTTGGTCAGAGAGCAAACAAAGCCTGTTTCTGACTTTAAAATTTTTGAAAAGTGTTATGCAATAAATGTATCGCAGAGAACGACATAGGCATTTTTGCCGGCATCATCACAGCCGATTACCTTTGCACTTTTTTTCTCGCCGTCAAACAGGAGCTTGCCATTCTTTTCGGAAAGAGCGTCATAGCCAAGCTGAGGTACAAAGGTAAATGTGTCGCCTGCGCCGATTGTGCAGTTGTCGGAAAGAGTGATAACAAGATTTCCGTCGGTTGCATCGGCAGAAGCAATTTCAACCTTGTCACCAACATTGAGAGAGCAGTTGCTTGCTTCGCCCTTCTTGTTGAAAATGAGAGAACCGCCTGCAACAGACTGCGCAATGGAGGCATATTCGGTCTGCTCAACTGTGACACAAGCGTTTTCGGAATCTGCAGAACAGGTGAAAACGGGGAGAGCAAGGGCATAAACGGAATCGCCGGAAATGTTCACTCTGACAAGACCGCTTCCGTTTTCGGGGTTGAATTCGTCGGCAGCACATTTGTAGTCGCAAGCAACGGTGCCGATTATGCACTTTGTATTTTCATCAGTACCCACGGTGAATTTGCCTGTGTTGTCAAGGGCAATTATTGTGCCCTCATCAATGTCGGCTTCGGTTTTGATGGGAAGACGCTGTACTCTTGGAGCAGCACTTCCTGTAATAAGACCTGTAAATTTAAGATTTGCCATGAAATTTCATCCTTTCATTTTTGTTTGTAGTGTCTTAAAACTGTGCAGTTTTAAAACTTTGTTCGGTGTGCTTTAATGCTATGCAGGTAAAAAATCTGTTAAGTGACCTGAAAACTTGTGAATTTAGTTTTTGCGGCTCAACTGTGAGAGATAGTCGGCGTATTCACGATAGCTCATGCCGGCATCCTTTGCAATTCGCATCTGAGCCGGAGTGAGAAGCTCGGAATAGTCCGTGCCGCCGCCGGACTTTGCGGAAAAGCCTGTTGAGGCAAGACCACGGGTGAAGTCCTGACGCTTGCGGTTGCGCTCATCTTCAAGACGGCGGGAAATATCCCTGAGATACGAAATATAAACCGTGCTGATTGAACCGTTTTTGTCGTGACTTTCGGCATAAACTCTGAAATCCTCATCGTTGAGAAGCTCGGAAAGATTCACGTCCGGAAACAGCTTTATAAATTCGTCAATCTCGGAAGCCGTGTCGTGTGCCGGTAAGGCTTCAACGTGAGTCACCGGCTTGCTTTCGCTTTCAGCTTCGTTTTTTTCAGGAGCTTCAACAGCCATCGGTGCCTGTGCCGCTTTTTGAGCTGACGCATCAGTCACAATGTTTTCATCTGCGGCGGATTTTTCTGCAGCTGAATTTTCCGCCGCAGTGTGAGCTTCTTTGTCCTTTGTTGTCATCTTTGAAATGAGTTCGGCAAGCTCATCTCCCATCTCCGCAATGTTTTTTGATTTGATAACTCCCTGTCTAACAAGGTTCATAACCATGTCGCGGACATCCGAAAGAACTGCATTGTTCTTTCTTTCCCGGGCGAGCCTTTCGCCAACTATTTTTGATACCTGCTTTTCGTTGAAGGTTCTTGTGCCGCCTTTCTTTTCGCCGGAGTTTTCGGAAGCGGCGCTGGTTGAAATGTTATTCATTGTTTTCCTCCTTGACTTTTTGTGTGTCGTGATTTGATTCCGTGTCTGCCTGTCCGGGGGACACGTTTGGCTCATAGGTTGCTTTCAGGGTGTCGCAGATTTCCTTTCTCATGGGAAGTCCGATAAGCTCCACAAATGCCATGACAAGAGTGTAATTGTCCTTAGTGATTGGAGTTCTGATGAGATCGGTGATTGCGGAAACCGTGAACGCCTTTGAGTTTTCAAGACCGTCGCCCACATGGATTTTCACATCCACAACAGGGATATATGCCGAAACGTCCGAAGAAGCCTTGCCGTCTTTCTTTGAATAGTCAGAGAAACGGTAAACAATAGTCTGTTTTTCACCATCGTTTTTGCCTCCGTTTATGGCAATTATTCTGCCGTCATCGTAGTATTCAAGCGCACTTATATCAATAAGCGAATAAAGCCGTTTAAAGCCGCTTGTCCTGCCGACCTTTTTGAGTGACGAGCGTGATTTTGCTCTTTCGTTGAGAAGCGCAATACCCGTTGCGGTTGTCACTTTCTGAGGCTCATTTCCGTTGAAGGAATCAAAGTTTCCTGTTGTGTTCTGAAGAATGTCACGCCATACTCCGAAATTGTTGAAAAGTGCCGTCTGGTTGTATGCGGCATTTCCAAGCCTCTGGACCTTGCCCATCATGCCCGGACGCAGTGTCCACACCGCTCCCGGAGAGTTTTCAAGATTGCAATCATCCGCAAGGGCGTTTTCTTCGGCAACAATGATGTCGTTTGACGAGAAAGCAGCGTTTAGCTGCGCAAAGGCAAGCTCTCTGTCTGCCGCTTCAATAACGGGGATAATGGCTTCAAGCTCGCTCTTGCCCCATATGCCGTTGTCGCCGGCAACTCTGCTGTAAATAACAAAGGGCATCATTTTGCAGTTGGTGTTTTTCCAGTATTTCGGAATGTTGCGTATTTCCTTGTCGCCGATAAACACGGACAGGGCAACATCTCCTGCTTCCCACGAATAATCAACCTTCTCGGCTTTTTCTCTGCCGTTTTCTGGCGGAATGGCAATACTTGCGTTTCCGTCCTCGGGTTGACGATACCACCATTCTGTGATGCGGACCGTGTCCTTTTCAATGTCATAGCTTTCGCTGTCATTCATCTCAATTCCGTCGAGTATGCCCGACATTGTGTCACCCGACGAAAGAAGCTCGTCAATGTCAAGACCGAGCCTTGCGGCATCGTTGGCGAACAATCTTCTTGCCTTCATTTTGTGCATACGGTAAACATAACCGATGTATTCGCAGTCGTCCACATTTTTTGCCGTGGGGTCGGGAAAGATTTCCTGAGGTTTTGGATTTACAATGGTGACTTCGCCGCTGTTTCCAAAGCCGTTTTCCTCCGCATCCCAACACACTTTCCAGACTGCGCTTCCCTCAATTCCGAGCCTGCGCTCGTTGAGAGCGTTTTTAGTTTCGAGCTCGCCAATGTCGCAGACAAAGCGTGTTATTGCTTCACGCTGCTTTGCTTTTGCAATGTCGTCAGCATCGGCGGTGCGTGGAGAAAACTCAAAGTCGGGAAGACGAATGTCAATCTGACTTTCAACCTGAATGTAGCCGTCGGTACAGAGTGCCGCCTCAAAAGGCAGGTCATTCTTCTGATTGAAAACACTTGCATCGTTGCCATCGTGTTTACCGTCATAATAACGCTTCATGCGCTGCCAATAGGCGCAGGTGTTTTGCTTTGAGCGTGCGCTGAAATCAATTAAAAAGCTGACCGTGTCCTCTCTTGCCGTGGGTGACGAATAATCATACAGGGCATTGCCTGCAAGCCTTTTTCCGCCGACACTTTTTCTTTTCCGGGAAAAGCCGTGGCGTGAGAACAATGTCAAGGGGGTGTTTGTGTTTGCTTTCATTTTGTTTCCTTTCATTTTAAAAAGAACTCTTGTTAAAAGAAATTGTTTTCCGGATTTTGCTCCGTGTTACATAAATTCACGAACGTATGTTCTTTTATGAGCTTTTAAAAAAGCGGACAGAACACCGCCGTAAATTTGAGTGAGCCATGCATTGGAGTTTCACTTTTGCGTGAAAAGCGCAATCAAATGAGCTTTCTCGCCCGCTTTTTAAGCGAGTCAACAAGCCTTGGATGTTCCGCCGCTTCGCCTGTTTCTTTTGGGAGCGAAGAACGGAAAACCGCAAAATAGCGCAAGGCATCCGGTGCATGTGTGATTTCGTGGGGACGGGTTGCGGCATCGCCGGGAACATCCTTGTCGTGCATGAGAAGCGGCAAGGTGCGCAAAAGGTTTTTGCAGATGGGCGAAATTGTCATCCGGCTTTTCCTTTGACCGTTTGAGTCGGTAAAAGGCTTTAACCATTCTTTAAGGCACATCCAACCGTCAACCCTCTGCGAGCTTATGCGTGTCAGCCATATTCCATGCTCACCAAATAGTCCGGCGATGCTTTTTCCTGAGTCCTTTTGCCTGCTCCAGAGATCGGAGGGGGCAATAAAGGTGGAAATTCCGTCCGCCTTTTCAAGAATCAATCCTGCGGCTTCGCTCACAATGAGATTTGGCTGATAAATCTCGTCATAAATGTGAACGCTTCCGTCGGGATAAACCGCCGCAAATACCGCCGCAAGCATATCAAGACCGTAGTCAATTGCGCAGTATCGCCGTGGCGAAAACAATTTTTCGCCCGCTTCCGAATACAGCGATTCAACGCCGGGAGCTGTTTTTCTGACATGAATGTTTTCGTCAAACTCCGTGAAAAATTGACCGGAAAAAGCACCCCATTCTCCGCAGAGCCAAGCGTTTCTCAACTCTGTGGGAAGGCTTTCCAGCTGGTTCAGATAATCGGGATTCTTGTCAAGAAGAATCCTGTTGTCAAAAACCCTTGCGGGAATAAAGCGGTAATCCTCGCCATTTTCACCCTTTCGGAAATCCCTGTCGATGAACAGACGCTTTATCCATGCGTGACCCACTCCGCCCGGGTTGCAGGTGAGATAAATTCGCTTGGGAAAATCGTTTGCTCCTCGAAGACACGCCTTGAGGGTCTGGAATTGATACTCCGTAAGCTGTGTAGCTTCGTCAATTGCGATGACATCGTATTCCATGCCCTGATATTGCAGGACATCCTCCTCGGCATCGCAATATCCCATTTTAATAATTGAGCCGTTTGGAAATTCAAAGCACTTGCGGCTGTCTGTGTAAGAGGCAACGCCGTCAAGCTCCGTGAGCAGAGTGCGAATGTGATTTTCACGAAGCTCAAAGTATGTGCGTCTTACAAGAAGTGTCCGTATGCCGCCGTATAGCAGGCACATCAGAACAAGCTTTCTGCGAAGTGCCCAACTTTTTCCACCGCCTCTTGCTCCGCCGTATGCAATGTATTTGCATTGTGCGTTTAAAAATTCCGCTTGCTTTGGTTGCGGAATTCCCTTGAGATGACAAAGCTTAACACCCTCCGGTAGATTTTTGCTGTTGCGATTGATGACTTTTTCCTCCTTTCGTCCCTATTCGGTATTTGCGTTATATTGATGCAAAGAAAGAGCCTTTGCACCGTCTTAAGAGCCGTTTTAAAACGCCTGCGGCATCTGCGCACATTGCGCTTTCCGCTTTTGCCGCACATTCACCGTATTTTCTTCCCTACAAAGAAACTGCGGTGCTTTCCCGTCCGCCCACCCTACGTTTTATTTTGCAGCTCATATGACCGATTGTTGTTTGATGAATTTAAATGAAAACCATTATGATTATTTTCCGTATTGCTCGGAACAATCGTCCATTGTCACCCGTATTTCACGGATGCCCTGTTCCTTCGCTTCCTGATTTTGCTCTCCGAAGGACAAGTTGTTTTTCAGACTGTTCATTGCGGCATTTGATGAAATCTTTCCGCTGAGAGCATTTTCTTCAATAAAGGATTCAATGCGCAAAAGTGCGTTGCCTGCAATGTCCTTACCGGTTCCGTCGAGAAGCTTTGTGAACTCATTTTTCGATATTCCTGCGTGATATAGAAGACCCGAAAGTGTGTATGGCTTTGCGATTTTGTCGCCTTTTGATGCGGCATTTTCGGCATCGCAATGGTCAAAGTAATCAGAAAAACGATTTTCTATAAATTCTCTGTCCTTTGCGGAGGGCTTAGAAAAATTCGGTCTGCCTGTGAGTTTTGTTGATTTTCTCTGCATATAGCCTCCGGTTTCATCCTTTGATTGCCTTTGCGAACAAGGAAAGGTTTTCGTCGATATATTCTTCAAGGCAGGCTCTGTGAATCACATCTCCGTTTGCAATAAGCTCGAGGGCATCTTCGTCGGGGATAACAGGGAAGCCGCATTGAATACATCTTTCACATATACCGCTGTGCTGATGATCCCTTGACGGCGACCATGACGCGTCTTCGAAAAATTCATCCTCGTCAAAAAAGTATTTCTTTTTTTCCATATTCTATATTCATCATCCTTTCAAAGCTTGAATTTTATGTTTAAAAAATGTGTGATTTGAGTTATCGTGTTTGTGCCTTTGATTCTTTCAAAGCTGTGACTTCCCAAAAGTAAGCAAAATGTAAACTAAAGGCAAACAAATGTTCGATATGCGTGTATTATACCACAAAAATTGGCATTTGTCAAGAAGAAAATGGAACAAAAGTTCGATTTTGTATATAAGCACAAAATATGGAATACTTTTCTACGATATTTTATGAAAATAGAACAAACGTTTGGCGTAACAAATTTTACTCAAAATTTTAACAATGGTTGTGGAGTAATAATGCAGAAAAGAGAGAAGCTCACCCATTCACACGGGGATTATCGGAAACCAAGCTTCGGAAATTCTTCAAAATTTACAAAATGTGTTTGTTTTGGAGAACAGTGTGTGTTATACTGTAATGTAGTTTTATCATGACCCTTTCAAGGAGGCAGAAATATGTACACATCTTATCTCAACGTTCGTGATACGCAAGAGGCAATAAAATCCTGCAAGGATTATTTTGAAAGTGAGCTCGCAAAGGCTCTTAATCTTATGAGAGTCACAGCTCCGCTTTTTGTTACACCGGAGTCAGGTCTTAATGACAGGCTCAACGGCTTTGAACGTCCGGTTAGCTTTGATTTGCTTGAAACGGGCAAGGATGTGGAAATTGTGCAGTCCCTTGCAAAGTGGAAGAGATATGCTCTCGGAAAATACGGGTTTCATCCCGGTGAAGGCATTTACACGGACATGAACGCAATTCGCCGTGACGAGGAAACCGACAACATTCATTCGGTTTACGTTGACCAATGGGACTGGGAAAAGGTTATCACTGCCGAGGACAGAAACCTTGGCAAGCTTCGCCGCGCTGTGACAAAGATTTATTCTGTTCTAAAAAACACCGAGCGTCACATCGCCTATGAGTTTCCGGAGCTTGCGGCTGATTTTGAAGAACATCCGCTTCCCGAAACAATTGCTTTTGTGACTTCCTCCGAGCTTGAGGATATGTATCCCGATCTCACGCCTAAGCAGAGAGAACACGCTTATACAAAGGAAAACGGTGCTGCCTGCATAATGCAGATTGGCGGAAAGCTCAAAAACGGAAAGCCTCACGACGGAAGAAGCCCGGACTATGATGACTGGGAAATGAACTGTGACATTCTTCTTTATTTTCATGTTCTTGACATTGCTCTTGAAATTTCGAGCATGGGTATCCGTGTAAATGCCGAATCTCTTGCACGTCAGCTTGAAGAATCGGGATGCTCCGACAGACGTGAGCTTGCGTTCCATAGGGCTATCCTTAACGACGAGCTTCCATACACTATCGGAGGGGGCATTGGTCAGTCAAGACTTTGTATGTTTTTCTTGAGAAAAATGCATATCGGTGAGGTTCAGGTTTCGGTTTGGCCGGAAAAAGAAGAGAAGAGATGTGCAGAGCAGGGCTGCTATTTGCTGTAACTTGGTGTTACTGCTTTGAATTAAATGAAAAGACGGAGATAAGTCGGTGTGGCTTATCTCCGTTTTACTATATATAAATGTATGCAGAAATAGGGGAGGGTGTCAGTCCTTATAAGAAAGTCCTTGGGCAACGATTTTTTTTGCAAGTGAGCGAGTTGTTTCAACAAGTTCCATGTCGGCGGCAATGTCGGCGACTTTGAAACGGAATTCTCCGCTTTGTCTGCTTCCGAAAAATTCGCCGGGGCCACGGATTTCAAGGTCACTTTGGGCAATTTTGAAGCCGTCATTGCTTGAACAGATTACACGAAGCCGTTTTGCTGCCTGACTTGGATTGGTTTTGAGAGGATTTCTTGTCAAAACGGGGGAAACAAGCACGCAATATGATTTGTCCTTGCCTCTACCCACACGTCCACGGAGCTGATGAAGCTGTGAAAGACCGAAATGCTCTGCGTTTTCAACAATCATGAGGGTTGCATTTGGCACATTCACCCCGACCTCGACAACGGTTGTTGAAACGAGGACTTTTATTTCGCCCGAGGCGAATCTTTTCATTATAGCTTCTTTGTCGACAGGCTTCATTTTGCCGTGGAGAATTTCGATTTGCAAATCGGGAAAGACGGATTTTAGCCTTTCGGCGTATTCGGAGACGGATTCCGCTTCGCTCTTTGGCGAAATGCCGACCTCGGGATTATCGTTCTTTTCAATCAGAGGACAGACGACGTATATCTGATTTCCGGCTTGGGCGTGTTTAAGAATAAAATTGTCAAGCCGTTCACGGTATTCTTCGCCGACGGCGAGGGTTTCAACCTGCTGTCTGCCGGGAGGAAGCTCGTCGATGATGCTTATGTCAAGGTCACCGTAGAGCATCATGGCAAGAGTTCTCGGAATTGGCGTTGCGGACATGACAAGCATATGAGGTTTTCGGGGAATTTCGTCTTCGAGGCTTTCTTTTGATGAAAGCTTTTCACGTTGCTTTACGCCAAAACGGTGTTGCTCATCGGTTATGACAAGTCCGAGGGAAGCAAAGTTCACGGTGTCTTCGATGAGAGCGTGAGTTCCGACGATAAAGTCGATTTCTTTGTTTGCAAGTAGCTTTAAAATTGTCTTTCTTTGCGAAGCTTTTGTACTGCCTGTGAGAAGTGCACTTTTTATGCCAAGGCTTTCAAACAGGTCATAGAGAGATTTGAAATGTTGTTCGGCAAGTATTTCCGTGGGAGCCATCATGGCGGATTGAAGCCCCGAATTAGCAGCAGCAAAAACTGCTGCCGCTGCAACGAGAGTTTTTCCGCAACCCACATCCCCCTGAACAAGACGGCGCATGGGAACCGGGGCATCGGACGGCTTGCACATATCGGAAAGTATATCGCTTATGGCACGCTTTTGAGCGTTCGTTAAATCGAATGATAGTTTTTTATAAAACTCATTCATATCGGGAAGCGTTATGCAATGGGACAGAGAGCGTTTCCTTTTTTCGCCGATCCTCAGAAGTCTGACCTGAAAATCGAGCAGTTCCTCAAAGGCAAAGCGACGCCTTGCAACTGAAACATCATTCTCACTCGAGGGGAAATGAATCATTCTCATTGCTTCACCAAGAGAGCAAAGATTAAATGAAGAAATGATGTTTTGAGGGAGATTATCATAATTCTTTTCATTATATATATTAACGCATTGACGCAGAGCATTAGTCATGAGTTTGCGGGAAATGCCGGCGGTCAGGGGATATACGGGAAGATAATTATCAAGAGGGCGGCTTTCAAAGACAGTTTCACAGTCGGGGGAAACAAACTCAATAAAAGGAGAAGTTTCGGAAACCTTTCCGAAAATGCGAAGCTTTTTGCCGACGGTGAGATTGCTTCCTATATATATCTGATTAAAAAAAGTGAGAGAGGCGGTGCCTGTTCCGTCAGAAACGGTGCAACGCTGTATGCTCATGGCGACGCTTCCGGGACGTTTGGGGATTCTTCTCGAAATAACGGGAGTTGAAACCTCGGCAATAATGCAGGCGGTTTGCCCGGGGACAAGATCACAAATTTCGGTTATGTCGCCTCGGTTTTCATAGCGTACAGGAAAGTGGTAGGCAAGGTCAGAAACGGTTTGTATGTCAAGCTTTTTAAAATAGCGTTCTCTGGCGGTGCTTATGGAAAAAAGTTCGTGAATCGGGGAAAAAGGTGTAGCCATGAAAAACCTCCATCAAATAGTTACAAGGTGTATTATACGCTTGTTTTGTTAATATTGCAAGACAAAAATGTCAAAATAACCAAAAACAGGCAGTTTTTTTAGGCGAAAAAACACGAATTGTTAGAAAGTGAAAAAATCTGCCAAAAACCCCTTGACTTTTTTTGAACTCTGTGGTATACTAACAAAGCTGTCGAGAGCGGCGGAGGAGAATAGGAGAGCTCGAAGAAGTAAACAAATTGTAAACTTCAAAAAAAGAGCTTGACAAAACGAAACCGCTGTGATATAATAGACAGGCTCTCAAGAAAA
>JAZQKV010000062.1:0-19432 GCA_045542335.1 Eubacteriales bacterium
CTCAACTCCTTGGCTCACAGAACGACATGGCTACGATCCGACTTGTATTGCAAACGCTCTTATGATTGAAGAGGTTTTGAGATTCAACGCTTCTGAGGCACCTGCAAAAATGGGTACATTCTCTCAGTATGACCATCCTCACACTCTTACTCGTTATGCCGAAATTGCAGATTACCTTGGAATAAAAGGCAATTCCGACAAAGAAAAACTTGAGGGTCTTATCAAAGCAATTAACGACCTTAAAGCTAAAGTTGGAATCAAGGAAACAATTAAAGATTACGGCGTTGATGAAAAAGTATTCCTTGAAGGCCTTGATGAAATGGTTGAGCAGGCATTCGACGACCAGTGCACAGGTGCTAACCCCAGATACCCTCTTATGGCAGAAATCAAGCAGATGTACTTAAATGCATACTATGGCAAACACTTTGAAGAAAAAGAAATGCCAACAGCCAAAGACATTAAAACAGGTTCAAAGCCTGCTGCAAAAAAAGCTGCCCGCACCAAAGGCAAAAAAGCCTGAATCAGAATTGAAGGAGGAATAAATCATGAAGCTTGATAACGTTATCGCAGTCAGAAATAACAAAACAATATATCGTGACGGAAATAAGTGTATTAAAGTATTTAATGAAAGCTACTCAAAGGCTGATGTGCTTAATGAAGCTCTCAATCAGGCAAGAATAGAAGAAACAGGGCTTAACATCCCCAAGGTTTTGGAAGTAACAATGGTTGATGGTAAATGGGCTATCGTGTCTGAATACATCAGTGGAAAGACACTTGCACAGCTCATGGCAGAAAACGCCGACAAGAAAGATGAATATCTTGAACTCCTTGTTAGTCTTCAACTTGAAGTCCATTCTAAAAAGTGCCCCTTGCTTAACAAATTAAAAGATAAGATGAATCGTAAAATCAGCGAAACAACCCTCGATGCAACCACCCGCTATGATTTACATACAAGACTTGAAGGTATGCCCAAGCATACAAAGGTTTGCCACGGCGACTTCAACCCCTCAAACATAATTATCTCACAGGACGGCACACCTTATATCTTGGACTGGTCACACGCAACTCAGGGTAACGCTTCAGCCGATGCCGCAAGAACATATCTCCTCTTCTGCTTAAATGGCGACACCAACGGAGCAAAGAAATATCTTGACCTGTTCTGCGAAAAAAGCGACACAGCAAAACAGTATGTGCAGAAATGGATGCCAATAGTTGCCGCTTCTCAATCCGTAAAGGGCAATTCTCATGAGCGTGATTTTCTGCTCTCCTGGGTAGATGTTGTAGATTACGAATAAAAAGCAAACACAGACAAAAGCGGTGCAACCACAATGGTTGCACCGCTTTATGTGTATCATTCCTCCATTTAGGGCAGTTCCATAAAACTCGTCCTTTTTCTGCTTATAAAGCTCAGATAAGCGGATTTTTCACGCCTGTTTTCGCTTCACAACTGCTTTCATATATCTTTTCAATAACCGAAAGAACCTTTGAGCCCTCTGTTATGTCGCAGTAATAAGGCGTTCCCGTGCCGTCAATATTTGAATAGAAATTGTCAATCATTGCAAGATGTCCAACTCCCCAAACCGTCTTTCCAACACCCGGTTTTCCGTTTTCAGCAAGTTGTTCAAGCTTTCCGTCCGCAAGACGGTAAAGCATATCGTCCCTCACAATAACCGAACCCTTTTCAAACACACATTCAAGTTCGATTGAAGACGAAGTTGTGTGACAATTTGTTGCATAGAAAATTGCACTCACGCCATTCTTAAACCATATTGTCGCCTCTGCCGTGTCTTCAACTTCAATTGTTCCGGCGTTTTTGCGAAGCGATGCCGTTCCCTCAACCCTCTCAACCTCTCCGCCAAGCTTGCATATAAGGTCAAGAGTGTGAATCGACTGATTCATAAGAGTGCCGCCGCCCTCTTTCGCCCATTCACCTCGCCAACCGCTTGCGGTGTAATATTCACCGCCACGGCACCATGCAACTATGCCTTTCATTCCGATAAGCTTTCCCATAGTGCCGTTCTTTATCACAGCTTCAAGTCCAAGAGTCGTCGGAACAAGTCTGTTCTGGAAAGACACACAAACCTTCTTGCCCGTTTCCCCGGATACCTTTATAATTTCTTTTGCCTGCTCCGCCGTCATTGCCGCCGGTTTTTCAAGATACACATGATGTCCGGTTTTCATTGCATCAATTGCCATTTCAGCGTGCAGATAATGTGGTGTACAAATGTGCACAACATCAACGCGACGGCTTTCAAGAAGCTCCTTATAGTCGCTGTAAGTTGCAACGCCGGGAATACCAAGCGAAGCACGCATAAGCTTGTCGCTGTTGTTATCACATATTGCCGCAAGATTTGCAAGTCCTGAGTCTTTTATAGCCGATATGTGTACAGATGATATTCCTCCGCAACCAATTATGGCAGCCTTGAGATTGTGTTTCATGGTCCGGGTTTCCTCCAATTTGGATTTGCTTTGTTTTGTTGCACAGTAATTATAAAACAGTTTAGCTCAAAAATCAAGAGCAAAAACCATTATTTATTGTTTTTTGATATATTTACGAAACTTTTTTGAGTTTTTGCACATTTCACAAACTGCAACGCTTATTATTCCTCACACATTTCATATCCGTCGGGAAGAATAACATTTCTCTTGCCATTTCTTATGACAATAACAATGCTCTGCCCATCGGAAAGAGGAATAGAAAGTGTGCAATCCGTGTCAAATCTTGTTACATCCTTGCAGAACACCGCTTTCTTTCCTGCCTCATCGGCAAGCTTAAAGCCTGTAATACCGCCAAGAGTTATGTTTGCGGCATACGATGCAAAGCCGTGGTTACAGCTTGCACTCACCGTGTCGTTTTCCCAAAGGGTTCCCGTGCGGTCTGCCATGTAAACAAAATAGTCCTTACATTCGTCCGAAGCACGCCTTGCATAACCGTTGTTGAACAGATAATCAAGGCGCAGATAGTTTCCGATAAAGGCATTGGCCTTGTAAACCGTGGGATAAACCGTTTCATAATCTCTTGTTGCGCCAAATTCGTTAAGCATTGTTTCAAAAAGCTTTTTGTCAAGCTCGTCGCCGTCCTTGTCGGCAATGCCAAAGTAAAGTGCATAATACTGACAGGTCTCGGTTGTGTTTTCAGTAACAGTGAAAGAATCGTCATCATTCAACATAGCGTTGTCAACAAAGAAAATGCCCTTTCTTGCAACCTTTCTGATTGTTTCCCTGAGCTTGTCAGCCTTATCGTTCAGCGAGCCATCTCCAAGAATTTCTGCCGCCGCACGAAGCATTCCAACATAACACATATTTGACGGGAAGTTTATATCCTGAACAAGGTCATTCGCCTTGCTCCATTCAACAAACACCCAGCTCGGAAGCTTTTCAAGAAGTCCCATGCTGTTCTCATATCTCTTGAAAAACTCTATAAGTCCCTTAACCTTGTCTTTTGCCTGATCAGCACTCTTTCTGTTGCCGGTTCTCTTGATATTGTCTGCAAGCTCGATAATATACCACATCATCCAGTTGGGAATATATCTTTCAGACGCAAAATCTCCCGGATAGCACATAGGAACAACGCCGTCCTCAAAATAGCTGAAATAAGGAGCATAAGCATAGTTTGTGAGATGATGCGCTTCAACCTTGTTCATACCCGTGAAAAGCTTCTCTGCTTTCCCCGTGAAATAAGAATCGCAAAGCCAGCCTGCACGTTCTCTTGAAGGACAGTCGGTTGGAATATCAACACAGTTTTGCGCAAAGGTTGCCCTTGCCGCATCAACTATCTTGACAAAATCTGCATCTTCACATTCAAATTTGAGTTTGCCCGCATCAGGGTTTTCCAACAACACCGACACAGGATTTGAAACGCACGCACTTCCCTCTGTAACAATTATTGCCATATAACGATATGTATAAGGCTCAACCGTTATAACATTGTGCTCACCGCAAGTCAGATCATAGCTGATAACATTTGCCGTTCTCATGCGGAAGAAATCAAGAATATTGCCGTCAGCGGTGGGGGTGAGGATTTCATCCCATGCAATATAGATTCTTGCCTTGGGCGAAGTTACATTCACATTGAGATTTATAAATCCCGAAACGTTCGCTCTGAAATCATAAAGCTTATAATCAAATCTTCCCTCTGCCCCATTCTTGCCGATGACAAATTTGTGTATCTCATTGAGGGGGCATCTTTCAAGTGTGTCATAGACAAAGCCGTTCTTTTCAGGAAGACTCTGAAGAAATCTGTCACGGCACACAGGCTTTTTCTCATCCTCAAAAACCTTTCCTGTGCGGATAAGGTCTGCAGTAATGCGCTCGTATGTCGGAAGGTTGGTTTCTCTTTCAACCTCCTTGCAACCCTCAACTACCTCTGTTTCCACCTTTGGAAATCTTGAGAAATCTCCATTTATGAACGCCTCTCTTGAACCGTCCATGTTATAACATTCCGAAAAACGTCTCTGATAGCTGTAACGGTTCACAACAATAACACGGTCGTTTACAAGATGCGCCGAAAAGTCATCGGTGGAGTATTTTGTCTTTCCGTCTGCGCCAACAATCTCTGCCGAGAAAAACGGAGGGAGATTCTGTCCGTCAAAGTTGTCAACATTGCTTCCTGTTACAAACACAGCAATCACAGTCTTTGAATCCTCGGAAACATATTCACCAAGACCAATTTCGTCAACGGCAATAAAACCATGAGCCGTCTTTTCAGGGCCAAAGCGCACAAATTCTCCGTTTATAAAAATGTTGTAAAAATTGAGTGCGGCAATCTTCAATGTGTCGCTCGAATCAATCTTTGCATTTGCATCAAGAGCAAAAGCATAACAGCTATTTTTGTTTAATCTCTGACCGGTAATCCAAACCTGTTTCATTTTGGGTTATCCTCCTTTGAAAATGTATAATTAAAATGTCGGATTTTTCAATCTGACCTTATTGCTTTGTTATATAAAGAGTAACAAGGTCAACAACCATGCCATAGCTCTCTGTTCCCTCGGATTGGTTGTTTATTTTAAGGCTCGTGTCGTTGACCGCATCAGCAACCTCCGAGGCAACGCTTTCGTCGTAGGTGTCGAAAAACTGCGAATATGCCACAGACTCAAGCAAAACCTCCCTGCGCACACTGCGAACAAGCTCCATATACGCTTTTTCGTCCGCCGACCACACCGCACCGAGCATATAGTCAAACACATATCTGTTTGCACAATAGCGCAAATATGCATCATCACTTTGCGAAAGAACCGCATATGCCACAAAACTCGCCTCATCCTCAGGCGCAACACCTCGCTGATGCGCCAGCTCATGTGCGCAAGTGAACGCAACCACATAATCCGGATAGTTTGTGTTGATATTTGCCTCACCCGTAAGCGGAGTATAAACTCCCGAAAGGTGAGTGTAAGTCATCGGCTTTGAAAGAAGCAGTGGCTTTGCAGGAACATCCATGTCCGTCAGAAACGAAAACTCTTTTGTTTCAATCGCACCGGCATAAGCTTTGTTGACCCTGTCGGAAAGCTCTGCAAAAGAATATGGCATAACGGAAAATCCGTCAGCATCAAAAATAATTTCTCCGCCGTCAATAAGAGTATTCATCTCTGCGGAAATGGCTGAGGCAGCATCTGTAAGCTGTTTTGCCGAAATCGGTGTACGCTCAAAACCCATTCTCAGATTTACGGGTTTCACGGAATAAAGCGGAATAAACGCCGAAATCACAAACATCGCCACCGCAATCACAATGCAAGCCAAACGTCTGTTAAACAAAATCAGACTTTTGCCATAATAATCGTCGTCAAAGAATGCGTGAACAACCCTGTATCCAATTGCAACAGGAACAATAACAATCATTGTTTCAAAAACAGAGAACGGAAAAACCGAGGTTACATACCCCAAAGCAATTCTCACAGGCTCCGAAATGTTCGTGCAAAACCACTCGGCAAAGCCTTGATTGAATCCGCAAAAGCCAACAGCTAAGCAAACTGCAAGGAAAAGCGTTCCAAGAATTGCAATGGCGCATCTCCAGATTTTTTCACCCCGCACAGGCTTGCTTTGAAGAATAATGTCAATTTGTTCCGGGGATAAATCTTCCTCAACAAGCTCGATCGTTTCCGAAGCACTCAGCTTAATTTTTTGCGATTTAATTCGCTCCTTTACATACTCAATACGAAAGGCACGAGCGTTGGGATTTTCAGGCGGCTCATCCGAAAGAAACAATTTCAAAAGATTTGACGGTTCGCCCTGTTCGTAATCCTGTTCATAATCATCAAAAACATCTTCAAGAGAAAAAAACTCCTGTTGTTCGTTGTTTTCTTTTTCATTGTTATTCTCCAACTGTCCGCACCTGCCTTTCTTTTATGTATCTTCTGCGTTGTGTACAGAATTATGATTCAAAATAATATGTGAAAATATCCTTTGCAACTTCAGAGGCAACGTTACCCGCATGACCGTGTTCAATAACCACGGCAATTGCAATCTGTGGGTCATCAAAAGGCGCAAAACCAACGAAAACCGCCGTTTCACTTCCCTTGCCCACCTGTGCAGTACCCGTTTTTCCTCCAATAGGATAAATATATCCCTCAAAGACCTCCGCCGCCGTACCGTTATCCTCGACAACTCGTTTCATACCCTCTTTAATATGCTTCAAGTGCAAGGGGTCAAGCTGCGCCTGACTCAAAACAACAGGCTCGGTGGTCTGTTCAATCTCGCCGTTTGTGTATTTGTGAACCGACTGAAGAAGATGCGTTTTGTAGCGTGTTCCTCCGTTTACAAGCGTTGCCATGAATGTGGCAAGCTGCAAAGGCGTAAAAGCATGGTCAGACTGACCAATCGCCGCCTGAATGGCATCACCCGGGTTCCACAGGAAGCCTCGTTCCTCTCTTGATTCGGGTCCCGCAAGAACTCCCGTTTCCTCGCCTATTTCAATACCTGTTTTTTCGCCGAAGCCAAAGCTTTTTGCATATTCGTCAAGATATGAGATACCAACATCCTTACCAAGCTGATAGAAGAAATAGTTACACGAGACTTCAAGTGCCGTTGAAACGGTGATTGGTCCGTGAGTCATTTTCAGAGCATTCCACAGCCAGCATCCCGGCTGATAGTCGTCATAAGCCGTGAATTTACCAAGACACTCAATTTCGGTTTCCGCCGTAATTGTTCCCTTGGTGAGAGCCGCCGCCGCTGTAAGAGGCTTAAAGGTTGAACCCGGAGGATAAATACCCCTTGTTGCACGGTTAAGAAGCGGACTGTCCTTGTCAACAAGAAGCTCGGAAATTGTTTCCCTGTATGTGTTCTGGTCATAGGTAGGATAACTTGCCATAGCTCTTACGGCAAAGTTGTTTACATCAAGTACAACAACCGCACCCGAGTTTGCATCCTCGCCCTGATATTCCTTGCCGTCATAGGCAACCTTTGCACGTCCCTCCTCGGCAGTTGCGTGAATAACTCTGTCAAGAGATTGTTCCGCAATGCGCTGCATACCGCTGTCAAGCGTCAGCCTTATGGTCTTTCCCTCGTCGGCTTCCTTGGAAACGTTTGTCCCGACAATTGTCACGCCATCCGAGGCATATTCTGTACTCTTTTCGCCGTCAATTCCTCGCAGATATTCCTCAAACGCCATTTCTGCACCACTTATGCCGACTCTAGCATTCAGGTTGTAGCCTTTTTCAAGGTATTCGTCCTTGTTTTCCGCAGTAATAGGACCGAGCCTTCCAAGTACATGGGCAGCAAGAGAGCCCTGGTTATAAACACGCTCGGCTGTTGTCACAATTTCAACGCCGGGAATGTCATGAAGAATGTCCGCAATGGTAAGAATAAGATCTTTGTCAATGTCGCTTAAAATTGTAAAAGGATATGAAACGCTGAAATCCGCAACCTCAAGGTCAAATCTCATGCCGGCAACACGTCTTAACTGATTCTCGCTGTAAAGTCCCTCAAGCTTGTCAAGACCATATCTTTTATAGGCGTATCTGTAAAAATTATCGCCGTGAGTTATATCAATCGGGTCACCCGTTTCGCTGTCAACAAAGTTCTTCTCGTGAGTTCTCACAAATTTTCTGTAACCGTAAACATCCTCATAATTGTTAGTCAGATTAAACGGTGCACGGGTATTTACAGGCATATTGTCCGAATAAGCAATACCGTGTCTGTCAAAAAAGCGAAGAAGTCCTGCAATTATGGCGTTTTCCTCACCGCTTGGCATGTTGGCACGATTGAAACGCAAGTCATAGTGAATCTCGTTGCTCACAAGCGGAACTCCGTTTGTGTCCATAATCTCGCCACGGGTTGTTTCAAGTATTTCCCTTTTGACGATTTTCGGCTGTGTCAACGCAGAATAATATTCATGGGACGCAATTTGCAGATTCATAAGTCTTCCGACATATATCACCGAAATAATCGCCGCAAAAACCACAATTGCCCAAAGACGTGCAGGTGAAAGTCCCGACACCGTCCTTCGGTTTTTCATAAGCTTTTTTATTTAAGACACCACCTTTTTTATGCCAAAATTGCATTGAAATGATAATCTCCCATCATTGACAGGAAACTATTTTGCTTCAAAATATGTTCCCCTTGCCGTTCCGTCAAAAACTCCGTAGAGAATCTCCGGATTTGTTCCGTTGAGTATAAGCATGGGTATTCCTGCATCCACTGCAATGCCTGCCGCTGTCAACTTCGCTCTCATGCCGCCCGTACCTCTGTCCGTACCGGCGCCGCCTGCAAGCTTTATAATGTCATCTGTAATTTCAGGAACATATTCAATAAGCTTTGCATCCGGATTCTTTCTCGGGTCGCTGTCATAAAGACCGTCAACGTCAGACATATTTATCACAAGGTCTGCATTTGCCAGCTTCGCAACATACGCCGAAAGAGTGTCGTTTCCTCCGAAATTCATTTCTTCAAAGGAAACCGAGTCATTTTCGTTGATAATCGGAATACAGCCTCTTTCAAGAAGCACTCTGAACGTTCCCTCTGCGTTTGCTCGCATAACAGGTCGTTCAACCGCATCCTTTGTAAGAAGCATCTGGGCAATTTTGTGTCCGTAGCGTGAAAAAATCCCATCATAGAGATTCATAAGCTCGCACTGACCAACCGCCGCTGCCGCCTGCTTTTCCTCAAGGGTGTCAGGTCTTGTCACAAACCCGATTTTTGCAAGTCCTGCACTCACCGCACCCGAACTTACCATTATCATTTTGTGTCCGCTGTTCTGCAGATCGCAAACCGCCTTCACAAGCTCCTCAATCCTGCGAAGATTGAGCATACCCGTTGAATGGGTAAGCGTTGAAGTTCCAACTTTAAGCACAATTGTGCGTGCATCCGTCTTTTTTATCATTGTTCAGGGTCATTCCTTTCGTCTTTCCGCAAGCTTGCGTGGCTTAACAACGCAAATTGAAAATGTAAATCCCAATCGATGCAAACTAACATCTAAAAAATATGCTCTCGGACCTTGCATTTTCTTTCGGGAACTTATCTATAAAAATAAATTTAAAATATATGCTGTTTCGCTTAACTATTGTATAGTATAATTAGCTATGTCTATTATAATTGTAAAACATCAAAATTGCTACCGAATATTATTAATTTTTACGTTTATCGGCACAATAAATATTTTCCATCTGTAATTTTGATAAAATCTGCCCATTGTGTGTGAGAAAGGAGGTCGCCCATGAACAAACCCATGATACTCTCCCCTGCAGGATCATATGAATCTCTTTGCGCCGCCGTAAGTGCAGGAGCAGATGAGGTTTATTTTGGTGCACCCTCTTTCAACGCCCGTGCTTTTGCAAAAGGCTTTACCGAACAAGAGCTTGCCGAAAGCATCAGTCTTTGTGCACTTCACGGCGTAAAAACAAACGTCACTCTCAACACACTTGTAACTGATCGTGAAATGCCCGATGCAATAGCTGTTGCAAAAAATCTCTTTTCCATGGGTGCCGATGCTTTTATCGTTCAGGACCTCGGACTTGCCGCAATGCTGAAAAAAGAGATTCCCGGAATTGTTCTCCACGCAAGCACACAATGCGCCTGCCACAATCTCGACGGTGCAAAAAAGCTCGCACAACTTGGTTTTTCAAGAATTGTGCTTGCCCGGGAAATGTCGGCACACGATATTGAAACTGTCACACATTATGGCCTCGAAAACGGCCTTTTTGAAACAGAAGTGTTTATTCACGGCGCACTTTGCGTTTCTCATTCCGGGCAATGCCTCATGAGCTCGGTTATCGGTGCAAGAAGCGGAAACCGCGGAATGTGCGCACAACCATGCCGCATGGAGGGCTGTGTTTCGTGCGGTGGAAAAACAGCGCAAAAAGGCTATCCGTTAAGCCTTAAAGACCTTTCTCTTTGCGACCACATTGAAACACTCTGCAATCTCGGTATCGCTTCTTTAAAAATCGAGGGTAGAATGAAAAGTCCCGAATACGTTTACCGTGTAACCTCTGTGTGGCGAGACCTCATTGATGCAGGCAAAAACGCAAGTCCCGAACAAAAGAAAACCCTTGCCGACATTTTCTCACGAGGCGGCTTTTCCGACGACTATTTCACAGAACACTATCGGAAACAAAACAAATTCATGTATGGCGTGCGCAGTGAATCCGACAAACAGAAAACCCGTGAACAAACCTTTGAAGTGCCGCCCATTGCTCCCATAAAAATAGACCTTGAATGTGATTTTCATGAAGGCAAGCCTGCACTTCTCACAGCTTCCTGCGCAACCAAAGACGGAAGGACCGTAAGCGCAAACGCACAATCCGCCTCCCCCGTACTTACCGCAACAGGAACACCCATGGACAAAACAGCTTTGTCAAAGCAGTTGTCAAAGCTCGGCTCAACTCCATTTTATACCGACGACGTAAAATGTAATATAACCGGCTGTGGATTTATGCCTGCATCTTCGCTCAACGCCTTGCGACGTGATGCGGTTTCAAAGCTTGTTGAAGCAATGACCGCACAAAACCGCAAAGTACAATCTTCCGCCGAGTCAGCTCCAAAAGATGCCGCTCCCCCTTGCTCCGCCAATCGGACAAACAGCCGAAAAAACGTTATATACGCACATAGCTTTGAGCAAGCCTTAAAGCTTTGGGAAGAACAGCACCCTGACAGCGTGATACTTCCTTTGCAATTGTTTTTCGATGCTAAAGAGTTGCCCGACCTTGGAAAAATGCGTTTCGGCGTAAGGCTTCCGAGGGTCTTCTTTAACGATGAAAGAGAAAGCATTGCCGCCTGCCTCTTGTTGGCAAAGAAAAGCGGTGCGGCTTTTGTTCAGGCTTCAAACATAGGTCAAGTTGACATTGCCCTTGAAAGCGGCCTTGAGCTTTGGGGCGACGTCGGACTTAATGTGTATAACAGTGCCTCAGTTGCAGAGTATGCAAAGCTCGGCTTCAGAGTAATCTGTCTTTCACCCGAGCTTTCACCGCCGCAAATGCGTGACATATCCGTTCCCGACGGCGTTGAAACATCCGTTTTCGCCGGTGGAAGACTCACCCTCATGGTGCTTGAATCGTGCATTATCAAAGCAAGCGGCAGTTGTTCGCAATGCGCCGCAAACCACACCGGTGAGCCTTGCGGACACTATCTTGACCGCATCGGAAAAAGCTTCCCCATAATCGGACAGCATAGATTTTTAAAGGGAAATCCCCTTCCCTGCCGAAATATTATACTCAACTCGGAATCCCCCAAAATTACGGTCAAAAAGGGTTTCGACAAAGTATTCACAGATTACCTTGTATATGAGTCCGAGCCAACAAACTCCAAGCACCGAAAGGACAACCAAAAACAATGAACATTGGAAAAATAAACTACCCACACGGTCTTTTCCTCGCTCCAATGGCAGGGGTCACCGACAGGGCATTCCGTTCGGTGTGCAGAAAATACGGTGCCGAAGGACTTGTCACAGAAATGGTTTCTGCAAAAGCTCTTTGCTTCGGTGATGCAAAAACAGAGCTTCTTGCACGCATTGATGACAATGAACGCCCCTGCTCCTTGCAGATTTTCGGAAGTGACCCAAAATTCATGGCAAAGGCGGCAGTAATTGCGGCACAGAAATTCAATCCCGAAATAATCGACGTAAACATGGGTTGCCCTGCACCCAAAATTGCCGGAAACGGTGACGGAAGTGCCATAATGAAAACCCCTAAACTTGCCTATGAAATTATCGCTTCCATGAGGGAGGCTCTTGACAGTTCAAGATTTTTCCACATACCCGTCACAGCAAAAATGCGAAGCGGCTTTGACAAAGCACACATAAATGCCGTCGAGGTCGCCCAAAACTGTGAAAAAGGCGGGGCCTCCGCAGTAACAGTCCACGGAAGAACCCGTGAGCAAATGTATGCTCCCCCCGTCAACACCGACGCAATAAGGGATGTTAAAAACGCTGTTTCAATCCCGGTCATTGCCAATGGCGACATATTTTGCGCAGAAGATGCAAAGGCAATGCTTGAAAAAACCCATTGCGACGGTCTTATGATTGGCAGAGGAAGTCTCGGAAATCCATATATTTTTGCGGAAATAATCGCAATGCTTTGCGGCGATGCAACAAAAAAACCGCAAATCACAAGTGCCATGTGGCTTGAAGATGTCACATTCCATATGCGCTCCCTCTGCGCCGATAAAGGCGAGCAAAAGGGTATGCTCGAAGCAAGGAAACACATCGCATGGTATATCCGCGGAATCCCCGGCGCAGCAGAAATGCGCAGGCGCGTAAACACAGCCTCCACCCTTGCCGAAATGCTTGACATCGCCGGACAAGCTGCCGAAGGATTTGAAAAAAGGGATGTTTCTTCCGCAGAATTACACGTCGGAAACATCTGCTAAACAAAGCAAACCATATTGTAAGAAAGAGTTGAAACAATGACACAGCAAAACATATCCGAAAGATATATTTATGATGCCGGAGTGGCAGATGTTGCCGTTATAGGCGCAGGCCACGCCGGAATTGAAGCCTCCCTTGCGGCGGCTCGTCTTGGTTGCAACACCTTGCTTTTCACGCTCAACCTCGATGCCGTGGGAAATATGCCCTGTAATCCCTCAATCGGCGGCACAGCAAAAGGACATCTTGTGTGCGAAATTGATGCCTTGGGCGGAGAAATGGGCAGAGTTGCCGACAAAGCCTGCCTGCAAAGCCGAATGCTCAACCGTGGCAAAGGTCCTGCGGTACACTCCTTGAGAATGCAGCAAGACAGAACGCTTTACCGTTCACTCATGAAAACCGTTATTGAAAACACAAAGAATCTTTCGCTCATTCAGGGCGAAATCGTTGACCTTTTCAAAGACGGTGAAAGCTGGGCAGTGGTGACACGTTACGGTGCAAAATGGCTTGTAAAAACTGTCATCATCTGTTCGGGAACATATCTCAAAGGCAAAATTATCGTCGGAGATGTTAGCTTTTCCGGCGGTCCTGACGGAATGTTCCCCGCAGGTGAGCTCACTGATTCACTCAAACGCCTCGGTGTTCCGCTGATGCGCTTCAAAACAGGCACTCCCGCACGTATTCACGCCGATTCCATTGACTATTCCCAAATGGAAATTCAATACGGTGATGACTCCCCCGAATGTTTCAACCGTGAACTTGACGGACTTGAAAACATCGAGCAAATGCCTTGCTACATAGTTTACACCAACGCCGAAACTCATCGTATAATCCGTGAAAACCTTCACCGTTCACCCCTTTATTCAGGCAAAATTGAAGGCACCGGTCCCCGTTATTGCCCTAGCATCGAAGACAAGGTCGTGCGTTTTGCCGATAAGGAACGTCATCAGCTCTTTATCGAGCCAATGGGGCGTGACACAAAAGAGGTTTATCTCCAGGGCTTCAGTTCTTCCATGCCGGAGGACGTGCAAATGAAGATGATTCATTCGCTCAAGGGACTTGAAAATGCACAAGTTATGCGAACCGCCTATGCCATTGAGTATGATTGTGCCGACCCGCTTTCATTATACCCCACCCTTGAGTTCAAAGATTTCCCCGGCTTGTTCGGAGCAGGTCAGTTCAACGGCACCTCCGGCTATGAGGAAGCCGCCGCACAGGGACTTATTGCAGGTATAAATGCCGCCGCAATTGTAAAAGGCAAGAAAAAGCTTACCCTCTCCCGAAGCGAAGCTTACATCGGCGCACTCATAGATGACCTTGTAACAAAAGGCACCAACGAACCATATCGCATGATGACCTCCCGTTCTGAATACCGTCTTCTTCTTCGTCAGGACAATTCCGACGAGCGTCTCACACCAATCGGGCACAAAATCGGACTCGTTTCCGACGAGCGTTACAACGCATTTCTCCGCAAACAGGAAAATATAAAGGCAGAATGTGAAAGGCTTCGTAAGACAGTTCTTTCCCCTAACGAAACCCTTAACAGTTTGCTTTCAGATGCAAATTCAACTCCCGTAAAAAGCGGAATAACCATCGCAGAGCTTATCCGCCGTCCCGAAATAACCTATGATATGCTTGCCCCCGTTGATATGCATCGCCCCGAAACACTCACAAAAAGAGAACGTGCCTGTGTTGAAACCGAAATAAAATACGAGGGTTACATCAAGCGTCAGATTGCAGAAGCCGAGCGTTTTGCAAAACTTGAAAGCAAAAAACTCCCATCCGACATTGACTATATGGCAATTGACGGTTTGCGCCTTGAGGCAAGGCAAAAGCTCGCAAAAGTCAAACCCGAGAGCATCGGACAAGCATCGGGCATTTCCGGGGTAAGTCCTGCGGATATTTCAGTGCTTCTCATTTACCTTGAGGGAAATGCAAGAGAGCGCAAGAGAAATCAACAACACGAATAACTATAAGCAAAAACAACAAACGCCAGGTATAAAAATCCAGCGTTTGTTTAACTATATAAGCTTTTGAACACTTTTACTCAGTAAAAAAGCCCCTCCGAAGAAGGGCTTTTCTGACTTAGATTTCAGGAATGTCAATTGTAACTTCCTTGCCGAGATCGGAGGATGTTGCAATTGCAGAAAGGATAGCCTGATTGTAAAGAATCTGGCTTGTAGGAATGGGAGCCTCTGTGCCGTTTACAACTGCGTCAAGGAAAGAACGAATCTTCATGTCGAAGTTGGAAACGCCTTCGGGATTCTTGAGAATCGGAACAACAGTCTGTGTAGGCTCGTTTGCAACGTCGTGATAAATTGTCATTGCGCCGCCAACGGAACCGTTCCAGCAGTCTGTAGAGGGGATTCTGAGAGAGCCCTTCTTACCCATGATGATTGTGTCACCGGGGGTGTCGAGGTGCATATCCCATGCAATTCTGAAGTCGAGGATAACGCCGCCTTCGAGTCTGATAAATGCAGCTGCGAAGTCGTCAACGCCAAAGATTTCAGCGTATTCGGGGTGTCCTCTCTTAACGTATGTTTCGGGGTTCTTTCCGAAGAAGTCTGTCTTGATACCTGTAACGGTGAGAGGCTTGGGATAGCCGATTGCGTTAAGTACCATGTCGATGGAGTAGCATCCGATATCAGCGAGAGCGCCGAGACCGGCTGTTTCATCTTCGATAAATGTTGTACCGAAAGGTGTGGGGATACCATGACGGCGACCGCCACCTGTCTGGATGTAGTAGATTTCGCCGAGAACGCCGGATTCAACGATTCTCTTGATCATCTTCATGTTAGCGTCGAATCTGGGCTGGAAGCCTACGGAAACGATCTTTCCGCTTTCCTTTTCAGCCTTGCAGATTGCAACTGCCTCTTCCTGAGTAACGCACATAGGCTTTTCAAGAAGAACAGGAATGCCTGCCTTGAGGGAGTCGATTGTACAAACAGCGTGTGTTCTGTTGTATGTACAAACGGAAACAGCGTCAAGCTCACCCTTCATTGCTTCGAGCATTTCTGTGTGAACGCCAAAGCACTTTGCGTTTTCAAAGCCGTGCTTCTTTGCGAAAGCCTCAGCCTTTCCGGGAATAAGGTCAGAAAGAGCAACAACCTCTACGTCGGGCTGCTTCTTGTAGGAAGCTGCGTGAGCGTCAGCGATCCAACCTGTACCGATAATACCTACACGGAGCTTCTTGCCTGTGCAAGTGCCTGTGGAAGCAGCTTCTTGATTTTTGTAAGCGTCGAGAATATCTGCCATTGGTTTATACCTCCAATAAAAAGAATCAATGCATAGTGTAGCCACTTATACACAATTACATTTTACATCACTTATGTTGCTTTTACAAGACCAAAATGTAAAGTTTTGTGCAATTTAGAAAAAAGCGCACTATCTTGCATCGGCTTTTACCCCGATAAAAGCCAAATTCCATCATAAAAGCTGTTATAGCAAAAAAATCCAGAGGATGCTTTTAAACAAGCATCCTCTGAACAAATCAATTTTTCAACTTTTATCAGAACGCAAAATGAACCGGCATACCATCCTCATAAATGGGAGAAACCTCGCCCTGAATGAGAGGAAGCATGTAGTCAAGACATTTAGCCGTCACGCTCACGCCGTCCTCGCCGATAAACGCCGCAGGAACTTTTCTGATTTTGTTTGCGATTTCGGAAATATCCTCGGAATAAACTTCAACCGTATATTTTTCAGCATTCTTAACACGTCTGAATGTCATCATCTTTCCGCTTTCGCCAACAACAGCATGACGTACTGCGCCCTCTCCGATTCTGAAAGCTTCGTCAATATCGCACTTGGATGCAATGTGAGAAGCGCATCTCTGGGGCAGATTAAGCTCAATGGAACGAACCTTGCAGCCAATCTGTTCTCTCACAAGAGCTTCAAGATACTTGCCAACGCCTGTGAGATACTTATGACCGAATGTGTCAACCGCACCACTCATCTCGCTTTCGCCAACATATGTCTTGTCAGCTTTCTTCACACCCTCTGAAACCGCAACAACAACATAGGGCTTGCTTTCATCATCAAGTGCCGCCTTGACATCATCAATAAACTTGTTCTCGTCAAATGTAACCTCAGGAAGATAAATAAGGTCAGGTCCAATGCCGCAAAGGTGATTTGTAAGTGCGGTCGCCGCAGTAAGCCAGCCTGCGTCTCTGCCCATGATTTCAACAATTGTAACCGACTTTGCCGAATAGGAGGAAACATCTCTCATAATCTCCTGCATGGTCACTGCAATGTGCTTTGCCGCAGAGCCGTAACCGGGGGTGTGGTCTGTGAGATAAAGGTCGTTGTCAATTGTCTTGGGAACACCGATAAAATTAGCCTGCCATGCATCCTCATGTGTGGCAACATATTCGGACAGCTTTTCAACAGCATCCATGCTGTCATTTCCGCCGATATAGAAGAAATAACGAATATCGTATTTTTCAAGAACCGCAAGAATCTTCTGAATAGTTTCTTCTCCGTCAATTTTAACACGGCATGAACCCAAAGCCGCACCGGGTGTACATGAAAGAAGGTCATAGTCCTCCTTGGAGAAGAAATAGTCCTCCATATCCACAAGGTCTTCGTTTATAACGCCCTCAATGCCATGTTTCATGCCATAGGTCTTTTCAATTGCAGGGTTTTCAAGACATCCGCTGATAACACCCGCAAGTGTTGCGTTAATTGCCGCTGTGGGTCCCCCGGACTGACCGATTATTGCGTTTCCTTTTTCAAATGTTGCCATGTTGATTACACTTCCTTTATATAAAGATTTGTTTTTCGTTTTATTGTTTCGTGAATTGCACACAATTTATGCATTTTTAAAGGTTTTTACTGCCTGCTCAATATTTTCAGCCTTGAACACAGCCGAGCCTGCAACAATAACATTTGCACCTCTCTTTGTGAGAAGTCCGACGTTTTCCGTTGTAACGCCTCCGTCAACTTCAATGTCAAGCGACTTTCCGCATTTTTCAGCATAAGCCTTAACCTCAGCCACCTTATCAAAGGTTGCCTCGATAATCTTCTGACCGCCAAATCCCGGCTCAACCGTCATCACAAGCACCATGTCCACAAGAGGGATAAACTCCTCAATTTCCGACACAGGCGTTCCCGGCTTTATGGAAATTCCGGCTTTGATTCCCTTTGACTTTATATCCGAAATAACCTTTGCGCACATTTCCCTGTCACACGCCTCAACGTGGAACGTAATAATGTCCGCACCCGCCTTTGCAAAAGGCTCAATATATTTTTCGGGAGCATCCACCATAAGATGAACGTCAAAGACAAGTCCCGTAACCTTGCGAAGCGCCGCCGCAACATCGGGACCAAAAGAAAGATTAGGCACAAAATGCCCATCCATAATATCAATGTGAAGATA
Organism: Eubacteriales bacterium; assembly: GCA_045542335.1. Lineage (GTDB taxonomy): Bacteria > Bacillota > Clostridia > Oscillospirales > CAG-382 > CAKSUT01. The sequence goes on from JAZQKV010000062.1 coordinate 18,165, forward strand.
GTCTGCGCCGGCAATTTCCGCTTTTTGAACATCTGCGCCGATATTTGCGAAATTGCAAGCCAACATTGATGGAGAGAGCTTTATCATTAAAATCCTCCGCTTATTTATGCCGTAGCCAAAGGCAGAATACGACATACTATAAAGTATATTCCCGTTTTTTTCGACCGTGTTCGGCATTGTTTTACGCCAACACACGCCAACAACGCAAGAGGGCGGCAACAAGAATGTCAAAATAAGCGAATCCAACCCAATATTTGTCGTTGTCTTGCGGAAATTAGCCGAGGCTGAGGGTACACTCTGCTTCGGCTACACTTAAAGTATATCACAAATAATTTTTGTTTGCAATAGGTAAAATGCACTTTATAGGAAAATATTTGTAAACAATATTTTTCAAGCGCAAACAAAGAGACTGTTTTGAAAGAACCATAATATCTTGTAAAAAGTCTTACGGCAAATAATTTGCAAATTTCAGGCACAAAATTCAGCCTCATCCGCAAATCACATTCTGTTCTAAAATTTTCTCAAAAACAAGAGGACACTTTTTTCAAGAAAAGCATCCTCTTTGTAAAACTATTTAAATCCCATTCGGATAAATTCCGTTGTCAACATCCCTGTCAACGCTGCTTTTCTGCAACTTCCTTAACAATTGCTGCAACGAAATCATCAACAGGCATCTGACCCTTGTCGCCCTCTTTTCTGGAACGAACCGCAACTGCGCCCTGTTCCTTTTCTTTTTCGCCGATAACGATCATATACGGAACCTTTTCAAGCTGCGCTTCGCGGATTTTATAACCGATTTTTTCGTTTCTGCTGTCAATTTCGCATCTAATACCGTAAGCCGTAAGCTTGTCGCATACGCCCTGAGTGTATTCGAGCATTGCATCGTTGATGGGGAGAAGCTTAACCTGTGTCGGAGCAAGCCATGTGGGGAATGCACCGGCATATTTCTCAATGAGAAGCGCAAGTGTTCTTTCGTAGCATCCGATAGAGGTTCTGTGAATAATATAAGGATTCTTCTTCGTACCGTCACGGTCAACATATTCCATGCCGAACTTTTCAGCAAGCATCTGGTCAATCTGGATTGTTACAAGAGTGTCCTCCTTGCCGTGTACATTCTTAATCTGAATGTCAAGCTTAGGACCGTAGAATGCCGCTTCACCAACACCAACCTTATAGTCGATGCCGATACCGTCAAGAATTCTCTTCATTACGCCCTGTGCTTCTTCCCACTGTTCGGTTGTGCCGATATACTTTTCCTTATCTGCAGG
>JAZQKV010000063.1:0-8377 GCA_045542335.1 Eubacteriales bacterium
AGATTTATCCTTTTATACCGCCTTTACCTTAATGCTTACGCCCCAAAAACACAAAATATTCGCATTTTGGGTGTCATTATAACACAAGCATATCAAGTTTTGGCTTATTTTCTTTTACACAAAAATTCTTCATTCAACACGTTCAGTGGGAGCTAAACACCCCCACTGAACACACACTTTAATACGCACTATAACTTTTTTGTGTTGAAAGAAAGTCCTTGTCAACTATCCTTGTTTACAAGATTTTTAAACATTCTTCCTACGCCGGACATAACAACAGAAACATTTTCGTTAGCTACTTCATCAACTTCTGTAACAACGATTTTATCCTCTCCTGCTATGCTTATATAACCTTTATCTGAATTATCAGCCTTAACCATGCCAAGTCTGTTCACAGCGATTCTTTCAATCTCAGCAAGGTCAATTTTTTCATCAATCTTTTCTTCAAGCTCCGCCTTATACTGAAGTCCGGAAGAGATTTCCTTTTCGAGTTCACTTTGAATTGCAGTTGCTTCGGAGAGCTGTGAATAAGAACCGATAAGCATTACAAAAAGAATTGTCACTCCGATTACAGACAAAAAGAAAGAGAGAGGAAAACGGCTCTTTTCTCCCGAGCTTTCGGTGTCGCAATATGTTCTTTCTTCGCACGAATAATGAAGAAATTCCGCAGCCGTCTTTGTGTTGATATGCGAATGTGTCTTTGCGCTGTTTCTCGAAGCAGCGGGAGAAGCACTTATTGCAGACGTTCTTCTTGCAGACATTGCGGTTGCAAGAGAATATGCATCGGAGCGTTGTGCGTAAGAAGCTTTATGAGAAGTCATTCTTACATTTGTCGCTTTTCCGGGACGGGCATTTTTCATTCCGGAGAGCTCTTTTGTAACTTCAACGCTTGACCTTGAAGCGTTTCTCGCTTCAATCTGACGGCGTCTTGTGCGCTCTATTTCAATTTCACGGTTACGACTATTCTGTTCAACAACCTGCTGCGCTGCGCTGTTTCTGTATTTAATCTTACGGAAGTTAATAAGATAATCGTTATTTGTGCTAACATAGTCCATGCTTTCAGCTCTCCCCTCTTAATATACATCTTTATGATATTTCAGTCTTTGATTTTTTCAAGCACCCTGAGCTTTGCGCTTCTTGAACGAGGATTTTCCTCAAGTTCCTTTTCGGATGGCAAAATTGGTTTCTTTGTAACCACCTTTGCACCAGAACTTTTTCCGCATACGCAGACGGGAAAATCCGGCGGGCAGGTGCAACCTTGAGTCAATTCAAGAAACTCATGTTTTATAATTCTGTCTTCAAGCGAATGGAAGCTTATAAACGACATTCTGCCGCCTTTTTTAAGAATCGGAAAGGTTGAGCGTATAACATTCTCAACTTCATCAAGTTCTCCGTTCACTTCAATCCTTATTGCCTGAAAGGTTTTCTTTGCAGGATGGTGACCGCCTTGCCTGTTTTTAGCAGGAATTGCGGATTTTATTATTTCAACAAGTTCTCCCGTTGTTTCGATGCTTTTTTGTTCTCTTGCTTTAACTATGAACGAAGCAATTCTCGGCGCAAAGTTTTCCTCACCATAGCGGAAGATTATTTTTTTAAGTTCATTTTCGTCGTATTCATTGACAACATTCCATGCACTTTTGCCGTGTGTCTTTGACATTCTCATATCAAGCGGTGCATCGTGCATATACGAAAAACCTCTTTCGGGAGTGTCAAGCTGGAAAGATGAAACGCCAAGGTCTGCGGTTATGCCATCGATTTTTTCAACACCCACGGAAGAAAGCAATGCCGCCGCTTCGCTGAATCTTCCCTGTAAAATCACACTTCTTTCGCCAAACGGCGCAAGTCTTTTGGAAGCTGCTGCTATTGCATCAGGATCACGGTCTATGCTGTAAAGTTTTCCGTTTCCGCCCATGGAAGAAAGTCTTTTAAGGATTTCCTCCGAATGACCTCCGCCGCCGAGTGTGCAGTCAACATATATTCCATCGGGTTTAATATCAAGTCCATCGACCGTTTCCGAAAGGAGAACGGAGTAGTGCTTAAATTCCATTTTTGTTTCCTTTCGCAAAGGTTTTACATTCCCATTTCAGCAAGCTTTTGCATTACCATATCACTTGTTATATCATCGGTCATTTCTGCAAGGCCTTCGCCTTTCCAGATTTCAACTCTGTTTATCATACCGACGAATGAGATTTCTCCTTCGAGCTTCATTTGTTCACGAAGTCTGAGCGGGACAATGATTCTGCCCTGCGCATCGGGTTCAAGTCTGGACGAATCAAGGCTAAGCTTTCTGATGAGATTTGCCATTGCAATTTCACCGTTTTGAAGAATCCTTGCGCAAAATTCATCCCACTTCTTTTCTGCATACAGAGAAAGACATTTTTCAGAGGTTTTAACAAGCATTATACTCTGACCAAGTTCTTCACGAAACTTTGCGGGCAAAAACACACGCCCTTTTGAGTCAAGATTATTGACATAGGTGCCAAAAAGCATTGTTCAAACCTCCTTTCTATGATTTTGCGAGTTGAATTTAAACCATTTTTAGGTATTTTCAACCTTTAACCGTTCATTTTCATCCACTAAGCACATTATACATCAATTTATTATATATTGCAAGAGGGATTTCACATTTTTTACACGTTTTACAAGAAGTTTACACCTGCGAAACAAAGCAAACGTGCGTTCAGATTATATGTTCTGAACGCACGTTAATTCCACAATACTATTGCATTATTCGACAAGTATTTTTTACAAAACCGCATTAGTTACATTGATATATGGCTTCAAATGCACGAGGCTTCATGAGCACATACCTGGACGGAGTGGCAATTTTTATGAAATTTTGATTTCGACGCTGATGACACTTGCCGCAGGCACAGTAATCGGCTTTTTAATATCCACTTCTATCAATTCAGGTTTAACTTCGCAAGGATTGTCAAAAGTATTTACAGCTCTTATATTTTCATGGCAAAGTATTTTAGTCATTGCTTTGTCACATATGCTGTTTGCCCCTACAACCTCAAGGTCAAGTTCTGCCGCATTTTCGATATCAAGATTTGCAGCAGTAATCGTCAAAAAGCCATTCTTTACAGAGGCTGAATAAGAAAGATTCTTTACACTTCCGTCTTTTCCATTGTTTTCAAAAGCTATGTCTTTTGTATCACAATAAACGCCAACACTTTGCGCACCCATATGATTCTTATACATATCAAAAACGTGATATGTAGGCGTTGTCAGGCACTTATCTCCGGATGTTAAAAACAGGCAGTGAATGTTATTTACAAGCTGTGCAACATTTGCCATCATGATTTTATCCGCATGAGAGTTAAAAATGTTCAAGGTCAATGCTGCAAGAACTGCATCTCTCATGGTGCTCTGTTGCTCAAAGAGATTTGCGCCTTTGCTCGGACCGCTTCCGTCCGGATGCCATGCTCCCCACTCATCTACAACAATTTTTCCATGGTTTTCCATACAATTCCCGAGTACAATTCCCCATGTACGCTCGATTATTTCGTCCATTTTCCACGCATCTGCAAGCATCGCATACCATTGATTATCGCTAAAGCTTATTGCCTCACCATACTTTTCTGCACTCTTTACATAATAATGGAAAGACATACCATGCATTTTCTTGCCCGATGACATCATTTGTCCAAGAAAACGGCGTGTCCAGTCATATTGAAAGTCACTCTGACCGCAGGAAACAAGCTTGCAATCTTTTGGTGCAACGTTGAAAAGCGGTTCGGAATACTGCCTGTAAAGATTGCCGTAATGTTCCGGCGTCATGTTTCCACCGCCGCCCCAGTTTTCATTTCCAATTCCCCAAAAATCAACCTTAAAGGGTTCGGGATGACCGTTCTTTTCTCTTTCAAGGGCGAGAGTTGTCTTTCCTCTCGGAGATGTGCAATAATCCATGTAATCACGCATATCCTGAGGAGTCATGGAAGTTATATTTGCAGCAATATATGACTTTGCGCCGACAAGTTCACAGAAACGGAAAAATTCGTGTGTTCCGACCTCGTTGGTTTCATATTTTCCGTCCCAACGAGTCCACCAACTTGGCTTTATGGAACGATTCTGACCAATGCCATCACGCCAATTGTATGCTTCTGTAAAGCAGCCACCGGGCCACCTGAAAACAGGAGCCTTGATTGCACGAAGCTTATCAACAATTTCCTTTCTGAAGCCATCGTAATTGGGAATTTTTGAGTTCTTTCCAACCCAGATGCCGTCGTATATAACACCGCCTATGTGTTCAGTAAAATGACCGTAAATCTCCGGCGCAATTGTTCCTTTTTTATACGGCAGCATAACATACATTTTTGCCATTCTTATACCCACCTTTCAACATTTTAATTTTATGTTTACAGATATTTTAACAAATTCAATTGTATATGTAAAGCCATTTATTGTATAATTCAAGACAAAAGTTATCTTTATTTCCGGGGAGAAACGAATATGCCTTTTTATCAAAGTTCCAATTCAAACGACACAACCGGACTTAATTCGTTATACTTTTCAGACATTTCTTTACTTGATCATTTTCACAAAAACCCCGAAACTGTATATGTATTTGACGGTGAATGTGAAATTAAAATAAGTGGTACTTCCTACCGGATGAAGAAAAACCAATGCGCTATTATTATGTCCAATCAGATACACTCATTTTTTGTGGGCAGAAGCAGTCGCATAGGAATTTGCGTGTTTCCTGAGAGCCTTGTGCCGGAATTTTCCGCAATAGTGTCAGGGAAAATAAGCGAATGTCCTGTTTTCGATTGTTCCAAGCATGCTTCAAAAGCTTTTGAGACAATCATGAAACCTTGTGAAAAGCTGATTCTATGCGCTTGTCTTTATACAATCTGTTCGGAATTTGTTTCAAATGCGAACCTTTATTCACCCGGAAGTTCTCATTGTTCTGATGATTCCGACCTTGCCCATAAAATAATCAGCTATATCTCCGACAATTTTACAGATGAAAGCATTTCTTTATCTGCAGTTGCCTTGCATCTGGGATATGACAAAAACTACATTTCAAGAGTTTTTCACAAAACATTTTCAACAGGCTTTCGGGAAACGATAAACAGTCACCGCATTGACCTTGCCAAAAAATTGCTCACCGTCGAAAACCAATCGATTACCGAAATCGCTTATAAATGTGGTTTTTCAACGCCACGCACTTTCAACCGTGCCTTTATGAAGCTGTGCGGCACAACTCCCCAACAATTCAAAGCCAAGAATCGCAATACTTAAATGACACGCAGACCGCCCGAAAAATTGTCCCGGACGGTCTGCGTGCTTTATATTTTAAGGAGTGGTTTGGCAATTATATAAATTGTGTCAAAGTGTAACTGTAAAGACAACAGTTTTTCCGTTTTGGCTTCTGGCGGTGATTCTTCCCTTGTGTGCATCTACAATTGCATCTGCAATTGAAAGTCCGATGCCAAAGCCGCCTGTTTCACGGGCTCGGGAGCTATCAGCACGGTAAAAGCGTTCAAACACATGGCTCAGGCTTTCTTCGTCAATGCTATCGCAATCGTTTTCAAAAATTATGCGAACGCTTTTTCCATGTTTTGAAAGAGCAACTCTTACCTCTCCGTTTTCGCTTGCGTATTTCAATGCATTATCGAGAAGTATTGTAAAAAGCTGACGAATACTCGCTTCGTCGCCTTTATAGGTTACGCCTTGGGTGATATCCGAAACAAGCCGTTTGTTTTTTGTTTCTGCAACTGCAGTAAAAGCTTCTATGCTTTCTTTAAGAGCATCGCTTATCGAAAAATCGACAAATTCCTCGGCACTTCCCTTCTCGGAATACTTACAAAGAAAGACAAGCTGTTTTATAAGTTCATTCATGCGAACCGTCTGGTTTTTGATGCTGTCTATCCATTCATTTTCTCCCACAGTCAGTTCAAGCACCTCGGCATTTGCACTGATTATAGCAAGCGGAGTTTTAAGCTCATGACCGGCATCTGTTATAAATCTTCGCTGATTACTTATGTTTTCGGCAAACGGTTTTATGGCAATCATCGAGAAAAAGCGCATAAGAACCATAACCGCCGAGCAAACAAGGAATGCAACGCCAAACGAAACAAGAAGAAGCATAACTTTTATATGCTGTTCTGCAAAGCAATCAAGAAACACTACAAGCTTTCCATATTCGGTTTCACGGATAAGGTATTTAAAATTTCTGCGATATCCTTTTTCATTTCCAAGTGTTATTACATACCGGGCATTTTCAAAAGCCTCTTCTTGTTCAACATTCTGAATATGCGAAACATCGACATGATATGCCTTACCCTCTTTATCAGTCTTTACGGAATAATACCCGTTCCTCTGAACATAAGATGACTCATACCGGTCTTCGTTTTTATAATCTTTTCCGTAGATGTAACTTTCTATAAGTCCCAAATCAATAAATCCGTCCTGATACTGCACACCAATAGCAGGAAAAACACCGTCGTTCTCTGCGATGACTTTGAGTTTAATATCAATATTGCTCTCCATTTTATGCATTACGACCGTGTTGATAGGTGCAACTACCATTATCATAACAAGCACAACACAGCTCATTGCAATAAACTGAAACTTGGCTTTGAGTTTATTCTCCACAATCCGCTTCCCCCATTTTTATGTATTTTAGCAGGATTTAGTTTTTGTTCTCAAGCGAATATCCGACGTTTCTTGTTGCCTTGATTTCCACATTTGCGCCGAGTGCGGCAAGCTTTTTGCGGAGGTATGATATATACACCCACACCACATTATTTTCAACCTCGGCATCATATCCCCACACGCTTTCAAGAAGTTTTTCAGAAGAAATAATGCGGCCACTGTTGCGCATGAGCACTTCCATAAGCTGAAACTCTTTATTACCGAGTCTAAACGAAGAATACTCGCCGGAGAGTTCAAATGTTGCACGGTTAAGGGTGAGATTGCCCACTCTTATCATATCGGGAGTATATTCAGTTTTACGGCGGGTCATTGCTCTGACCCGTGCAAGCAGCTCGCCCATGGCAAAGGGTTTTGAGAGGTAATCATCAGCTCCTGCGTCAAGTCCCATAATTTTGTCTTCAATTTCAGCTTTAGCTGTGAGAAACAGAACCGGAGTAACGACACCCTTTTGACGAAGTTCTGTTATAACTTGTATGCCATTTTTTCCGGGCATCATTATATCAAGAATAATTCCGTCATAGTTTTCAGCAAGACCGTAATCCACGGCATCATTGCCATTATAGACGGCATCAACAGAATAATGGTTATATTTAAGCACAGCGACAAGTGCTTTTGAAAGTTCCTTTTCGTCCTCTGCAAGAAGAATCCTCAAACATCTCACATCCTTGCAATTGAATTTTTAAAATGCTTTATCCATGCAAAGCAAAAAACAGGTTAATCACATCAAAATTACAAGATGGTAGGACACAGGCTAAGATCCTGTGCCCTGCTCATCTTTATTTTTATCGCCGAAAACAAGATCTCTGATGGTCTGGAGGTTCATATCGGTTGAAGCCATTTCATCGGCGCAACGTTTGAGTTCCTCGGAAATCATTTTTATCTCATCGGCGTTGTTTTTATATTTAAGGCCATGTTCAAGGCTTGCCCAACAATCCATAGCAATTGTTCTTATCTGAATTTCAGCGAAAACAAGATTTGCTCCGACGCTCATCTGAACAATCATATGATAGCTTCTGTAACCATTGGGTTTGGGATTTGCGATATAGTCCTTTTCACGGACAACGTTAAGCCCGCCTATCTTTTTAAGAGTTCTTGCGACGGTATAAACATCATCGGCATATTTACAGATGATTCTTATTCCGACAGCATCTCTTACATTATGAATTGCGTTTTCAAGTGTTGGTTCGTGTCCTCTTGCGACAAGCTTTTCCTTCATGCTATCAGAGGATTTTATTCTTGTTGTGCAATACTCAATATAATCCCGTCTGTATTCGGATTTAAGCATTTTCCGAACCATATCAACGCAATTTACAAGTTTTTGCGATGCAGATTCCATTATTGGAAGATAGCGGCCATAAAAAGCCATATCATTACTGTTTATATCCGAGGTGCTAACGCAAATATTGCTTACCATTTGAATTTCCTCCGCTTCTTTCGATTTCTGTGATACCATTATATTCCACATAACTTAAATAAAACTAAAACCAAAGTGATTATTATGTGAAAATATGTTGATTTTTTGCAAAAATCCCAAAGCTGAAATGATATGGTTTAATTTTTGGAATTTTTTTAAACTTTTGTTTATATTGCTTGACAACATGGGGATAATCTGTTATAATGGTTGTGCTTTAAGAGAAGCTTTTCCCGGTGTAAACAATATTGAATATGCCTGCATAGTTAAATGGATATAACAAGCCCCTCCTAAGGGCTAGTT
>JAZQKV010000064.1:0-76283 GCA_045542335.1 Eubacteriales bacterium
GTTCATCCACTGCGCAAAGCCCGGTATGGTTATCGGTCGCGGCGGTGCTGAGATCGACGGTCTTAAGGCTGAGCTTGAGAAGATGACAGGCGCTCCCGTAGCTGTAAACGTAGTTGAGGTTAAGCCCGTAGATATGGACGCTCAGCTCGTAGCAGAGTCTATCGCTGCACAGCTCGAGAGACGTGTAGCATTCCGCCGTGCAATGAAGCAGGCAATCGGCAGAACCATGAAGCTCGGCGCAAAGGGTATCAAGGTTCAGGTTTCCGGTCGTCTCAATGGCGCAGAAATCGCAAGAACAGAGCACTATCACGAGGGTACAATTCCGCTTCAGACACTTCGTGCAGACATCCAGTACGGCTTCTATGAAGCAAACACCACATACGGTAAGATCGGTGTTAAAGTATGGATCTACAGAGGAGAGGTTCTTCCTACAGTAAAGAGAACCGTAAAGAATACGGAAGGGGGAGCTGAATAATCATGTTGATGCCAAAGAGAGTAAAGTACAGAAGAGTACAAAGAGGCAGACTCAAGGGTAAGGCACTCAGAGGAAACACAGTTTCCAACGGTCAGTACGGCCTTGTTGCAACAGAGCCTGCATGGATCACCAGCAATCAGATCGAGGCTGCCCGTATCGCGATGACACGTTACATCAAGAGAGGCGGTCAGGTTTGGATTAAAATATTCCCTGACAAGCCTGTAACAGAGAAGCCTGCTGAAACTCGAATGGGTTCCGGTAAAGGTTCTCCCGAATACTGGGTTGCGGTTGTAAAGCCCGGCAGAGTTATGTTTGAAATGGAAGGCGTAACAGAAGAAATCGCAAGAGAAGCTATGCGTCTTGCAGCTCACAAGCTTCCTATCAAGTGTAAGTTTGTCAAGAAAGAAGAAGAGGAGGCATAAGCTTTATGAAAATAACGGAAATCAGAGAGAAAACTTCCGCTGAACTTGCAGAGCTTTTGAAGGAACAGAAAAAAGAACTGTTCAATCTCCGTTTTCAGCACGCAATAAACCAGCTCGACAATCCTCAGAAGATAGTTGAAGCAAAGAAGACAATTGCTAAAATCCTTACGGTTATCACCGAAAAGGAAAAGCAGGCATAAAGCGGAAAGGAGTAAAGAGTCATGGAAAGAACCAGCCTCAGAAAGACAAGAGTCGGCCGTGTTATCAGCGATAAGATGGACAAGACAATCGTTGTTGCTATCGAAGATAACGTTAAGCATCCGCTTTATGGTAAAGTAATCAAGAGAACCGTTAAGTTTAAGGCTCATGATGAAAATAACGAGTGCGGAATCGGCGATAAGGTAGAAATCATGGAGACAAGACCCCTTTCCAAGGATAAGAACTGGAGACTTGTTTCTATCATCGAGAAAGCTAAATAAGATACGCAAGTTCAAAGAATTTGCGATTTCGTAAGGAGGACACACAATGCTTCAGCAGCAGTCATATATGAAGGTTGCCGATAACACCGGCGCCAAAGAGTTAATGTGCATACGTGTGCTCGGCGGAACAGGCAGAAGATATGCCAGAATCGGCGACGTAGTTGTTTGCGCCGTTAAAAAGGCAACACCCGGCGGAGTTGTAAAGAAGGGTGATGTCGTAAAGGCGGTAGTTGTAAGAACAGTACAGAGCCTTCGCCGTGCAGACGGCAGCTACATCAGATTTGATGAAAACGCAGCCGTAATTATTAAAGAAGACCAGAATCCGAGAGGAACCCGTATCTTTGGACCGATAGCTCGTGAGCTTCGTGAAAAGAACTATCTCAAGATACTTTCCTTGGCTCCGGAAGTACTTTAAGAAAGGAGCTTGATGATGGCTAAGATATTGACAAAGTACGAAAAGAAAGTACACGTTCGCAAGGACGATACAGTAGTAATCATCTCCGGCGATGACAAGGGCAAGAAGGGAAAGGTACTTGAAGTATCTCCCGCAGAAGGCAAGATCATCGTTGAAGGTTGCAATATTGTAACAAAGCACGTTCGTCCCAGAAGACAGGGCGAGGAGGGCGGCATCCTTAAGGTTGAAGGCGCTTTCTACGCTTGCAAGGCTATGATCTACTGTCCCAAGTGCGACAAGGGCGTTAAGATCGGTCACAAGGTTCTCGACGACGGAACAAAAACAAGAGTTTGCCGTAAGTGCGGCGAAGAGCTTTAATTGAGGGAGGTAAAGAAAAATGTCAAGACTTGCAGAAATGTACAAGAAAGATGTTGCTCCTGCCCTTATGAAAAAGTTCGAGTTCAAGAGCCCCATGCAGATCCCCAAGGTTGACAAGATTGTTGTAAACGTTGGTGCAGGTGAGGCTAAGGACAACGCTAAGGCTATCGACAACATCATCAACGACCTCGGTATCATCACCGGACAGAAGGCCGTTGCAACAATTGCTAAGAAGTCCGTTGCAAACTTCAAGCTCCGTCAGGGCATGAAGATCGGTGCAAAGGTAACTCTCAGAGGCGAGAGAATGTATGAGTTCATGGACAGACTCTTCAACCTCGCACTCCCCAGAGTTCGTGACTTCAAGGGTATCAACCCCAACGCTTTCGACGGCAGAGGAAACTACTCCCTCGGTCTTAAGGAGCAGCTTATATTCCCTGAAATCGAATACGACAAGATCGATAAGATCCGTGGTATGGACATCGTGTTCGTAACAACAGCAACAAACGACGAGCAGGCAAGAGAGCTTCTTACTCTCATGGGCGCTCCGTTTGCTAAGGAAAACTAAGGGGGAGGACAGAACTATGGCAAAGAAAGCTATGATTTTAAAGCAGCAGAAGGAGCAGAAGTTCTCTACAAGAGAATATAACAGATGTAAGATTTGCGGCCGCCCCCATGCATATCTGAGAAAGTACGGTATCTGCCGTATCTGCTTCAGAGAACTTGCTTACAAGGGTGAAATCCCCGGCGTAAGAAAGGCAAGCTGGTAATTTTACAAAAAGACGCAGAGTTTAAAGCGTCAATTTAACAAGGAGGTCACATTTCATGCAGATTACAGACGTTATAGCAGATATGCTTACTCGTATCCGCAACGCTAACGCTTCTAAGCACGAAACTGTTGATATTCCTGCGTCGGGAGTTAAGAAGGCTATCGCCGACATACTCAAGGAAGAAGGATATATCAACGATTTTCAGATAATCGAAGACGGTAAGCAGGGCATTATAAGAATCATTCTTAAGTATGGCCCCGGCAAGTCCAGAGTTATTCAGGGTCTTCGCCGTGTGTCCAAGCCCGGTCTTCGTATTTACACAAACTGCGAGGATATGCCCGTTGTTATGAAGGGCCTTGGAATTGCAATCATTTCCACCTCTCAGGGTATCATGACCGACAAGAAGGCAAGACGTGCTCACATCGGTGGCGAAGTTCTTGCGTTCGTATGGTAATTGACCGTCGGTAAATTCACTTTTGTGAAATGCCGGAGAGAAATCTCCCGGCTCCGGTGCGTTGCAATTTGACAGAAAAGGCGTGCCGTATATATAATATCTATTAAGGAGAAAAATTATGTCAAGAATCGGAAGATTGCCCATAACCGTTCCTGCAGGCGTTGATGTTAAGCTTGATGGCGCAACACTCACCGTTAAGGGCGCAAAGGGCACACTCACACAGACTTTCAACCCTGAAATGATTATCAAGGTTGAAGCAGGTGTTATCACAGTTGAAAGACCCTCTGAAGAAAAGAGACACAAGGCTCTCCACGGTCTTACAAGAAGCCTCATTCAGAACATGGTTATCGGCGTAACAGAAGGCTACAAGAAAGAGCTTGAAGTTAACGGTGTTGGTTACCGTGTACAGAAGCAGGGCAACCAGATCGTAATGGATCTTGGTTATTCTCACAAGGTTATCATGGAAGAAGAACCCGGCATCACATTTGATGTTCCCGACCCCAACAAGGTTATCGTTTCCGGCCCTGACAAGCAGAGAGTTGGTCAGGTTGCAAGCGAACTCCGCGGCAAGAGACCTCCGGAACCCTACCTCGGCAAGGGCATCAAGTATGTTGACGAGCACATTAGACGCAAGGCCGGCAAGGCCGGTAAATAATTAGGAAGGGGAGTGCAAAATTATGGTATCAAGAGCAGATAGTAATCTCAAGCGTAAAAAGAGACATAAGAGAGTTCGTTCCAAGATCTCCGGCACAGCAAGCAGACCCCGCCTTTGTGTTTACCGTTCTCTGAACAACATCTATGTTCAGATTATTGACGACACCTGCGGCAAGACACTTGTAAGTGCTTCCTCCACCGAGAAGGAATTCGGTGCAGCCGGCGGAAACACCGAGGACGCAAAGAAGGTTGGCGCGCTTGCAGCAAAGCGTGCTATCGACAAGGGAATCACTGAAGTCGTATTCGACAGAGGCGGTTACCTCTATCACGGTCGTGTGAAGGCTCTCGCTGAAGGCGCACATGAAGCCGGATTGAAGTTCTAAGGAGGAGGTTTTCACAAATGGCTATGAATATAGATCCCACAACACTCGATCTTAAAGAAACAGTTGTTGTTACAAGACGAGTTTCCAAGACCGTAAAGGGCGGACGTATCATGCGTTTTGCAGCAGTTGTTGTAGTTGGCGACCAGAACGGTCACGTTGGCTACGGCCTCGGCAAGTCTGCCGAAGTTCCCGAAGCAATCAGAAAGGCTATCGAGGACGCAAAGAAGAACATGATCACAGTTTCCCTTAAGAATACATCTATTCCCCACGAGATCGTTGGTGAGTTCGGTGCAGCAAGAGTTCTCCTCAAGCCTGCTCCCGAAGGTACCGGCGTTATCGCAGGCGGCACAGTAAGAGCGGTGCTTGACCTTGCAGGTATCAGAGATATCCGTGCAAAGTCTCTCCGTTCCAACAACAAGATCAACGTAGTTAAGGCTACCTTCGAGGGTCTCCGTGCTCTCAGAAGCGCAGAGGAAGTTGCGGCTATCCGCGGCAAGTCTGTTGAAGATATGAGAAAGTAATAAAAGGAGGACGCAGAAATGGCACAGGTAAAAATTACTCTTGTAAAAAGCCTCATTGGCCGTAATAAGGCTCACATAGCAACTGCGAATTCCTTGGGACTTCGCAAGATTGGTGACACCACTGTTCAGCCCAAGAATGAAGCAACAGAGGGCAAGATCAATGCTATCACCTACTTGGTAAAGGCAGAGGAGGTATAAGAATGAAGCTTCATGAGCTTTCACCTGCTCTCGGTTCTGCCGAAAAGGCTTGGAGAAAGGGCAGAGGCCCCGGCTCCGGTAACGGCAAAACAGCGGGCAAGGGTCACAAAGGACAAAATGCAAGAAGCGGCGGCGGTGTTCGCCCCGGCTTTGAAGGCGGTCAGATTCCGCTTTACAGAAGACTCCCCAAGAGAGGCTTCACAAACGACATGTTCAAGAAGGAGTATGCGATAGTTAACGTTTCCGCACTCGATAAGTTTGAAGATGGCGCAGTTGTTAACGCAGAAGCTCTTATCGCAGCAGGTCTTGTTAAGAAGGTTTGCGACGGCGTTAAGGTTCTTGGTAACGGCGAAATCACAAAGAAGCTTACCGTGCAAGCGACTATCTTCTCGGCATCTGCCAAGGAGAAAATCGAAGCCGCAGGCGGAAAGGTTGAGGTGATCTAAGGTGTTGCAAACTCTGAAAAATGCGTGGAAGGATCCTGAGATCAAAAAGGGCTTGCTCTTCACACTTTTCATGATTGTGCTTTACCGTATAGGTGCGCAGATTCCGATTCCCTATGTTGACGGTGCAGCTCTCGCTGCTTTCTTTGAAGCATATTCAAACCAGTCAATGATAGGTTACTTTAACCTTATGTCGGGCGATGCGTTTTCAAGAGCTACTCTCTTTGCTCTCTCTATTTCACCCTATATCACATCATCCATCGTTATTCAGCTTCTCACAGTAGCTCTTCCTCCCCTTGAAAGACTCGCCAAGGAAGGCGAAGAGGGAAGAAAGAAGCTCTCTCAGATTACAAGATACACCACAGTAGCTCTTGCTCTTATTACAGCATTCGGTTACTACACATACCTCAGAAACGGTCAGAACTTCACAGGCGGCTACGGCTTCCTCACAGAGGAAGGCAGAGGCTTGTTCCCTGCGCTTGTTATTATCGCTTCTTATTGTGCAGGTGCATCTCTTATCATGTGGATCGGCGAAAAGATCAATGAACACGGTATCGGCAACGGTATCTCCATCATTCTTCTTGCTAACATCGTTTCCACACTTTTCCCCCAGATACTCGGTGCGTTCAGCGGAACGCTTGGTCTTGTAAGTGTTGTTGCGCTTATCGTTCTCGCAATCATTGCTCTTGCAACTGTTTATGCGGTTATCTACGTTTCCAACTCGGAAAGAAGAATCCCCGTTCAGTATGCAAAGCGTCAGGTTGGCAGAAAGATGTACGGCGGTCATACACAGCACCTTCCTATCAAGCTTAACATGACAGGCGTTATGCCTATCATCTTCGCAAGCTCCATCGTTTATCTTCCCCAGACAATCGCAATGTTTGTTCCCTCCCTTCAGGGCGGTGCAGTAATGAGCTTCTTCAGCAGCCCGATTTTCACATCGATTGCTATGTTCATTCTCATCATTGCGTTTGCTTACTTCTATGTTGCTATTTCCTTCAATCCTATTGAAGTTTCCAACAACATGAAGCAGAACGGTGGCGTTATCCCCGGTATCCGCCCCGGCAAGCCTACAACAGATTTCATCGTCAGAGTTCTCAACAGAGTAACTCTCCTCGGTGCAATCTTCCTTGCGATTATTGCGGTTCTTCCTACTGTACTTTCCGCAATCAATCCCAACTTCGCAGTGCTCACATTCGGTGGCTCTTCCATCATCATCGTTGTTGGCGTTATCCTCGAGGTTGTACAGGAAATCGACTCCAAGCTCACAATGCGTCACTACAAGGGCTTTCTTGACTGATAGAATCTGAAAGGAATACCAATATGAAGCTTGTATTTTTTGGAGCTCCCGGCGCAGGTAAAGGAACTCAGGCAGAAATTATCAGCGAAAAGCTGAATATACCTGCTGTTTCCACCGGTGCAATCATAAGAAAGGCCGTCAAGGACGGCACACCAATGGGTCTTGCCGCTAAAGACCGCATCGAAAAGGGCGAACTCGTTCCCGACGAAGTGGTTATCGGCATTATCCGTGAAAGAATCGCTGAGGATGACTGCAAAAACGGTTTTATCCTCGACGGTTTCCCCAGAACTGTTCCTCAGGCAGAGGCTCTTGATAAGATGGGTATTGACATTGACGTTGTTCTTAACCTTGAGGTTTCGGATGATGCCATTGTCACAAGAATGAGTGGCAGAAGAACTTGCCAGTGCGGAGCAACTTATCACATTGTGTATAAAGCTCCCAAAAAGGAAGGTATCTGCGACATTTGCGGCGAAGCCCTCACAATCCGTAAGGACGACGCACCCGAAGTTGTAAAGAGCCGTCTGGAAACCTACCACAATGAAACCGAACCCCTTAAGGACTTCTATGAAAAGAAGGGTGTCCTCAAAACTGTTATCGGTCAGGAGGAGCTTGCCGACACAACACGGCTTACCCTTGAGGCACTCGGTATTGCGGACTAATCAAAGGGTTGATACAGACAAATGATTAAACTTAAGTCACAGGATCAAATCGAAAAGATGAAGGTTGCGGGACGAATTACCGCCGGTGCCCTTGCGGCAGCAAGCGAAACAATCCGTCCCGGAGCCACTCCGCTTCAGACAGATGCGGCAGTCAGAAAGTACATTGAAAGCCATGGCTCAAAGCCGAGCTTCCTCGGTTATGGCGGCTTTCCCGCAAGTGCGTGCATATCGGTGAATGACACGGTTATCCACGGAATTCCCGACAACACTCCCTATAAAGAGGGTGACATCGTGAGCGTGGATGTTGGTGCTTACATCGGCGGCTGGCACGGAGATGCGGCAAGAACTTTTTTCTGCGGCAATGTCAGCGACGAGGCAAAACGCCTTGTTAAAGCGGCAAAGGATGCCTTTTATGCCGGTATGGCGAAGGCCGTTCCCGGAAACAGACTCGGCGATATTTGCTCGGCAATTGAAGAGGTTGTTGTTTCAAATGGCTTCTCGGTTGTGAGAGAATATGTCGGTCACGGAATAGGTATGAATCTTCATGAAGACCCGGATGTGCCGAATTATGGCAGAGCAGGTCGAGGGGTTCGTCTTTGCGAGGGAATGCTCCTTGCAATTGAGCCTATGATAAACACCGGTGCGGCGGCGGTAAAGGTGCTCTCCGATGAGTGGACGGTTAAAACACAGGACGGCGGTCTATCTGCCCACTATGAAAATACCGTTGCGATAACTGCGAATGGCCCCGTTATCATGACGCTTCTCGGCGATGAGGCTTTTGACAGCATTTGATTCAATTTAAAGTTTGGAGGGATAGTTTTGGCTAAGGATGACGTTATAGAGTTTGAAGGCGTGGTGCTTGAAGCTCTTCCCAACGCTACATTTAAGGTTAAGCTTTCCAATGACCATGTTATAACGGCTCATATATCCGGAAAGCTTCGTATGAATTTTATAAAGATTCTCCCCGGTGATAAGGTTAAGGTGGACGTTTCTGTTTACGACCTTGGCAAGGGAAGAATTACGTGGAGAGCGAAGTAATCCCAAAAGGTGGATTACAAGTTCTAAGATCAACAGGAGGTAAATTGAAATGAAAGTTAAACCTTCAGTAAAGAAAATATGCGAAAAGTGCAAGATAATCAAGAGACACGGCAAGATAATGGTTATCTGCGAGAACCCCAAGCATAAGCAAAAGCAGGGCTGATGCCCCATTAAAACGGAAAGAGGTGCAATATAAATGGCTCGTATAGCAGGTGTAGACCTTCCGAGAGAAAAGCGTGTTGAAACCGGTTTGACATACGTTTTCGGTATCGGCCGCACACGTTCCAATGAGATTCTTGCAAAGACCGGAATCAACCCCGACACAAGAGTAAAGGATCTTTCAGAGGACGACGTTGCAAAGCTTCGTGAAGCTATTGAACATGAATACGTTGTTGAAGGTGACCTCAGAAGAGAGGTAGCACTCAACATCAAGCGTCTTGTAGAAATCGACTGTTACAGAGGACAGAGACACCGCAAGGGTCTTCCCGTAAGAGGACAGCGTTCCAAGACTAACGCAAGAACACGTAAGGGTCCCGCAAAGACAATTGCGAACAAGAAGAAGTAATTAACGGAAGGAGTGTCCAACCGCAATGGCTAAGGCAGTAAAAAAGGTAGCTACAAAGAGACGTCGTGAGCGCAAGAACATTGAAAAGGGTTCTGCACACATTCTGTCGTCCTTTAACAATACAATAGTTACTCTCACAGATGTAAACGGAAACACAATCTCCTGGGCTTCCGCAGGCGAAATGGGCTTCAGAGGTTCCAGAAAGTCCACTCCTTATGCGGCTCAGACAGCAGCAGAAACAGCAGCTAAGGCTGCAATGGAACACGGTCTCAAGTCCGTTGAGGTATTTGTAAAAGGCCCCGGTCAGGGAAGAGAATCTGCAATCAGAGCTCTCCAGACAGCAGGTCTTGACATCACCCTCATCAAGGATGTAACACCTATTCCTCACAACGGCTGCCGTCCTCCCAAGAGAAGACGCGTATAATCGGTTACATCAGGGTACGCATTTTGGCGTATAATAAGTCTTGGGTATTAAATTAAGCCCACAGACAAAAAACCAAAGGAGGATTATCAAAATGGCTAAATATACAGGCCCTGCGTGCAGACTTTGCCGCAGAGAAGGCGAAAAGCTTTTCGGTAAGGGCGACAGATGCTTTACAGCAAAGTGCCCTATTACAAGACGTGAAAAGGCCGGCGCTCCCGGTCAGCACGGTGCGGCTCGCAAGAAGATCAGCGAATACGGTCTTCAGCTCCGCGAAAAGCAGAAGGCAAAGAGATACTACGGTATCCAGGAAAAGCAGTTCAGAAACTACTTTGCAAAGGCTGACGCAAAGGAAGGTATGACAGGTGAAAACCTTCTCACCCTCATCGAGCGTCGTCTTGACAATGTTGTTTACAGAATGGGTATGGGCGAGAGCAGAAGAGATGCAAGACAGCTCGTTGTTCACGGTCACTTCCTCATCAACGGCAAGAAGGCAGACATCCCCTCCATGCTTATCAAGGCAGGCGATGTTATCACCGTAAGAGATGCAAGCAAGAAGTCCGAAAAGTTCAAGGCTCTTATAGAGAACCTTTCCAACAGACAGGCTCCCGCTTGGCTCACAGTTGACAAGGAAAACGTAACTGCAACAGTTAACGCTCTTCCCAAGAGAGAAGACATCGACTTCCCCATCGAGGAGCACCTCATCGTCGAGTTGTACTCCAAGTAAGAAAATCCTCGCCAAATGCGCAGTCAATGCGGCGGATTTTCTTACGGGTTATCTCGTAAGCCGGCTCGCAGACGGCTTCGCATCCGGCTCTACACAATGCAGAACAAATAACATTTGCAGGGTAATTGCCCATGACATCATGTGCTATCTATGCAAAGCAAGTGCAAGGAGGGTTTTTGTTAAATGATCGAAATAGAAAGACCGAATATAGCGACAGTGGAAATCAGTCCTGACGGCTCACGGGGAAAGTTCGTTGTTGAGCCTCTTGAAAGAGGTTACGGAATGACTCTCGGCAATTCTCTTCGCAGAGTGCTGCTCAGCTCTTTGCCGGGCGTTGCAGTAACAAGCGTCAAGATTGACGGAGTTCTCCATGAAATCTCAACAGCTCCAGGCGTTAAAGAAGACGTTCCGGAAATAATTCTCAACATCAAGGGTATAACCGCAAAGCTGTACTCCGAAACAACAAAAACCGTTACCATTGAGGCACACGGCGAATGTGAGGTTACAGCCGGTGACATCAAGAGCGATGCGGATATTGAGATTCTCAACAAGGATCATCACATCGCATATGTTGCCGAAGGCGAAACTCTCAGAATGGAGCTTACCTTCGGACACGGCAGAGGCTATGTGTCAAGCGAAAAGAACAAGCTTGCGGCGGCAAATCCCGTAATCGGCGTTATTTACACCGACTCGATTTACACCCCCGTTTACACAGCCAACTACACGGTTGAAAATACCCGTGTAGGAAACATAACCGACTATGACAAGCTCACTCTTGAGGTTAAGACTGACGGAACAATCTCCGCCAAGGAGGCTATTTCTCTTGCAGCCAAGATTCTCAATGAACATCTCAGTCTCTTTGTTGATCTTTCAGATGAAGCAAAGAAGACAGATATAATGGTAGAACGCCAGGAAACCATCAAAGAAAAGGTTTTGGAGATGACCATTGAGGAGCTTGACATGTCTGTTCGTTCCTTCAATTGCTTGAAGAGAGCAGGCATTGATACTGTTGAAGATCTGGTCAACAAGACTGAGGAAGATATGATCAAGGTAAGAAACCTCGGAAAGAAATCGCTCGAAGAGGTTATCAAGAAGCTTCACGACTTGGGTCTCAAGCTGAAGGCTTCCGACGAATAATCTTTTCGTAAACTATACAAGGAGGGAAAACCAATGGCAGGAACAAGAAAGCTCGGTCGTCCTACTGCGCACAGAAAAGCTATGCTCAGAGGACTCGTTACCTTCCTTCTTGAAAACGGCAGAATGGAAACTACCGTTTACAGAGCAAAGGAAGTAAGAGCAATCGCAGATAAAATGATTACACTTGGCAAGAAAAACACTCTTGCTTCTCGCCGTCAGGCTATGACGTTCATCACTAAAGAGGACGTTGTTAAGAAGCTTTTCGACGAAATTGCACCCGCATATGCTGAGAGAAACGGTGGTTACACAAGAGTTCTCAAGACAGGTCCCAGAAAGGGCGACGGTGCGGAGATGGCTATTATTGAGCTTGTTAAGTAATCAATAATTGTTGGTCTTAAATTATTCGAGGCGTGAACTCAAGCTGTTCACGCCTCAATTTTTTGTTTTTATCGTATGTTTTTTAATTGAATGAAACTTAAAATGCACCTTGCAAAAATTTTGCAAGGTGCAAATCTGTTCGTATCAAAGCTCACCCTTGATAATGCGCTCCCTTGTGATGTCGGCATCGGCAATGTAAAGGCGATACCATGTAATAAACACAAGTATTACCCACAAAGGACGATAGTTATCGGCAAGACCTGCTCTGTGGTCTTCAAGAAGCTTGAGTGCTGCAGCCTTATCAATGTACTCGTCTGCATAAGGAGAAAGAATAATTGACTTTGCCCATTCATAAAGCTCATCTTTTAACCATACTCTTACAGGTACGGGATAGCCGAGCTTGGGGCGCATGACGGTTTCTTCGTTTACAATGTCACGGAAAGCGTGGCGCAAAATGTATTTTGTTGTCTTGTGGGAAAGCTTGTCTGCGGTTGTCAACGCCTTTGCGGCTTCAAAAACTTCTTTGTCAAGATACGGAACACGAACTTCAAGTGCATGTGCCATGGAAAGACGGTCGCCCTTTACAAGAATATCACCCTTGAGCCATGTGTTTATGTCAACGTGCTGCATAACAGTAACGGGATTTTCACCTGCAACCTCAGCGTAAATGTCACGGGTGCGCTGTGTGAAATGAACATTTGGATCAAATTTCTTGTAAATTGCGCGCTTGTCTTGCTCCTTCATTATAAATGCGTTTCCTACATAACGTTCGGAAAGCGGAGTTGTGCCTCTTATAAGAAGTTGCTTGCCCTTGACGCCGTCAGGGAGCATTTTCGCAAGTGCTGCAAGTGCATTACGCATAAATCCCGGAAGCGAGAGAAGCTTGCCGGAGGTTAATGATTCACGGTATACCTTATATCCGCCAAAAAGCTCGTCCGAGCCTTCGCCCGAAAGAATGGTCTTGACGTGTTTTGCTGCTTCTCGGCAGATGAGGTAGATTGCCATAGTGGAGGGGTCAGCGGTGGGAGAGTCAAGATGATATACCACCTTTTCAAAAGCATCGGTGAAGTCTGAAAGGTCGGCTTCGAGCTTTATATGCTCAATGTCGAGATGCTTTGCAATTTCAGATGCAGCATCAATTTCTGAGTATCCTTTTACATTGCCGAACGCAACGGTAAATGCCTTTGTGCCGGGACAGATTTTGCTTGCAACGGCGGTTATAATTGCGGAGTCAATGCCGCTGGAAAGAAATGTGCCGACAGGAACATCGGAAAGAAGATGCTTTTCAACGCTTTGCTCAACCGCTTTGCGAAGTCGCTTTTCCTTTTCATCAAATGAAATCGACTTATCAGGCGAGAAGCGGAACTTGTGGTACTGCACAGGCTCGGCTTTCAGTGATGAGTCTATGACCATATAATAGCCTGCAGGGAGAATTTTCACCTCAGGCGAAACTGTGTCGGGCTCTGTTACATATTGGAATGTAAAATAACTCTGAAGTAGCGCATTGTCAATCGTAAAACCGTCTTTCTTAATGTCCTCATGGAACAAAAACGCCTTGAATTCCGATGCAAAAACAATGCCGTCGCCACTTACTCTGTAATAATAGGGCTTGATTCCAAAGGGATCTCTGCCAAGAAAAATTTTGTTTTCAACGCTGTCGTAAATGGCTATCGAGAACATTCCACGAAGCTCTTTTATAAAATCCTCGCCCTTTTTGCGGTAAAGAGCCACAATGGTTTCTATTTCACTTCTTGTCTTGAAAACTTCGCCGTTATTTGCAAGCTCTGAGCGAAGCTCAAGATAGTTGTAAATTTCTCCATTGAAAACTGCCGTATATCTGCCGTCCTCAGAAACAAAGGGTTGGGTTCCGTTTTCAAGGTCAATAATGGAAAGACGACGGAAGGCAAGAGCAAAATTTTCGCCAAGGATAAATTGTGAATCATCGGGGCCCCTGTGGCGGATGGAGTGGGACATATCGGTTATTGTCTGTTTGTCTGTCTCGGTGAGACAGGAGTTTTTGAACATTCCGGCAAAACCGCACATAGTTTTATAATTCCTTTCAGATGTAATACGAATTTTTGTGGAAAGTATGCTCAAAATCCGCTGTGAAATTGTGAAAAATCATGCGTGTTTTGGTGCATATCGTTAACAATTGCATAACAAATGTTTATTCTAAGCTATTATACCACAAAAAAGTTAAGAAAAATGCTAAAAATTCAATATTTTTTTAAACTTATTACAGAAATTTTGTGCTACAATATAAATGGTGAAAATAGCCATCACTGAAAAAGTAATTTATAAAGCGACAGCATTGAAAGGAGCGTTATTCATGAAAAATTTTCTCAGCATAATCGGCGCAGTTGCAGCGGCAGTTGCAATTTTTGCTGCGGTGGCAATAATAGTTAAAAAGGTGAAATTCAAGTTTGTAATTTCGAGTGCGGATGCAGAGCCCTGCGATTACGATTGCGACAATTGCGACGATGGTTCTTGCGACTACGACGATGATGATTTCCTTGGCGATTGGGACGACATTGAGGTTGAAGAGCCCGAGGTTGAAGTTGAAATTTGTGAAATCGAGGAAGACGATTCCATCACATCTGAAGAAATCGACAATGTTATCAAAGCGACTGAAGCTTCAATTGAAGAAGAAGTTGAAAACGAGCTTGGCAATAACTGATAACTTATAAAAACGAAAAAAGAACGGTGACTGCAACATGGTTAAAAACCTGTGGCGTGTCACCGTTTTTATATCTTGTTGGAGAATGAAAATATTTTTTGGGATGCGCTCTTGCTTTATGCTTGAAATTGCACCTTTGAGGTTTTTTGGAAGTGCAAAATTTGCACTTTTATAAACCATAAAGGGTGCAAATCTTTACTGTTTGATAAATAGAGTTAAAGCGCAGTCTGCGTATCAGTCGGGTCACCGTTGCGTGCAAGGTCGTATTCGTGGGACCAGTCAAGGTCACGATACTTTTCGCCTCGGGGGTCGTTTTTGATGAAGTCCATGAGCAGATCAAGCATTTCTTCAGTCCAGGTGTTGCGGTCAATCTGCGCAGTTGTGAATTTGTTCTGCGAAATCATTTCAAATCCGAAATCATCTTTGACATGGGTCTTTGCTGCGCCATCAACAACCTCTGCAACAAGGTGGGAGGGAATAAACAGCACGCCGCCACCTGCTCCGAAAACTATATCTCCGGGAAGACATACTGCTCCACCAAAGTTTACAACGCTGTTGAATCCGGTCATTACAAAGTCACGGATGGGAGTGGGGTCAATGCCACGATAGTAAACCTGAACGCCCTCAACGGCTTTCATCTGCTCAACATCTCTTATGCCGCCCCAGATAACTGCGCCGCCATTCTTAGTGCGTGTTTTAATGGCGGTTGTGAGATTTCCGCCAAGAAATGTTCCCTTATAAATCTTATCGAACATATCAACAACCACAACGTCGCCCTCAACAAGGCTGTCGATAACCCACTGATTATAGTTGCCGTTTCTTCCTTCCTCGGCACCTATTGCAAACATTGTTTCGTGAAGGTCCGGACGAGTTGGGCAGAATGAGCAGGTTACAGCACGTCCCACAAGCTTTCTTCCGTCATCGTGGAGAGCGTGAAGCGGATTTACGCCTCCGCCTACAAACTGATTCTCATATCCTTTTACAAATATGGGCTTCCACACTTCTTCAAGAGTCATTTCGTGGAGCTTTTTCAGATATTTTTCTTCAACATAGGGTCTGCCGTCGGGCAATCTTTCGCCTTTCCACTGGGGTGTGAGGGCGATTATTTCTTCCTTTACATTAAAATGCATTTCGGTTTCCTTTCAGAATAAGTTTAGTTTACTTCATTATTCTACTATGTTTGCGCCGCATTTTCATCAAATATATTTGTTTTTTTACAAAAAATATTTGTGATTTTTCCGCAAAGTCAGACAATGGTGAACTAAAGGTGAAAAGAGAATAGCAGAACTTATTGTCAACGGCTTGAAATTACCGTCAATTGCGTGCCGGAATGACCGCCGCTTCCCCGATGTGAAAAGAAATCTTTGATGCCTGTGTCAGGGGCGGTGTAACAGCAGGTGCAAAGGCCAAGAATATCAATATTTCCGGCAGGAACATCTCTGCGCATTATAAGCTCACGGTTGAGGGCGGAAAGATCAGCCATGAATTTCCCCTCTTTTTCGACAACAGGAGTGAAAAAGTTGTCAGTAAGGTTCTCCCCCGTCTTGATGAGGATTTCTTCTGCGGCGTTGCGAACGTCGGAACTTACTTCATAACAGCATCGCCCGATGCAAGGACCTATTGCGGCGATAATATCGCTTGATTTGCCGCCTTTTTCAAGTAACGTTGAAACGGCTTTGCCTGCAATATCGGCAACAGTGCCACGCCAGCCTGCGTGAACGGCGCACACATCTCCTGTAAAAAGATTTGCGAAAATTATCGGAACACAATCAGCCGTCTTTACGCAAAGCGCTTTTATGGGCGACGTTTTTCCTGCGATAATTCCATCGCATGAGGGCAAAAAGCCGCGTTCGGGTATAACGCCTTTTCCACAATCCTCTTTTCCCGGACAAAGAATTATATCGGAATGGGTTTGTGTTGCGTTGACAGCACATTCCGGAGAAATACCAAAATGCGAAAGAATTATTTTGTAATTTTCGTAAACATTGGAAATTTTATCGGGGGAACCTTCGGAATTCTTGCGAGATGAGCTCACATTTAAGCCGGCAAAGTCGGGGTGTGTGCTGACACCGCCGTGCCGGGTTGCAAACAGATGCTTTATGCCGTGTTTTTCAAACAAGGCAGAGGTGTAATATTTCATGCGCTTTCTCCTTTTGAGGTGTGCGTGCAGAAAACCACACAGAACGATGTTTTTTCTTCATATATTTACATATATACATTATATAACGAATTGCAAAAGCGGTCAAGCTTTTGGTTGTAAACATTTCAAAAGAGCCAAAAACAAGGATTTGTTTCAAAAAAATTATTTATAAGGAAGAAAATTTATATTGACAAAACGAATTTTGTGTAGTATTATTACAAACGTGGGCAACAATTCCCCGAAATCTGCGCCTATACCCCCCTTAAAACAGCGAAAAAGCGTGATTTGAGTTACAAATGTAACAAGAGTTACAGTTAAGTTACAAAAGATAAAAACCTATTGCAAAATTTAAAGTGGTGTGGTATTATAATAGCGTAGTCAAAAGGAGTTTTGACACAATAATACTTTTTTAGGAGGAAAAGAACCTATGAGAAAGACAACAAAGTTTCTCACACTTGTGCTTGCAGTGATCATGACAGTTTCCATGTTCGTTACAGGCGCATCCGCAGCCTTTGAAGATGTTGATTACACAACAGCTGAAGGCGATGCAGTAAACCTTCTCGTTTCCCTCGGTGTTACCAAGGGTACAACAGAGACAAAGTTCGGCACTGCTGAAAACGTTACACGTCAGCAGATGGCAGCTTTCATCTACAGATTGATGAAGGCAGGTAAGTCCGTTGAAGGTGGCGTAAACTCCACAACATTCACAGACCTTACTGATTCCACATTCTTCTACATGGTATCCTGGGCTAACCAGACAGGCGTTATCAAGGGCGTTTCTGACACAAAGTTCAACCCCACAGGTAACATCACTCTCCAGGACGCTTACACAATGGTAGTTCGTGCTCTCGGTTACGAAGCAGACGGCGCTCTCTCCTATCCTTTCGGTTACATCGAAAAGGCTGAAGAGATCGGCCTCGACGAAGACCTTCCCGCAACACTCGGTTACACAGACGTTCTCACAAGAGGTAACGTTGCTGTAATCCTCGCTAACGCTTTCTACGCTGACATGGCTACATATGAAATCGCATATGAGTCTCTCGGCTACTCTCTCGTTGGTAACGACGGTAAGAGCTATGACGACGGCGCAGTTCTTCCTGAGACAATCATCAAGAATGGTGTTGAAGTTGAATTCGAAATCGTAAGCGCATTCTCCAAGGGTCAGAAGCCTTACAACAAGTATGACACAGTTGCTTCCAAGATCTTTGGCGTTGAAAAGACAGTTCAGTACGTTGTTGCTACTCCTTCCTTCACACTCGATGGTGAAGAGCTCGAAGAAGCTGACGTTGAAATGATCAAGTTCAACCCCAACAAGGATGGCACTATGTTTGGCTTTGATGCTGAAGACGATGACGTTTCCGCTGATGACTATGCAATCGAAACAATCGAGTTTGCTGAACTCGGTCTCGATGGCAAGGCTGATGACTACTTCCTCGCTGGTATCGAGCTCTACATCAAGAGAGACGAAGCAACAGGCGAAAAGGAAGTTCTCGGCGCAACTTCTCTTATGACAAAGAAGACCGTTAAGGGCGAAGACATCACATTCGGCACACTTAAGGGTTCTGCTGATTCTAAGTTCTATACAAACGACGAAGTACTTGCAGGTGAGTACACAGCAGACGACGAAGATTACGACGGAACTCTCGCTTCTGATTACAGAAGACTCAACGGTCTCGTAACAATCGACGGCGTTAAGACATACCTCTACGACGCTCCTTACTCCTACGCTAAGCCCGAGAAGCTCGCTGAAATCAATGCTGATAACGCACAGTTCCTCAGCCTTGGCGTGTACGACGGCGAGTATGAAGACGAAGACGAGCCTATCGAAGTTAAGTTCAACTACAATTATGGCACAATTTTCGACGAGGGCTATGAAGATGACGCTGACAACGCAGCTCTTGAAACATTCGCACAGGCTATCTTCGGTGGTCTCTACGAAATGGATGTATATGACATCGACGGTGATGGCAGATACGAACTTATCAACTACAAGCCTTATGCAGTTGCTGAAATCGACGATGCTGAAGATGAAGCTCTCATTGACTATGCATTTGATGAACATGGCAATTTTGACTATGACTGGGATAACGCAATCGTTTACACAGACAGAACAATCGTTACAGGCGTTGAAGCTGCTGATAAGGACATCGTTCTTGCAGTTATATCTCCCGCTGGTAACTTTGTAGACATCAAGGCAGTTCTTGAGCCTACAGAAGCAACCGTAACAGGTCTTGCTACAAAGTATGCTAAGTTTGATTCCGGTGAAAAGCACGAGTTTGCATATGCTGACTTCGCAGTTTACAATGCTTCCTCCGTACTTGCTAACCCTGACAACTTCGCAATTGACACAGAAGCTGAGCTCTACTTCTACGAAGGCAAGCTCGTTTATGCAGGCGACATCGCAACAAAGGTTAACTTCAACGAAGACTGGGTTGTTGTTCTTGAGGCTCTTACAACTGAAACAGCTGTTAAGGACGGCGACAAGATCGTTAAGGATCAGTACGTTCAGATTTACCACGATGGCGAAATCAAGGACGTTAAGGCTAAGAAGATCACTGCTGAAATGGTTGAAAAGACCAGATGGGAAGACTACCCTGTAACATTCGGCTACAACGCAGAAGAAGACAAGGATATGTTTGACTTCTCCGAATATGTTGGCAAGCTCGCTATTGCTAAGACAGACGCTAAGGGCGCTTACTACTTCGAACTCCTCGACATGGGTCTCTACAATGACGTTACAGTTCTTGCTAACGACAAGGATGCTGACGAGGAAAGCGACGATGTATATGCATTCACAGTTGAAAACGTGGCTCTCATCAAGAAGTCCGGTTACAACTACATCATCACAGAAGATGGCGAAAGCACATACTCTGATTTCACAGATGACAATGACAATGCAAACACATTCAGACAGGTAACTGTTAAGGATTACACACAGATCATCATCAAGACATATGATGAGGACGAAGCAGAAGTTGTATTCGAAGTATACGGCTATGACAATCTCCCCAACTTTGCTGATGACTTCTACTTTGACAAGGCTACAGTTCTCGTAGCTAACAACAACGGTACAGTTAGAAACGAAAACCTCGTAGTATTCTATGCTGAAACAGAGGCTGAACTCGAAGCTTCTAAGGGCGACCTCTCTGACTTCAGAGTTGTTCTCTCCTACGAGTCCTACACAGAAGACGACGAGACAGTTTGGTCTGTAAACACATTTGACCCTGCAACAGGCGCTACAGAAACTCTCGAAGCTGCTGAAGGCGTTAAGGAAAACTTCAAGAAGGGTTACATCCTTGCTAAGACAACCGAAGGCTACCTCGCTGACGATGAAGTATTCGGTAATGTATGGGCAGAAGGTGCAGTTGACCTTGACACTGTTGATGAAGATGATAAGGTTGGCACACTTGGTTTCGTAAAGATCGAAAACTTTGATGCTTCCGCTGACACAATCGAACTCAACAAGGCTACATTTGATGAAGATGGCGAATTCCTCGCATGGGAAGAAGACGGCAACACCTACACAGTTACAAAGGATACTGTATACCTCGAGTATGACAACTCCGATGCATCTGTAAAGGCTGCTACCGTTGATGCTCTCTCCTCTACCGCTTCCAAGTGGAACAAGGACCAGAAGAAGGATTCTGAAACAGTAACTGGTATGTGCGCATTCATCTCCGCAGTTGAAGATGAAGACGCAGACGACGAAGGCTACTACTTCGTAAGATACGTTGTTATCGTTCACAACTAATTCTCCTAAAGAGTATTAAGTATAGGGTCTCCCGGTCGAAAGATCGGGAGATCTTTCTTTTTGTTTGTCCCGGTTTGTGAAACATTAAAAAATATGCAATGGCTCTTGACTTGTCAGAACAAATGTGATATAATGATAAAGGTCGAAAGACAGAATATCAAAATGCTAAGGAGTTGTTCAGGTGACAACGGTTATTTTTGTGCGCCACGGATATAGCGAGGGCAACATGACAGACAGCTTCCACGGACATACCGACGGAGATCTCACTCCCCTCGGCCATAAGCAGGCAGCTCTTGCCGCACAATATCTCAAAAACAGAAAAATCGATGCGCTTTATTCAAGCGATTTACAGCGTGCTTATAAGACTGCTTTACATATTGCCGATGAGCTTTCTCTTGATATAGTCAAGGACAAAAGACTTCGCGAAATTATGGCAGGCGAATGGGAGGGCAAAAAGTTCTCCGAGCTTGAGGAGCTGTTTCCCGAGGAGTATAAAATTTGGTTTAATGACCCGGGAAATTTTGTAAGCCCCGGTGGCGAAAGCATGAAACAGCTTTACGACAGAATGACATCAACTGTTGCCGATATTGTGAAGCAAAACAAGGATAAAACAATTGTTATTGCAACTCATGCAACCCCCATTCGCACCCTTAACTGTCATTGGATGGGAAAGGACGTGTGCGCATTTAATGAAACCGAATGGGTAAGCAACGCTTCTATTTGCGAAATAAACTATGAAATCAAGGATGACGGAAGTGTTGTTCCTCACCCTGTTTGCATAAATTATTGCGAGCATCTTGGCGAACTTTCAACAAGGCTTGCGGATAATATCTGAGATTGCTTGAACTATGACGTTTGAAATTTGGGAAAGGAGGTATTGCCCGTGTTTCTGTTTCTTTTCGGAACGGATAAAACTGAAGAAGCTGTTGAAAATAAGCCGCTTAATAAAATGACAGATTCGGAGCTTGTGGAAAGCACCATTGCGGGTAATGCCGAAGCTTTTACCGAGATTGTCAAACGATATGAGAAGCTTGTTTATTCAACGGCTTTCTTCACTGTTAAAAACAAGGATGATGCATGGGATATTTCCCAAGAAGTTTTCATGCGTGTCTATAATTCCATCGGTTCTTTCAGAGGCGAAAGCAAGTTTACAACCTGGCTTTACAGATTGTGTAAAAATGTAACCTATGATTTTGTGCGCAAGCATTATAAGAATCGAGAGCTTACAATTTCCGAAATTTCCGAAAGCGGAGATTCTGATGAGGGCAGAGAGTTTGAACTTCCCGACACAAGCGTTGATGCCAATCCCGAACAAAGTCTGCTTCGCAAAGAGAATATTAAGCTTGTGCGCAAAGCTCTTTTGGAAATGGACGAGCAACAGCGAACAATTCTTGTTCTTCGCGAAATGCAGGATAAATCTTACACCGAAATTGCTGAAATTCTCGGAATTGAACTTGGAACCGTCAAATCAAAGCTCAATCGGGCTCGTGCCGCCCTTAAACAATTGCTTATCGAAAAGGGCTGTTTCTAAAAACTTGTTGCAAATTCAACAATTATTCCCCTCGGATTTTGGATTTTGTGTTCAAAAGGGATAAATCTTAAAAATGCATAAAAAATATGAAATTTTGCGGAACAAAAACGATTTGTGATACGTCATATAGGTGTCGCAAGTGATGGATAATTACTGTTTGAAACAATGAAAGGAGGTGCGGCAGTGAATTGCTTTGAAGCAAGAAATGAGATTCTTGAAATTGAAAACAATGATTATAAAAATCTTTCCGTTTTGTCGGAGGAAGCTCGCAAGCATATTGAAAATTGCAAGGATTGCCGTGCTTACCTTGATGAGCTTTGCGAAATGCAGTCGCTGCTCAAAGCCGCACAGCCTTTACCTGTCAAGAACGGCGTGACACTTCATGAGCATATCGCCGCAAGAATTGCCAGGGGCGACACGGCAACGCCGCTTGCGCAAAAACGCAGATTTTTCCCTGTTGCCACTTTGGCGGCAGTTGCGGCAGTGGTTGCGGTTGTGTGTATCGGAGGACTTCCCCTTGGCAACCTTGCGGATAAGTTTTCCGGTTCAGCAAGCGAAAACGAAGCGGCAATCCACGTTGCTGATGCCGAAGCGCAAGCTATTGGCGGTGTTTATAAAATGGCAGATAAAAAAATGGCAGTTCCGGAAAGTTCCGCCGAAGAGGCTGAGCAAACAGAAGCCGCTGAAGATTCAATTATGATGGCGAAAAATTACGCTTCTTTAAGCGATGGTTCTTCTGCGGAAGTTGTCACATATGGTTTGGGAAAGAGCAAAATAACCGGCGGAACAAATGCAACTGCAGATACAAAATATGTTGTTGATGAAAACGGTGCGATTGATGCCGGAAATGAAGAAGCGTTGGCTGCTCCGGCACAAGGTGCCGCAAGAATTGGCAAGTCAGTCGGCGAAACAACTTCTGCATACGACCCCAAAGAGGATATTTCCGCTGAGCCTGAAATGTTTTCAGAGAATGTTCCAATGCTGATGTCGGTTGCTGATGATGAGCTTGATACCGAGGAAGCTGAGGCAGAGATTGAAAGAGAGGCAAACGAAAAAGTTCGGGGAATGCCGGAAGAGGAAATTCTCGATGCAACTATTTTAACGGTCGAAGAAGAAAGCGACTTTGTTCCCCAAAGCGCACAGGATGTAATTAACCTTGCAGCGGAGTTTTTCCAAAAAAATAAAGCGGAGTGCTTCCACAAAGATAATTGCCATGTGATTACTCTTGAAATGGCAAAAGCGGTGGGCGAAGAAAAGTTTGTGGAGTGGTATATTCGTGTTGCTCATGCGGACATGGAAAGCTTATACACGATTGATGCTTTTAATAAATATTTTGATATAGATTAAACGGTGCAAATCCCTTCAAGAAATGCACCGTTTTTCTATTTGCAGTATGATACACGCCCCCACGCTTTGCGCGTCTGCGTCATTGACGGCTTCGCAAAAATGCCCATTCAAGCATTTTTGCTTCATTGTAAAATAAAGGGAACAGCGAATTAAAATGCTGTTCCCCTTGTGTTTTTATGCGTAATAGTTGATAAGGCAACCCTTGAGTATGATTTCTCGTTCGTCGGCGGTCATTTCCTCGGGAAGCTTCAAAGTGATTTCTTTTGAAATCTTTCCGTCTTTTATGATATACGCCACAGCCTCGGTTTTGCCCTCGGAAATAATGCTTCTTATTCCGGGAACGAAAATGTAGCTGTCAACTTCAAGTTCTTTCACACCGTCATACATAAACGGAAGCATACCCCAGTTGATAACGTTGCTTCTGTAACGCTTTGTCGCATAATCGCAGGCAATGTTGGCAATTCCGCCGAGAACTCTCTGACAGGAAGCCGCTTGCTCACGGGCAGAGCCATCACCCGGACGTACTGCACAAACTGCACTTCCGATTTCAATATCTTCAGGTTTTCCTGCGTAAAGTCCGTCAAGTGTAGCAATTATAGCCTTAATTTCCTCATTCATATCACCGCTTCTTCTTTGCGCTTCCATTGCTCTTACTGCCTTTGCCTTGCCGACATACGCAGGGTCTTTTCTGGAAAGGGCAAATTCGGAAAGCTTTTCGGGGTTTGAACGATAGGATGATGTTTCGCCGGATGGGATAAGCTCATCGGTGGTTGTGACATCGTCGGTTATAACGGAAGCAACCTTTATAAGAACGTTGTCGCAAAGGGCAATCTGTTCGGGCCAGTCGGTTATGTTCGGACCAAATTTAAGCTCTGCACCGTCCTCAATACCGTTGCTGTAAACACGCTTGTCGTAAATGCTCTTGTCAAATTTATAGTCAACCGGTGTGAGAGCCTTGCCGCCGAGATAGCTTTCGGCAGAGGTAAGCACACCGCCACACGCCGCTGTTGCCGCAATGGAGCGTGCATCCATGAGTGCAACCGAGGCAATCTGACCTCCGGAGGGCTTTGAGCCTTCACGGTTGGGGAAGTTTCTTGTGGAGTGGCGTATGGAAAGACCGTTGTTGCAGGGGACATCTCCTGCTCCGAAGCAAGGACCGCAGAAGGCAGTTCTTATAATTGCACCGGCACTCGCAAGCTTTTCAATAGCACCATTGCGAACAAGCTCCATGTAAACGGGTTGGCTGGCAGGGTAAACGGAAAGACCAAATTCGCCGCACCCTGTGTCTTTGCCATCGAGAATCTGAGATGCTACGCAAAGATTTTCAAAACCACCGCCGGCACATCCTGCAATAACGCCTTGGTCAACATAAAGCTTTCCGTTTTTAACCTTGTCTGTAAGGCTGAGCTTCACGCCGCTTCCCTCAAGGGATTTTTCTGCGCCAAGTTCAACCTCACGCAAAATGTCGCCGGGATTTGCAACAACCTCGTCAACCGTGTAAACGTTGCTTGGGTGGAAAGGCATTGCAATCATTGGGCGTACTTCGGAAAGATTTACTTCGATATACCTTGAATAAACTGCACCGTCAGCCGGGGAGAGCTTGCTGTAATCACCGCCTCTGCCGTGGATGGTGAGAAATTCGTTTACCTTTTCGTCTGTTTCCCAAATTGAGGAAAGACAGGTTGTTTCGGTTGTCAGGACATCAATGCCAATTCGGTAGTCAACGCTGGGATTTGCAATACCCTCACCGATAAATTCAAGAACTGAATTTTTGACAAAGCCGTTTTCAAAAACAGCACCTATAATTGCAAGTGCAACGTCCTGAGGACCAACACCGACTGCAGGACTGCCGGTTAAATGGACAGCAACAACGTCGGGCATATTTATGTCATATGTTCTTCCGAGAAGCTGTTTAACAAGTTCGGGACCGCCCTCGCCTATCGCCATTGTTCCGAGAGCGCCATAGCGTGTGTGGCTGTCAGAGCCGAGAATCATTTTTCCGCAGCCTGCAAACATCTCTCTCATGTATTGGTGAATAACGGCAATGTGAGCAGGAACAAAGTATCCGCCGTATTTCTTTGCGGCAGAAAGCCCGAAAACATGGTCATCCTCATTTATTGTGCCGCCGACAGCGCAAAGGCTGTTGTGGCAGTTGGTGAGAACATATGGCAGAGGGGATTTTTCAAGGCCGGAAGCTCTTGCAGTCTGAATGATGCCTACATATGTTATATCATGGGATGCCATTGCATCAAATTTTATTTTGAGCTTGCCGGAGGAGGTGTCCTTGCAGGTGTTGTGTGCGGCGAGGATGCTGTGTGCCATAGTACCCGATACAACCGAATTGTTTTCTGCGGCAACAAGTTTTCCGCCTTTATAGGAAACCTTGCTGTTGACAAGCTTAATTCCTTTTATTTCTTTCATTGAGTTGACTTCCTTTCGCTGTGTACTCATTTTCCTATCATACATGATACCACAAAATACAGTATAACGCAAGGGGATTTTGTTAAAAATTCGGGAGTATATATATTGAGTATAATATTTTCTCAGAAGCTGTTGTTTGCATAACAATATTTTTAGATTTTAGTGTCGCAATAAAAAACAAGATATTGTGCGCCTGATTTCAGTCACAATACCCTGTTTAAATGTTATATCAAATCAAAGCTTTGCTGCCGTTGAAACAGCGGTGTAAATTACGCTTCCATTCTTTTGTGCACCATTGTAAAGAAGTCTTTCAAGCTCAAGCTCTTCAAGCTTTTCAACTTTACCGCCAAGATAGTTGTCAACTCTTGCTTTAGCGGTTTTGAGCCTTGCGGCAACGCCGCCGACACGAATGTCAAACACCTCAAACCCTACAGGCTTGTAGTTGGCATAGAAAAATTCCCGGTAGCTGTCCATATATTCGTCGCAAAGTCTGATTGCCTCGGGAATAACCTCGTCTGAAAGGCGCTTAAGCTCTGCCTTGTTTCCACTTCTGTAGGCGCGGATAAGCTTGTTGCCAAGAGAGCCCTTGACACTCAAAAAGCGGCCGAGACACGCATATACTTTAAACATATCAGAAAAAGCATTACCCTTGTCTGCTGCTTGTTGCATTTTTTTCGCAAAGGCGGAATAATGGCTGTCGGAGTCAATGTTTTCATAGTTCTTGTCAAACATTCCAAGCATAACATCCTGATAAAGCATATGGCGAGAGGGGGAATAACGCTCAATATTTGCATTTTCGTCCGAATAGCCGGGGATGGTGTCAATTTCGGAAATTGCGTCAAAATCACAGAGTTCTGCCTGCATTGCAAAGTTGAACATTTCTTCAACCTGTGCCTTGTCGGGGTTTTCTGAATAGCCATGCTCTGAATAGATAAAAGCACCCGGAAGAACGGAATAAGGAGTGCTTTCACGGCAGTCATCACCCCATATTGTGCAGAAAACTTTGCGGACTCCCGTGTCTTTGCACGCACGAAGAGCATCGTTGTTGTTTCTTTCTGTAAACTCTTTCATATAGCCAAGACCATAAGAGTTTGCGGAAGCACCTGCGTAGAAAACATCTCCGAAGCATTTGAGATGCTTTTTGGCATTGGCATACACAAAATCATAGTTGTGGTAATAGTCCCAGTAAACAAAACCCATGTCCTTGTAAGGAATAAGTCCCGAAGCTTCAAGATCGGGTTCAACGTCAATGGGAGGATGATAGCTGTTGTCCGGTGAAGCAGCTCTGAAATACATATCGTCCCACATGAACGCATAGTATCCTAGACGGTCTATAATCTCATGAAGCTTTTCCATATGGTGTTGGAAAATTTCGTTTTTGGGCGTGTATCCGAAACGGCGGATATAGTTGCCCTGACCAAGCCCCCATGCCTCGTCAAGTCCGATGTGAACTTTGTTTGTGCGAAGCGGTTTCATTGCCGAGGTGATAATCTTCTCCACAAGAGCGTATGTGCGCTCATCTCCCACAAGGAGAGTGCGGTCATCGTCGCTCATGCTCTTGTATCTGTCCCATCTCATAAGACAGGGAAGATGAGAAAGAGTCTGAATACAGGGAATGACCTCAACGCCAAGCGCATAAGCGAAATTGTCAATCTCACGGAGCTCGTCATAAGTGTATTTCGGGCGCATATATCCGAAATATTTCTCCCCCTCAACCTCCATGCAGTCCTCAACGTAAAGCATAAAAGCATTAAGTCCCGCCGTCGCAAGACAGAGAATTGTTTCGCAAGCTTTCTTTACACTCAAAAACGCCGATGCCTGACCGAAATCAAACATAACACCGTTGAAATCGAAGAAGGAGGTTTCGGAAAGGTTGAAGCTTTTGTTTTCAAAGTTCATGAGCAGCTTTGAAAGAGCTCTGAAAATCTGAACATCCTCGGAAACCGTTATGTCTGCCTGAGAGCCGTTGCGGCAGATTACAAGGCGTTTGTCGTCCTTGTTGTATTTAATGTTTACGGTAAGCTCACCGTCGAACGACTTGCAGTATTTTTGTGTATATGCGCAAAGTCCGTTTGTGAGATGCTTGGGTAAACCGGTTGTTGTTATTTTAAGCATTTGATTTCTCCTGTCGTATAATTCTTCCCATTGAGATTACGCCGCAAATCGAAAAATCGTCCTTGCGTGCAATGACAATGTCGGCATCCTTGCCCTCGGTAATGCTACCCTTTGTGCTGTCAATTCCCATTAGCTTTGACGGAGCAAGGCTCATAAGCTCTGCGATTTTCGGCAAGGGGAGATTGGTGTTTTGACACACGTTTTTAAAGACAATTTCACTTGTGGCAATGCTTCCTGCAAAAAACGTCCTGTCCGGAAGCTTTGCAACGCCGCCCTCAACAATAACCCTGTTTTCGGGGAGCATTTCGCCGAGATAGCTTTCTGTTACGCCGTCCTGACCTGCGGCACGCATTGCATCTGTAACAAGCGAAACCGTGAAAGGCTGTTTGAACTTTGCTGCCATCATAATTGTCTGCGGAGAAATGTGAAGACCATCGCCGATAAGCTCAAAGTTCATACCGTCAATAAGGTATGCTGCCTCGGCAATACACGCCTGAACTTTTTCGTTTATCTTGTGTGCCCAGGGAGCAGCGCAATGAAGATGTGTTATATGATTGAAAAAGCCCTCATTGTAAGCTTTTTCTACTTCTCCGAAAAGCGCATCGCTGTGAGCGACGGAGATTACTGCACCGCTTTGGTGAAAGCGTTTTCCTGCCTCAATTGCGCCGTCGTTTTCCGGGGCAATACCAATGCGCTTTATAACGTCTGCGCCGGCACCAAGAAGCCTGTCAACATTTTCCACGGTTGGCGGAACAATGCGTGACTTGTTTTGCGCACCGCTTTGCTTGAGGGAGAGAAACGGTCCCTCAAGGTGAAGTCCGGGCACGGTACAGGGGAAATCTTCGCTGTCCTTTAAAGTGCGGAAAAGGGCGATGAGCTGTTCAAGCTTGTATATCTCGGAGGACACGGCTGTGGGATAAATGGTGGTCGTGCCGTGAAAGGCGTGAGTTTCAAGCACTTTCATAAAGCTTTCACGGGTAAGATCCATGAAATCCGCACCGCCACCGCCGTGGATATGGTTATCCACAAAACCGGGCAATACATAGCATCCTGAAGCATCAATGATATATACATCATCGCTTGCCGGATTATCGCAAATCGCTGTGATTTTGTCGTCGGAGAGTTCAACACAGCATTTTTTTACACTGTCTTGCAAAACCACATCGGCGTTTTTAATAATTATTCTTTTCATAATTTAAATACCTTCCGTAGGAGAAAAACGGCGAAGCTTCCGAATTAAAAAGGAGATTCGCCGCTGTCTTTTGAATAATTCTGAAGTATTTCTTATTTGTTATATACTCTGATTTCGGGGATGGGACAATCAAGGGCAACATAGGAGGCATAAAGTTTTGCATCGGGATGATTTCTGAACAAAGAACAGGGAACAGCAGGAGTTATGTCGCCGTGGAGAATCTTTCTGAGTGCACCTGCATTCCAGTCTCTCGGCATACACATTCTCACCTTTTTTGCCATGTTCATTTCTTTCATGCCAACGGTGATGCAATATTTCGGAATAGCATCAAGGTTGCCGCCGCAGTTCATGAAGCAGTTAACCGTGATTGTCTCTCTGGAAACGGGAAGAACACGGGTGGGTCTGTTCAAAAATTCCTCGGCTGTGCAGGCTTCACCGGGTTCCGGCGGCTCGTTGAAGGCAAAGTGACCGTTGATACCAACTCCACCCCATGCCATGTCAAGCTTGCCGTATTTTTCGTTTATTTCCATAACATAACCGGGATTTTTGGGATCGGGGAAGATTCTGTTTTCGGGGAGGACATTGAGCTCGTCTTTGATAAGACCATAGAAAATTCTGTCCATTCCTCCTCTGAAGGAGAGGGGATCATCCTTTGCGATATATGTGTTTTCATCGGCAAGATACTCGTCCATATTGATGAAAACGCAATTCTTGAGGCTCACGTTATATTTGTTCACAAGATAAACAAGTCTTGCGTAAGGTCCGAGAGGGCCGTAGGGAACAACCATAACGGTGGGTTCGCCTTTTTTGTTGTTTTCTTCAATCACTTCAAGAACTTCAATTGCAACCTTCCAGTAAATGTCATGCTCGGTTTCGCACTTTTCAAGTGCAATTGTGCTTCCTTTACCAACCTCAGACGGCGGAATTCTGAAAATGTCCATGTTCATGTTAAAATCTCCTTTATAATAGTATTTTATTGTTGGCTTTTATGTGGCAACACCCCAAAGACAGGTGTTGCATATTTCATTT
This sequence comes from Eubacteriales bacterium, assembly GCA_045542335.1. Taxonomy (GTDB): domain Bacteria; phylum Bacillota; class Clostridia; order Oscillospirales; family CAG-382; genus CAKSUT01. The sequence goes on from JAZQKV010000064.1 coordinate 29,997, forward strand.
ACACATTTACAAAAATATGTTTTTCGGCACTTTTCTTTGCCGCAAGACAAAGCTTTGCGGAAAAAATGCCGTCGTTCAAGTCGCAGGCGGACACGCCACCCTCAAGGACGGATATGAAATCGTTGACGAGAAAACTGTCGCCGCCAAAGTGGTCGTTACCGCTTTTTATTTCAAAGGTTTCGGAGGAGTCGTTGAAGTGCCTGTGAAGAATGACATGGTTTTTGACCCAGTCAAATTCAACTGTGCCAAGGTGACCGATAAGTCTTGCACCCCTTGCACCGGCTCCCTTTCTCGCAACAAAGTTTTGGGTGTAAACTGCATGAACTCCGTTTTCATAAATGATAATGGCGCTGTCACTGTCCTCAATTGTTGCATCCTTGCCGTAAACGCAATGGTCAAAGGGGGAGGTATCGCGGTTTGTGATGGGGGTGTAATCGGGACAGGTGACCTTTTTGTCACAGCTTCGACAGAATTTTCCCTCCGGCTCGCTCTGCCCGAAAATTACGCTTGAGCTTACGGCACAAATGCTCACCGGCTTGAGACCGCAAAGGTCGTTTATATAGTCGAAATCGTGTGTGGATTTTTGCAGGAACTGACCTGCTGTTTCACCGGCATCTCTGTACCACTTGTGATAGTAACCAATTCCGTAGCTCACATTGTTCCACGCTTGTATCTGCGAAAGTTTTCCGATTGCGCCTGAAGCAATTATCTCCTTGACCTTGTTCACATGAGCTGTCATGCGAAGCGGAAATGAAACCGTCACTCTCCTTGCTGCATCGGGAAACTTTTGAGCAAGGGCGCAAAGTGTGTCAAGATCGTCCTCATTTGTGCAAACCGGTTTTTCGAGGTAAAGCGGAATTCCCCTTTCAATAACTTTTTTTGCAAGAGACGTGTGCAGGGAACAGCGTGTGCCGATGCAAACACCGTCGGGCTTTACAGCTGAAAGCATGGAGTCCGCATCGGGGAAAAACATAATTTCCGATATATCGTACCCTTGCTCTGTAAGCTCCTTTTTTATCTCGTCAATTCTTGGATCTGCAATGTAAGAAATACAGCATTTTCCCGTTTTGACAAGCAGATTTGAAATGTGTGTCATTCGGGAACCTCTGCCTATAATGCCAAGCTTGAACATAAAAACCTCCGAAATAATACAATTGAAAAAGCATAGATGCTCTTTCTACTTTTATTATATAAGTATAAATCAATTATATATCCTCTGACCCAAAAAGAAAAGTAACAATAATGCTGAAAAATAGCACAAATCTGCTATTGCAAAAAAGCAAAAGGTGTGATATAATAGGGTATAAACATAATTTGAAACGAGGCAATCAATTGTATCACAACGAATTTGAACCGGTTGACAAGTATCTGAGGGTAAATAACTGCGCGATTCAGTATCTCGGCGACACAGACCATTTAAGAATACGTCCGAACGGACGGCGTGATTTTCACATTCTCTATATCATGAGTGGAACTTGCCATGCTGTCGTCGGCGGAACCGGTTACACAGCAACCGAGGGAATGGTCATTCTTTTTCGCCCCGGAGAAAGACAGGAATACAGGTTTTTCAAACAGGACGATTCTGTTTCATTGTATATTCATTTTTGCGGTACGGGTTGCGAGGAATACCTTAAAAATCTTGGACTTTACGAACTTGGGTGTTTTTATGTGGGAAAAGAAAATGCCCTTGTGAATGCGCTTGAAAGCATGGTGCTTGCAAATGAACTTGGAGAAAGGGACGAGGATGTGTGCGCAAGCTATTTTCATCTTGCGCTTGCTCTTATGGCAAGGTCTGTGAAATATGGGACAGAGGCAAAACGGGTTGACGCAGTAGGAACGGCTGTTGAGTATATTGCCCGAAATCTTGCGGAAAACCGCCCAACAGAGTTTTATGCCGCCATGTGCCATATGTCCAAGAGCAGATTTGAGCATATTTTCAAGGAAATAATGGGCGTTGCGCCGAGAACTTATATTTTGAAATCCCGTGTTGATGCGGCAAAACGCCTTGTTGAAAACACGGATCTTTCCAATTGGGAGATTGCCGAAAGAGTTGGAATTGACGATCCGAATTATTTCGCGCGTGTCTTTAAGAAGTATGCCGGAATGACCGTTGGAGCATGGCGCAGGAAGAATTCTCATATTGTTTAATGAAATTGTACAATATGCACAAAAAACTCTTGAAAATTATGAGCAATATTACATATTGCATAAATCTGCAAATTGTAGTATAATAGTAACAGTATACGGAAGTTAGCATTTTTCAGTTGTATCCATGAGGAATATTTCAGTTTTCCAAAACAGGTCATGCAAAAGGTTCTATGTTGCTTTGTACACTAATAAGTATAATTTCGGTGAAACAAAAATCCATCACCGCAGGAAGGAGAATTTTCAATGGCGAATTTAAGCACAACAGTAGATAAAATAAGGAACGTGGCACTTTTGGGTCACGGCGGAAACGGAAAGACCTCTTTGACAGAGGCTATGCTTTATCTCGCAAAGGAAACAGACAGATTAGGAAAGGTTGCCGACGGAAACACAGTGTCCGACTATGACCCCGAAGAAATCAAGAGAAAGTTCTCTCTTTCCGCTTCTGTTGCTCCGTTTTACTGGAAAGAAAAGAAGATTAACATAATTGATTGCCCCGGCTATCTTGATTTTGTGGGCGAAGCAGTTCAGGCTCTGAGAGTTTGCGGATGCGCACTTATCGTTATGGACGCAAAGAGTGGCGTTGACGTTGGAAGTGAGCTTGCATGGGATTATGCAACAGAGGCTCAGGTTCCTAAGGCGTTCTTTATCAACAAGATGGACGACGAAAACGCAAACTTCGGTAACACACTTGAGGAAATGCGTGAAAAGTTCGGTCTTGCGGTTTGCCCCATTGCAATTCCGATTATCGTTGACAGAAAGCCTCTTGGTTATGCTGACCTTGTTGAAATGAAGGGTTATGAATATGCAAGCGGCGGCGCAGTTAAGCCTATGGATATCCCCGAAGCAAGCATGGAAAAGATCAACCGCTTCAGAGACATGCTTATGGAGTCCCTTGCAGAAACCTCCGATGAACTCATGGAAAAGTATTTTGCAGGCGAGGACTTTACACTTGACGAAATGCATAAGGCTCTTGCAGATGGCATTATCGCCGGCACAATTGCCCCCGTTATGGTCGGCTCTTGCGCAACTCTTGCAGGTATCACAGAGCTTATGAACGTTATTGCGGCATCTTTCCCGTCTCCCACGGAAAGAAAGCCCGAAAAGGATGCCGACGGAGAATTCATGCCCTCCGGTCCCGCTGTTCCCACATCTGTATTTGTATTTAAGACAGTTGCAGACCCGTTTGTTGGTAAGATGTCCTATTTCAAGGTTATGAGTGGTAGCCTTAAGAAAGACACAGTTCTCGGAAATCTCACAACCGGTCAGCAGGAAAAGTTTGCTCATATTTACGTTATAAAGGGCAAGAAGCAGGTTGAAACAGATGAGCTTTGCTGCGGCGACATCGGTGTAACAACAAAGCTTGTTTACACAAATACCAACGACACTCTCGGCGGCACACGTCCTTATAAGAAGATCGAGTATCCCGAACCTTTCCTTAACAAAGCGGTTAACCCCAAGGCAAAGGGCGATGAGGACAAGATTTCCTCCGGTATTTCCAAGCTTCTCGAAGAAGACCTCACAATCAAATTTGAAAATAACGCAGAAACCAAGCAGATGGTTCTCTATGGTCTCGGCGAACAGCACCTTGACATAATCCTTGCAAAGCTCAAGACACGCTTTGGCGTTTCTGTTGACCTTTCAACACCCATTATTGCATACCGTGAAACAATCAAGAAGAGTGTTCAGGTTGAAGGTAAACACAAGAAGCAGTCCGGTGGTAGCGGACAGTATGGTCACGTTAAGATTACATTCTCTCCCGGCGAAGCAGACGGCCTCACATTTACACAGAGCGTTGTCGGCGGAAGCGTGCCCAAGGGATATTATCCCGCAGTTGAAAAGGGCCTTCAGGAAGCAATGCTCAAGGGCGTTCTTGCAGGTTACCCTGTTGTAAATCTTGCGGCAGACCTGTTTGACGGTTCATATCACCCTGTTGACTCCAATGAAATCTCCTTTAAGCTTGCGGCAAAGCTCGCTTATAAAGAAGGTCTTCCCAAGGCCAACCCCGTTATTCTTGAACCCGTTGGCTCTTTGTTTGTTACCATTCCCGACAGCCTTGTTGGTGATGTTATTGGTGACCTCAACAAGAGAAGAGGCAGAGTTATCGGTATGACTCCTGCTGACGGCAAGAAAGCATACACAGTTGTTGAAGCTGAGGTTCCCACCTCCGAAATGGGCGACTATACAATAAATCTTCGTGCAATGTCACAGGGCAGAGGTAAGTTCGTGTTCAGATTCCTGCGCTATGATGAAGCTCCCGGTCAGGTTTCCGTTAAGGTTATCGAAGAAGCAAAGAAGAGAGCAGAGGCTGAAGAAAAGTAATAATCTTGCGGCTTAACAAAGGCTAATAAGTGATTTAAAGCTTTATGAGTGGTTCCGATTTGATTCGGAGCCACTTTTTTGCATATATAAACAATATGTGCTGAGAAAATCACATAAAATTACCATTTTCGACTTCTTAACGCAATCTTAACATCCAAAGCAGAAAATGGCTTGAAAAGGCAAAAAAGTTTTCAGAATGTCGCAATTCAATTAATGTTTTGGTTGTACCATATATTTTATGGAAAGATGCTTATATATTATATAATAACAGTGTATTTTTAAATGAATTTAAGAGGTAGAAATGGCAAAGGAAAAATTGTATTATCTCGGTATAGACATTGGTTCAACAACGGCAAAAATAGTGCTGCTTGACAACAATAATAAGGTTGTTTATCAAAAATACCAGCGACATATGTCAAGAGTGCGCGAAACAACGCTGAAAATTCTTTCTGAAATGAGAGACGAGCTTTTTTGCGAGTATTCTGACACCGACAGTCATGGTGAAGCAAGCGAAAACAGCCGTGTAAATATGGAAAAAGTGTCGGTGAAAACGGCGATTTCCGGCTCTGCGGGACTTGGTGTTGCCGAAAGTGCGGGGATCTCTTTCGTTCAGGAGGTTTATGCAACAGGTGAGGTTGTTTCAAAACTTGCTCCCGACACAGGCGTAGTTATTGAACTTGGCGGAGAAGATGCAAAGGTCATTTTTTACAAGGGCGGCGTTGACGAGCGAATGAACGGAACTTGCGCCGGTGGAACAGGGGCTTTTATAGATCAGATGGCGGTGCTTCTTGACATGACCGCTGACGAAATGGATGCTGAAAGCCTTAAGGCAACAAGAATTTACCCAATTGCTTCCCGTTGCGGAGTTTTTGCAAAGACGGATATTCAGCCGCTTCTCAATCAGGGTGCAAGCAAGGCGGACATTGCCGCAAGTATTTATCAGGCGGTTGTTAACCAGACAATCACCGGACTTATAAGAGGAAGCAAAATTGAGGGCAAGGTCATGTTTTTAGGAGGACCTCTTTACTATTGCGCAGGTCTTCAGAAACGCTTCTGTGAAACTCTTAAGCTCGATGGAGAAAACGCAATTTTCCCGCAGTATGGCCTTTATTCCGTTGCGCTTGGTGCGGCAATGTATGCTGCGGAACAGGCAAAGGTGCGTAGCCTTGACGATGTTATAAACAGCATTTCACAGAGTGCAAAGAAAGAGAAAAAAGGCAGCGACAGACTTCCTCCTCTTTTTGAAAATGAGGCGGAATATGTCGAATTCTGCCGTCGACACGAAAGTGCTTCTGTGGCGCAGAAGGATATTTCAGAATATAGCGGCAATGCCTGGCTCGGAATTGACTGCGGAAGCACAACCACAAAGCTTTGCCTTGTTGGTGAGGACAAATCGATTATTTATTCCTTTTACAACTCGAACAAGGGAAATCCTGTTTCTCTTGTCAGAGAGGTTCTCATGGAAATCCGTCGCCTCTGTGGTGCCAGAATAACAATTTGCGGTTGTTCCGTTACAGGCTACGGAGAGGAGCTTATCAAAAATGCGTTCCATGCTGATGAGGGCGTTGTTGAAACTATTGCGCATTACACCGCCGCAAAGCATTTTCAACCTGATGTTGACTTTATTCTTGACATCGGAGGTCAGGATATAAAGTGCTTCAAAATAAGAAACGGCGCAATTGACGGCATAATGCTCAACGAAGCCTGCTCGTCGGGATGCGGTTCGTTTATTGAAACATTTGCCAAATCCATGGGTTATGAAGTGGCAGATTTTGCCGAAAGAGGACTCCATGGCAAAGCACCTGTTAATCTTGGCTCAAGATGTACCGTGTTTATGAACTCATCTGTCAAACAGTCACAGAAAGATGGTGCATCTGTCGAAGATATTTCCGCAGGACTTTCCATAAGCGTTGTGAAAAATGCTATATACAAGGTTATCCGTGCGGCATCCCCGGAGGAACTGGGCAAAAACATTGTTGTTCAGGGCGGCACATTTTATAACAATGCTGTGCTTCGGGCATTTGAAAACGAAATCGGAAGAAATGTTATACGTCCGTCCGTTGCAGGACTTATGGGAGCATATGGTGCGGCACTTCATATAAGAAAATGCGAAAAAAGCACACTTCTTTCGCTTGACGAGCTTGAAAGCTTCACACATGAATCAACCTCGGCGGTTTGTAAAGGCTGTGCAAATGCCTGCCACCTCACCGTCAATAAGTTTGCCGATGGAAAACGCTTTATTTCGGGCAATCAATGTGAAAAGGGACTCGGACTTGCTAAAACACAACCGCTTCCGAACTTGTATGCGTGGAAAAGAGAGTATTTTGAAAGCCTGAAACCGTCGTGCCCCGACGGAAAAGCTTCACGGGGAAAAATCGCACTTCCCATGGCTCTTTCTGTTTATGAGCTTGCGCCACTCTGGCATGAGTTTTTTTCAAGGCTTGGCTTTGAGGTGCATTTTTCTTCCCTTTCAACGAGGGCGACATATGAAAAAGGTCAGTTCACAATTCCCTCGGACACAGCTTGTTACCCTGCAAAAATAATGCATGGTCACATGGAGGAGCTTATCGAAAAGGGCTTCAAAACCATATTTTATCCCGGACTTACATATAATGTTGATGAACACGCCGGAGATAATCACTATAATTGTCCCGTTGTTGCATATTATGCAGAGCTTCTTGACAACAACATGGAAAACCTTGAGGACATAAACTTTCTCTATCCGTATCTCAGCGTTGACAGTCCCCGTGATCTCACAAGAACAATTCTTTCCTGCCTTGAAAAGCTTTGCCCGGGTATTACCAAAAAGGAGATTCTTTGTGCGGCAAATCATGCTTTTGCGGCATATAAGGCATACACCGATGAGGTGGAAAGAAAGGGTGCAGAGGCACTTGAATTTGCAAGGGCAAACGGCAAGCGCATAATGATTCTTGCGGGTCGTCCGTATCATATTGATCCGGAGGTGTGCCACGGAATAGACAAGCTTGCAAATTCCCTCGGCTTTGTTGTTGTGAGCGAGGACAGCGTTTGCAAACTTGCCCCTGTTCAGCACGTCCGTGTGCTTGACCAATGGACTTTCCATGCAAGGCTTTACAGAGCAGCTGCCTTTGCAGCGCAAAATGATGATGTTGAGCTTGTTCAGCTTGTGTCCTTTGGCTGTGGTGTTGATGCAATAACCACCGATGAATGTCGTGACATACTCGAAAAGGGCGGCAAGTATTATACGCAGATTAAAATTGACGAAATAACAAATCTCGGAGCTGTGAAAATAAGACTTCGCAGTCTTCTTGGCGCACTTGACGAGAAAAAATGATTGCTTTACAGAGGGTGCAAAACGCATCTGTTGCCACGATGGCGAAAACGGAAAGGAATATTTACCAATATGCAGGATAGAACATATCTCCCTTTTACGGAGAAAATGAAAAAGGATTACACAATCCTTGTTCCGAATATGCTGCCGCTTCATTTCAAACTCATAATGAGCGTTATGAAGACATATGGCTACAACATGGAACTGCTTGAAACGAACGGTCCGCAGATTGCCGAAACAGGTCTTAAATATACCCATAATGACACCTGTTACCCTGCCATTCTTGTTATCGGACAGTTTATGGACGCGCTTCTTTCGGGAAAATATGACACCCACAAGGTTGCGCTCATAATGTTCCAGACAGGCGGTGGTTGTCGTGCCTCGAATTACATATCCCTTATACGAAAGGCTCTCGCAAAGGCGGGCATGGATTATATTCCCGTTATTTCCATGAGCTTCTCCGGACTTGAAAAGCATCCCGGCTTTAAGCTTACCCCCGGAATGCTTATGAAGATTTTCTTCGCCGGACTTTGCGGAGACGTTATGATGAGCCTTGTGAATCAGGTGCGCCCATATGAGCTGAATCGTGGCGATGCCGAGACACTTGCAGAAAAGATTACCGCCGAAATCGGCAAGGAAATGGGCGAATCAAAGAGGCTGCCATACAAAAAGGTCAGAGGGTATTATGAAAAAATAACAAGAGAATTTGAAAAAATCTCCATGAGAAACGAAAGGGATGCCGTGAGAGTGGGAATTGTCGGGGAAATCTTCGTCAAGTATTCTCCACTTGCCAATAACGACCTTGAACGCTTCCTCGTAAGTGAGGGCGCAGAGCCGGTTGTCCCCGGACTTATTGATTTCATGCTCTATATGATTTACAACGGCATAAGCGAATACCGTATCTATAAACGTGGTGCAAAAGCGTACCCGATTTATTGCCTTGCATATAAAATCTTGTGCAAGGAGAAGCGGAAAATCGGAAGAATTATTGCCGAAAGCGGCGTGTTCCGCCCGTGGGAGCCTTTTGAAAACGTGGTTGAAATCGCCGAAAGCGTTATAAGCACAGCGGTTAAAATGGGCGAGGGCTGGCTTCTCACGGCAGAAATGCTTGAGCTTGCCGAATCGGGTTGTAAAGGCGTTGTATGTACACAGCCTTTCGGATGCCTTCCCAATCACATTTGCGGAAAAGGTATGATGAAGCCCATAAAGCAATTGATTCCCGAAGTCAACATTGTTGCAATTGACTATGATGCCGGCGCAAGCCGTGTTAATCAGGAAAACAGACTTAAATTGATGCTTTCAAATGCAACAAAGAAAACTCCTGTAAAATCACCTTGTGAATCTCAAGCGGATGTCACTTCCGAGAGTGAGTTGGCAACGCCATCGGAAATAATAACTGAAAAAGTATTAAACTGACAACAAAAAGTGCACAAATCCGTTTTTAACGGACTTGTGCACTTTGATTTATCCTTGTCAGATTGACAAGAATCAGCTTTTGGTAATCTTTTCCATTTGAGCAAGTCTTGAGTGAAGTATATTTATCCGTTCAAGCTCTGCCTCATTGCAGGCACGACCCGAAAAATAGTATTCCACCTGCGGATTGTCCGCCCCTTTGCCAAACGGAATGTTCATAAGCTCTGCAAGGTGACGCACCGTTCCTTCACAGCCGTCCACAAGCATCACGCCATGAGGCAAAAGCATGGAGAGTGTGTCCTTGAAATAGTTGAAATGAGTGCATCCGAGAACAAGCGAAGAATAGGAATCAAGCTTGTATGCGCCAAGCTTTTCCGCAAGATAGCTTTTGACTTTTTCTGTGGAAAACTCAAGTCTTTCGGCAAAGCGTACAAGCTCCGGAAGCGCAAGTGTGTCGGCGGCATGGTTTGTGTCAACACGCTCGATAAGCCGGGCAAGCTTTTGTTCACGCACTGTAACAGGCGTTGCTGTTACAAGAACACGTTTCCCAAGGGAGTTGTTTTCCACCGCAGGCTTAACTGCAGGCTCCATGCCCACAATCGGCGTTTTTTCCCCGTATTTTTCACGAAGAAAATTTATCGCACAGCTTGTTGCTGTGTTGCAGGCGATGACAATTGCATCTGCTCCTTTTTCTATCATAAAGGAAACGGCATCATCTGTGAAAGAAATTATCTGCTCACGGCTTTTTTCGCCGTAAGGGACATTTTTTTCGTCGGCGTAATAAATGTAATTACGGCAAGGAATCATTCCGAAAGCGGAGTGCAAAACCGAAAGTCCGCCAAGCCCAGAGTCAAAAAAGCCGATTCTCATGCGGTGAAATACCCCCTTTCATTTAAAGATATGCATACAGCGTTTTTGTATGATGTTGTGGAATAAAAGACCAAGAATGTACGCCCCGGCAATTTCGCCTAAGGTGACGGTCAATATCATAAACGGTATTGAATCGGGACTTCCGTAAGCGTATTTGAGAACAAACGGCACAATTACCGCATTTGAAATTACGGGCATTGCCGCAGCAATAAACTTGTTTTTTCTCAACAAATATGTACCCAATGCGCCAATGAGCGTTGCAAGGCTTCCGAAAATAACGTCCCATAAAACCGCCCCTGTAAGCAGGTTTGAAATAAGACAGCCTATAAATAAACCGGGAATTGCTGTCGGCGTGAATATGGGCAGAATACAAAGCACTTCCGAAAGGCGAAGCTGTATAACTCCGCTTGAAAGGCCCATTGCCGCAGAAATAAATGTGAGAACAACGTAAAGCGCCGCAATTGCCGACGCCATGGTAAGCTCCTTAATACCGTGGGTGTATTTCATTTTGGGATTCTCCTTTAGTTTTGTTTTAGGTGAGGATGGTTACGAACTCACCGCTGAATGATAAAATGTTGCCGGGAATGAATCAGTTTTCAAACGCCTTGCTGTAGTCGTCGAAATAAACAAATTCGATAGTGTCGCCGTTATTGACGGCGTACTCTTTTGTGCCGATTTCGGGGATTTCTCCGTTGACATAATAGAGCCAGCCGGACATATCACCAAAGTCACCTGTATAGAGGTTTCCTATGGCGGTGAAATAACCGTCTGCGGCTTCATAATGAAGCTTGTTTTCCTTAAAAGCGGAAATGAGAACTTCGTCAAGCGTGTCACCTTGCGCAAAAGTTACCTCTGTGAGAGGAAGAATATACTTGCCGTCTTTTGGGGCGATTTTTTCGTCCATTTGCTGTGAAACAGCGGAGCAATCAACGGAAACTTTGCAGGAAAGTCCGCCGTCATTTCCGGAACACGATGCAAGGCAAATGAGTGTTATAGCTGCGAAAAAAAACGCAAGAAATTTTGTGAGTTTCATTGGTTTCACACCTCCTTTCATAAATACATTTTAAAATATATCTCGGAAAACTACTTCAAAAGGTCGTTTTCTTCAATAACCTTGATAACAGCCTGCGACATACAATAAAATCCGAGGTCGTTGGGGTGACAGCCGTCAACTGTGCAATCGGCGTATCCTGCAAGCTTGAACACGTCCTGACCGTTGATGAAATAAACGTTTTTATCTCCTGCGGCAATGGCGTTTTCATAGGTCTTGCGGATAACATTAAACCTGTTTTGCGTGTTTGTTACAGCACCGGGTGTTCGGGGAATATCTGTCATTGTCATTATAATAACGGGAGTGTCGGGTTGTTTTTGTCTGAACGCCTTGAACAGCTTCTCGTGAGTTGCGGCAAGATGTTCGGCACTTGGTGCGTTGTGGTCATAGTCGTAAACAAAAATGCTCATATCAAGGGTTGGGATATATTCAATCATGGCATCCTCTGCTTTACATGAGCCGGAAAAACCGAGATTCAAAAAGTTGGTGTCAAAGTATCTTGAAACCATGTTTTCATAGGTGTTTCCGGGGCGTGAAGCACAACCACCCTGAGTTATGGAAGAACCGTAATAAACAACCGGTTTTTCGTATTTATATTTTGAGCCGGGAGAAACTGTCGCACTTTCCTGAAGACCGATATACAAATCCTTTGCAGTGTTATAGAGAGGGAAATGAATAATAATGTCCCTTTCAGAATTGTCGGGGAACTCAACAATGCTTTCAAATTCCGTTCCAAAGTTATATTGAGGAATGAAAGATTTGAAATACACTGCCTTTCCGTCTTCGACAAGATACATATCATATCCCGAAGCACCAACAGTTGTGAAATGGGCCATTTTTCCGCTGCCTGCATAGAGATACTTGGCGTTTATTGCAACATAAGCCGAAGTGGTTTTAAAGCGTATTCTTCCTCCTGCGGTGTGGAGATTGAGACCGTTAACGCCCTCGCTTGTTGCCTTTGCAATGTCAAGAGGCATTCTGTGATAAAACTCGCCGGAAAACATGAGACCGTAAATTGCAAACGGCTCAAAAAGCGGATTATAAAACTTCAGATCCTCTTTCTGGATTTTTGTTTCTACTTTGAAGTTCTTGTCAATTTTTGTGATGTCTGTAATCATTTCTGACACTCCTTTTTATTATAATTCGGTATATTTTAATACATGCCATATTTGATTTTGATGCGTTCGAGTTTTCTTATAACAGGTTTGTAAAGCACAATCAGAAAAATAACTGTTGAGAAAAAGTGGATAATATCAAAAGAGAATCCTGAAATATATGATGCAATAATTTCGCCCAAAGTGGTACTGCTCCTGTAAAGAATCATTGCAGAAGCCGGATTTATAATAAGTCCATAAGGAACAAATGAAAGAAATCCACCGAAAAAGGCGACAAAATATTTGTTTTTGCGAAGCTTCACCCGAAGCTCACCGTTTCCGCAAAGAAACGCCCCCGAAAGAAATCCGCACAGCCCAAAACCAAGCATTTGCCATGGAGTAAGCGGACCTTGACCGAATAAAAAATTTGACACAAAAGCCGCAAGTGTCCCTGTGAGACGCCCCGCACTTTTCCCGAAACAAATTCCTGTTATAACAACAATTGCAAGCATCGGCTTGAATTGAGGAAGCATATAAAACGCCGCCCTTCCGCAAACCGCAAGAGCCGCAAGCACCGAAACTGTCACTATTTCCGAGGTCTTTGGCTTTTTACCCTCAAAGCCGAGAATAAACGATAACAGCGAAATTATCACAACAATAAGCGCAGTTATATAAAAGCCGTTGCCCGATTGTGTGTTAAAACCAAGCAAAACTGCAAGCGGAATACCGATAATGGGAAGTATAAAGGATAACAAAGAGTGAATATTCAAAACGTCACCTCGTTGTTAGAGAATTACTGCAATCGTAACCCTCAAAACAGTAAATATTGCCATAACTCCAGTTGTAACCGAGGCTACTACCGTTGTGACGGTCAAATGTAAGATGATAATAAATAGTCCTTGTGCCAAGCTTAAGCGGCATTATTGTTCCCCAACCGCGGAAACCGCCATCGTCATAATCAAATTCAAGCTCAGAAAAGGACGAGAGGTCGGGAAGCTTGTAAACACGGTAGTTGGCACGCTTTTTAAAGCTGTTTCCGCAAGCAAAGACAAACGAATCTCCGAGCTTTATAACAGAGCCGCCTGTTTCCTCACCGCTTGACGAGTTTGTTACATATTGCCAGCCCTCAAAGGGATTTTCGCTTTTTGTTTCAAACAGATAGTATTTGTAACCGCTGTTGTCTGATGCAAGGCGGCAAACTGTCATGTACCATTTTTTTGAAGCTTCATCATAAATGAAATTTGGGTCTTCATCGCCAATTTTGCCAAGGAAAACCTTGTCGTCAGCACCATCGGCAAGTTGGGGCATGAGCTTTGCATCAATTACATTCAAGCCGAAACGAACTTCGCCCTCGCATTCGGCGCTTGCCAGAATGTGATTGTGCGAGAACGAGCAATACCAGATGTTCCATTTCCCGGAAAGGCGATTATAAACAACCGTTGAGGCAACATCGTTTCCCCATATTCCGTCACCCACATCAAAGAATAATGCACCCGTAAGTTCAAATTCGCACGTTCCCGGAATCCACGACAAAACTCCCTGATACTTTTCCTCCTGAAGCCTTATGGATGCTGTTATATAAACCTTGCCGTTTTCAACCATAATATCGCCATTTTCATAACGTATAGGTCGCATATCCGCAACCGAAACGCCGCTGTCCAGATAAAACTGTGCTTGTGAAATGCACGCATACGAATTGTCGCCATGTGCAAAAAAGCAAAGTGCGGCAGTGGTGTTTTTAAAAACATCTTCACGGTTTTCTGCGCTGAATTTGTTATTTTTAAATGTGCAAACATAAGCATAGCCTGTGGCAGATGGGTATAAAACATAAACGTCAAAGCTGTTGACACGACAACTTATTTCGAATTTCATTCCCTTTTCAAAGGCAATTTTTGCTGACGATTCGGAAAGCTTTCCGTCAATGTAAAACATAGCACAATGACTGTGCGAGTCAAAAAGAACGGAGCTTTTCCCGCATTCTGCCGATGAAAATTCAAAGCCACATTGCCCCGAAAGACTGTCTATTGTCACCTCGTATGAAGCATATGGAAAAAAGCCGCCCATAAGCCTTGTGATTTTAGCTTTATCCTTGCCCTCTGCTATATAACGACCGTTGTATATGCGCTCACAAATGTCGTCGGTTTGGGAAAGGACAGGATAGAGATCACCACGGGTGTCTGTGACAAAATCCTTTGAAAAACTCATTTTTCCAAGCGTGAGCCTTAAACTTTTATATGGACAGAATGAAAATTTGCGCTTGAAAATAAGCTTTGAAATATCCGTCATGGCGTTGCTCCTTTCGCTATGTGGTCATCGTAAAATTCTGTCAATTGCCGTGGTGTAAAAGAAGTTACCCTCAAAAAACTCTTTTGGTGGCTGAACACAGGCAACCTGACCTCTGAAAAGCATGACACAAACATCTGCAAAGCTTCGGCAGAATTCTGTGTCGTGGCTCACGGTTATAATTGTTTTCCCTTTGCTTTTCAGCATTTCAATAATGTGAGAAAACTTTTCCTTTGAAAAACAATCCATTCCTTTTGTCGGCTCGTCAAGGAGGTAAATGTCCGGATCGGTAAGCATGAGTTTGCACATTGCCGCTTGTTGAATTTCGCCTCCGCTGAGATCCGCAGGGTGCATTTCAAAAAGGCTTTTGTCAAAGCGCAAAAGCTCTGCATATTCATTGATTTTAACCTGAGCCGCCTGACCTGAAAGCCCCATGAGCTTTACTGCAATGTCAAAATCCTCTTTCACCGTGTCACAGCAGAAAAGAAGCACAGGTTCCTGGGGAAGTCTTGCAATTCTTGCACCCTTGTCGTGAATGTTGATTTTGCCGTAAAGTGGCTTGAAATTACCATCTATAAGCGAAAGAAGCGTCGATTTTCCTGCACCGTTGCTTCCGAGAATACAGGTGTGGAGTCCATGGGGGATTTCAAGGGAAACATTTGAAAGTATGTCGTCGCCGTTCCTTTCATAGCGAAAGAAAACCTCTTTGAAGGAAACGGCATTATCCTTTGTTTTTAATGTGTAGGAGCTTGATTTTGCGAGATATTTTTCCGCAAGCTCTTTCTTTTTTTGCGGGGGAAACTCTGAAAGAAAACGCCGTCCGCCCTTTATGCTAAGCGGCACGGAAACCGAATCAATTCCGGCTTGCGGATAATCCGAATTTTCAAGTACAAGCCGTGACGGAACAGGCATTGCCCCATACATTTCAGAGCCCGTTTTTTTTAGAAATCCCGGACAAAGCGAGGGGTCTCCATCATAAATTATTTTGCCGTTTTCCATGATAACCGCCTTGTCGGAAAGAGGCAAAAGCTCATCGGGACGATGCTCTGACACAATAACGGTTATTCCGAGCTCACGGTTTATCCTTGCAAGAGCATTGCAAAAATCATGTGCGGCAATAGGGTCAAGACGTGAAAGCGGCTCATCAAGAATGAGCACTTTTGGCTGCATACAAAGAACTGCGCCAAGCGCAACAAGCTGCTTCTGACCGCCCGAAAGCGAAGAAGTGTATCTGTCATAAAGATTCTCAATTCCGAAAAATGAACACATTTCCGCAATACGTCTGCGTATTTCATCGGGAGGCGTGCCAAGGCTTTCAAGTCCGAATGCAAGCTCCGTTTTGACCTTGTCGGTAACAATTGCGCTTTCCGGGTTCTGGTGAACAAAGCCGATTTGAACATCGTCCTCAACCCCTTTTATTTCCGAGCCGAAAAACAGAATTTTTCCGTCACACTTGCCATTTGGCGAAAGCGATGGTTTGAGAAGACGCAAAAACGTTGTTTTTCCACATCCGGATGGACCGCAAAGTGTCACAAATGAACCGTCCTCCACCGTAAAAGCGTCAACATCAACGGCAAGCCTTGTGCCTGCGGACACATTTACACCGGATTTGGTTGACAACACTTCCGGATATGCAAATTTTAAATTGACGATTCTGAACGCTTCCACTTTATATCCTCCGAAACAATGAGTGCCATGGGCAAAAGCCCAAACACAGCATAGCAAATCCATGTGATAACAGAGGGGATGTCGGTTATCCCCGAAATTGAAATATACGGATAATACACACTTTTTGCACCACCCAAGGCAAATCCAAAAAGCATTGCCGCCACAAGACAAAGCATAACCGAAATCGTTGCAATGTCACGTAATGTAAGGCGAAAATCCGTCGCAAAGGTGCGCTTTGTAAAACCAAAGCCCCGTGACTTCATTGAAGCCGAAATGTCAAGAGAGCTTTCAAGAGCATAGCTTATCGTTGAATTTATTGCCGCAAGACCGAGACGAATTTTTCCCGGAAGCGTATCGGTTTTGTAAAACCGCTTTTGCGATATTGCCGAAAGCTTCATTCTTTCGCCGAGCACTTTTACAAGTCGAAGGGTCATTGTCAGCGCAAGCGAAAAGGCAGGAACAAGTGCTCCAAAAAGATAGAGTATTTTGTCGTCGGTCATAACGACATTAAAGCTTGCGAATATGATAAGCACCGCTGCAAGAGCTGCCCCCGCTGCCGCACCATAAATAATCGCTTCCATGGTTATGGGATTTCCCCCGAACCCATAGAAAAGCACCGTTACTCCACGGTGGTTGAAAAGCGGATTGAAAAGTGCCGAAAGCACTGCCATGCACACCGCCGCAATAAGCCACGCCGCCGCCCCTCTTGCCCCTCTCATGCGAATAACAAGAAGAACTGCACACATAGTGCAAATTCCGATTATAACAGGGTGCATTACCATCATGACAATACCAAGCATCACGGCAAAATATATAAAGCACACAATTGGGTGCATATCGGAAAAGGCGTTTCGCCTGTGAGTTTTATGCAAAATAGTTCACCTTGTTTTTAATTTTTAAATAGCTTCAAAATCAAGTCTTGCAACAAGCGAGCCCACGGAATCGGATTCGCCGATACCTGCCGCAGTCTGCAAATGGAGATAACAGATGCCGTTGGGGTGCGCGTTGTTCAGACGGTGGGAAATATTCAGGTATTCCCCACAGGAAAGGGTTGCAGTTTCTTTTTCACAGTCAAATTCAATAATGAATTTTTCCATTCCGTCTTCTGTGTGCATATCGGGGCGCAGGACAATGCTGTAATCCGCAAAATATTCTGCAGTGTTGTCTGTTGGGTTGAACCAATGGTCAAAAAGGGAAACACGAAGTCCTTTGCCGCCGATTCTTGCTGTGATTGTGACGCGCCCCTTTTTGGCAATGGGAAAATTCCATGTTGCACCGCCGAGATTATTTAAAAGACGGTCGTCGTCGTTTGTGCGTACACTCAAGGCTTCTTTGTCTTTTTCATATGGATTCTGAACCAGGAGCACGCTTGTTATTCTGTTATATGCGCAGTGTCCTGCATATTCGTTTGCATTGTTTGGCTGACCTTTGAAGCCGCCGGAAATACTCTTGACATAGCTTTGAGCAGAAATGTTTGCAAGACCGTGAGTGAAATTTTCTGTGCGCTTTGTTTCGTAAAGCCAGTCTATATCGAAAATTATAATTCTGCGGCAGACATAGTGCTGACCGTATGCCACAAGAATTTTGTTATAGGGAAGCTCAAGAATTTCAAACTGATGCACACTTTTATCCCGTGAACATTCCGGACCGCCGTTTGAACGGAAGTCGGCGCAGTGACGAATGTGGTTAATTACCATTTCCCGGAAGCCTGACCAGGTTTTGCCGTCATCTTTTGATATGGCGGCATGGTTGGCATCCCTGTTTGTAAAAAAGTCTTCCCAGACACCGTCTGCGCCCTCAACCTCGGGCATAAGCTTTGTGTTGCACCAACAGGTGAGGATTCGTCCATCAGAAAGCTTTTTCATTGTTGGCATTGTGCCCGTTCCGTGAAAATCTGAGGCTTTGGGTGTTGTCCAGGTTATTCCACCGTCGCTGGAATAGTTGACATGGTGAAAATCTGTTGAAGTTCTTGCAAGCATCATGAGTGTTCCGTCGGATAGCTCGACAATGGTGTTTTCACGGTAGTTTTGCTGCCAACGATAGCCTTTGTGAGGCCATTTCATTTCGTGCAGAGGAGAAATTCCGGGGTCGGAGCTGTTCCATGTTTCGCCGCAATCGTCGGAATACAATATTCTGACAAAAAATGCAGTTGGATGTATTTCAGGACGATTTTCGTGTACAATGATAATAATACGCTCACGGGACTGAATGAAAAGAGGAAGGCGAAGGTCACCTGTGCTCGCAGTGGAAATCGGTTTGGAAATAACGGTTGGTTCGCTGTCGGGGTCATCGGCAATGGCAATTGCAAAGCTCTTGTGGGTTTCAAGAATTTTATATCCCATGTATTTACCCTTATACTTGCCGTAAGGAACTCTCACCGATTGACCGAGAGAGTTTTCCTTTTTCATATGCCTTTTCCACGAAAGTCCGCCGTCGCAGGATTCGATATAACATTCGGGAGCGTCAAAATCATAGACACTCTTTTTGCCGTAAATGCCATAAGCACGGATTCTTCCGTCCTTTGTCACGCAAAGGTGGTTCCATGCGTCCTCGTCGAGAGTTGCAACCTCGGTCGGAGCAAAGATTCCGTCATAGAAATTTTTATCCTCATCAGACATTCTTGCTTTGATGTCATTCAGGTAGCTGTACATTTTCAGTCATTCTCCTCTCCCAAAAAGGTATCTGTATCGGCAAAATATTTCAAGAAGTGATGCAGATCGCGGATGTCAATAAAGCTGTCGTAAATAAGGTCACAGATTACTGCTTCAACGTCAACATCTACTCCCTCGAGATATTTATAAAGCAGTGACAAATCCGCAAGGGAAACATTTCCATCTCCGTTGATGTCGCCGAGCAAGCTGTAAGGAATGTTGTCGTTATCGCAATACTCGTAAAAATCGGTGTCGGGAGAAATTATAAGAGGGATTTCTCCAAGATTCGAGACATATGTAAGATAAGAGGGGGTAAAGGTGTTGGCAATTCTCACAGAGGACGGACAAGAAACAGCATAAAGTCCCGACGTTTCGACAATTTTTGCATTGCCCGGCATAACTGTGTGTGCCCCGTTTGCACCGACATAAAGATACACAGTTCCTGCGGAGTTAATCATATAGTCACCGTAAAGATCGGTTCCCGTGGTGCTGAAAAATTTATCCTGCGTGGAGGTTTTAAGGACTACGGTTTTATTTTCAAAAAGATCTGCGAGAATTTCTTTTGAGGCGGTATCAACACTTGAGGGGATTATTACGCAGGAGATGCTGTCAGTGTCTGTCGTGTCAAATGCGGAAGAATTTACGGAGGTTACCGCATAGGGAATAACAATATGTACGTCATTGTCAGAGCTGTCTGAAGAGTATCTTTCATATGATAGATACTCACCTGCGGCGTTGAGAATATGTGTCGTAGCCTCATCGGAAAAGCTGTTGACAAATATTATTTTACTGCTCATGTCGGATGTGTAAACCCAGTCGGAGTCTTTCACACTTTCATAGTATTCTGAAAACTTCGGGAGTTTTTCATAACAATCGGAGCTTTCGTCATCAAAAAGAATCCGGCATTTAATTCCCGTGGGGGAATCGATTTGTGTTTCACATTCTGTAATGGTTATGTCTTCATCGTAATAAATACTTGCAAATTTTCCCGACGAATAATTGCCATTTACAGCAGAAGCCTGTACCATATCTGTCGCTCCCGCTACACTTAAAGCATTTGCATTGCAAAGGGTGAAAGAGCCGATAGCGGACGTGGCACTTCCCGAGCCGACTATGCCGCCTGCTCTGACAGAACAACTCGGAGTATCGTAAATACATTCTGCCGTTACATTTCCGCTTGAAAAAACGTGATCGATGGTTATTCGCACATTATAACCTATAATACCACCTGCGCTAACGAGAGAATACGCACCGCCGCCACCAAAACGAATATCCCCGTCAAAGCTGCACTCTGAAATGCTGCCGTCACCAATTCCGGCAATTCCGCCGGCTTTGTGTATAGAATATGAACTTGAAGCGCAGGAAACATCGATGGTGCAAAATGAGGTGCAAAGGTTAATCTTACTTTTGGTTGGGGTGAGATTTTCCATTCTGCCGACAATTCCCCCTATGATTGTGTCACCGGAGACATTTTCGCCAAAAAATCCCACAGAAGAAAAACAGCCTGTTATAAGCGTTCCCTCACCGTTGCCGGAAATTCCGCCGAGGCAGTTGAAGCTTCCAACGCTACTGCCGGATGATCCGCCGTTAAGTGGAGTGCTTGTGAGTGTGATGCTGCCGCCGATAACCTTGCAGTTTTCAACAACACCTGTGTTTGCAACAAGAACAGGTGTTGTGCGCAGGTATTCGCCGTCCTTGTACTGCCCTTTAAAGAGCTTTCTTTTTGCTGAAGCACCGCATATTCCGCCTGCAACAGCTTTGTTGAAGCCTGCAATAATTTCAGGCTCGGAAACGGTTAAATTCTTTATATAACCGCAGTTAAATCCGAAAAGTCCTATGCACTGAACTGCGCTTTTGGTTGAGTATTTATAAACGGGGTTTCCGTTTTCATCTGTGAGAGGGTTTCCGTCGGCATCAAGTTCGGGGTCATAAATCGGTTGATAGTCTTCGGTGTACATATTGTAGGTAGTTCCACCGACTGTGCAGGTTTTGAGGGTGTATTCTTTCCAGGTTATAGTCTTTGCACCGTTTATGTAGAGACCGCTTACCGTGTGACCGTCGCCATCAAAAGTGCCGTAAAAGGGATAGATATCGGTTCGGGAATTGACCGAATATGAGCCTGTTCCGATGGGGTCCCAGATAACGCCGCCAAGATCAATATTATCGGTAAGTTTATAGCAAAGCTCCGAATATTGGGCATGAGTTGCCTCGGAGTTTACGAGGCTTGCCATAAGAGCAAGTTGTGAGCCGTCGGATATAAGAAAAGGGTCAGATTCGGTTCCGTTTCCCCCCGAAAAGTCTATAGCTATGTTTCCGTCCCATACCGCAGTTGCGGTTGAGGACGCAAAAATCAAGGACAGAAAAGTAAAAAACAACAATAAAAGCGATTTGCCGAAATCAGATAGTTTATGTTGTCCGATTGTTTTCAAAAGCATTATTCATCTCCCTCATTAGATAACTATACATAGTAATTATAACACCAAAATACGTATATGTCAACCTTTTTCGCTCAAAAAACACGTCAGATAACAAAAAAACAGATAGGGTTTTCGCAAAATCCGTATAAAAGCTGTCGAGTTAAAAAGAGTACACATTGTGTGGATAAAGTACACTTGCAATATACAATTGAAAGAATGTTACATTTTATGAAATGTGCAATACATGGTTAACTGCCAAGGTTTGTTGCGGGAGTTGTAAAGCTTATCGAGGATTTGCATATCTGGCATTGATGTAAAACAAAGGAAAGACGGTTGAAGTTTTTTGGAGTTTATAGCGTTTAATTTACGTTTAATTAAACAATTGTTCCGCATATGCACATAAATCTTGTATATAATGAGAATGTGTAAATTCACGAAACATGGGGCCGTAAAGGTTTCGACGGGGATTTTGAAACACGGTAAGCGGGCAGAGGTGCGGGAGCTCTTTAAAACGCCGCAAACTTAAAATTAAACGCTAACAATAAAGTAGCACTTGCTGCCTAACTAAGGCGGCCGTCACCCGCAGGAGGACTGCGGCTTGCGGAGTGGCGTCACTTAGCAGTGAACGTGAACAGGCTTAAGCTTTGCGGCTTGTCATGATTTTATGAAGCTACCTTTCCTTGCAGCCTGACGGACGGCGGCGAGGCGGGGGAATTTAATTGACCGTCTACGCCCGTAGAAGGCTGTGGCGATGAGTTTTCGGACAGGAGTTCGATTCTCCTCGGCTCCACCATATTGTAAGTAAAAACCTCGGAATCAACGTAGTTTCGGGGTTTTTCTAATTTTATGTGTTTAAAAAAGAATTAAATAAACGCATATAAACACGGTGGAAGTTCGTCAGATAATTCGTCAGCACAATTGTAAATTCAACGCAAATGTCAGCACAAAGCTTGGTGTTGCCGTGAGTTTTTGCGAGCTTTTCGAGGGGCTTTTAAGAAAATACCCTTGACGCTCTTGCGCATAAAAAAGACCTTACTCAAAAGTAAGGCCTTTCTTTTTTCTCAATACCTGTACACCACATTTCCGTCACAAACCGTCAATAGACACCTGTACGAACTTTCAGAAATAAAGCGGTTTCCGTCCTTGTCCGTCATGTCGATACCCTCGCCATTCTTGTCAAATACGGCAATGTCCGCTTTTCCTCCGACTTTTAGTACGCCCCATTCGCCGTTTGCGCCTATCGCCTTTGCAGCATTTACGCTTACGCATTTAAGAATCTGCTCCTCTGTCATTCCGCTTTTTTCCGCAATCGTCATGCAGGCACACATCCCGTATTTTCCACCCCGTATAAAGGCACTGCAACAGGTTATGTCGGTGCTTAACGTGTCGGGAATAACGCCGTGTTTCACTGCTTTTTCAAAAATGTCAAAGTTTGTATGTACGCATCCCGCAAAGCCAGAATCAATAATCACGCCTCTCTTTTGTGCTTTTACCATTGATTCAAAGTTGTCATCAAGTGCCGTGTTTTTCACGCCGTGAAAGGCGTGGGTTAAAATGTCGCCTGACCGCAGAGCCTCAAGAACTTCCGCCATTGGCGTAGGCGAGCCTGCACAGTGAACCATGACTTTAAGTCCGTGCTTTTCGGCGTAAGCTACCGTTTCACAGAGCGGTTTTATGGTTTTCACCTGCTTGTCGGAGGCATCAAAGTACATTTTTATACCTGCCACCTTGTCACCATAGACCTGCAAGGATTTGTCGCAACGTGTAAAATCCATGGTATCGTCCCTTGTTTCGGGAACAATAAAAACTTTGTTCCTTACAGAAAATGCATCAAGAGTTGCCCGTGTGCCTTTGTACGCCGAGGCATCAACGGCACTCGTCACGCCGCCGGGAAAACACACGGCATCTGGAGAAATGCCAAAAGCATCGCTCGACACGCCTTTCATGTGGGTGTGTATGTCCACAAGTCCCGGTGTGACAAGATTTCCGTTTGCACAAAAGGTGTACTTCGCCTTTACATCAAGGCTTTCGCCCATGGCTACTATCCTGGTGCTTTCAATGTATATGTCACCATGGAAAAACTTTTCGCCATCAAAAATTCTTCCGTTTTCTATTTTAATGCTCCCAATCCCCACAGGCTGTACCTCCGCATATTTCATATAACACCTTTTGTACAAGATAATCATGCTCATAGGTAAAGGGATTTACCTTTTCACCCACGATATACCCGTGAAAATCCCTCATCATGGTGTCGTAACGTATGTCGTTGGGTACATCCGGCACATCTATCTCAGTCTTCATGTCCGCATAGCTGTTTGTGGCAATAGCCCTGTCGGAATATGTGACGTGGCATTTTCGCTCAATGGGCATGATGTCGTAAGTACCCTTGCTTCCCGACACCATAAACTGCCGCCTGCCCCAACCATTCACTTCAACCGAGGAAACAAATACCCTTGCAAGAGCCTTGTCGTATTCAAGAACTGCAAGATTGTTGTCCTCAAAATCAATGCCGTCAAGACAGGTGTGCTTCAAGAATGACGTTATCTTCTTTGGCTCTCCAAGCATATACACGATGAGGTCCACAAGGTGACTTCCGAGAATGTACATTATACCGCCCTTGAAGTTTGTCAGCCACCTTTTGTATTCGGGTGAATGAAAGGTACTCATCTCGGCGTTGATTGAGTAAATCTCGCCGAGCTTTCCGCTTTTGAAATCCTCAAGGCACATATTTATCGCAGGATTGTAGCGGTACATATACCCCATCTGCACAACAAGTCCCTTTTGCTTTGCAATATCAAGCACTTCTCCAAACTGCTCCAAAGTACCGCTTGCAGGCTTGTCCATGTGTATGTGCTTTCCTGCCTCAACGCACATTTTTGCGTACTTTGTGAGATTCCACACATCCGATTCCACAATTACCGCATCGGACTCTTCTATTATTTCCTCCACGGACATTCTTTCAAGTCCCTCATATGCGGCAAGCTTGCCTCTTTTTTCAATCCACATTTCGTCAGGCTCTGCATATCCCACAATTTCAAATAAATCAGGGAATTTTCGTGCGGCAAGCATTTTGTCTGCGCCATGGTTGTGCCCTATGCCTATCTGCCCTATGCGTATTCTTTTCATTATTCTATGCCTTTGTTCTTAAGATACTCGTCCATGCGCAAGCTTATGGGGTTTGTGGTATCGTTCTTCTCCCAATCCCAGTCCCTTGTTGCTTCAAGCTCCATTTTAAGACCGTCATAAAGACTCACAAGCTCTTCCTGCTTCATGCCTGTCACCCCAAGCACCTTTGTGTTGTCGGTGATTCTTCTGAAAAGCCTTGCGTAAATAAGCTGATACCTTCTGTACTTTTCGGGTCCCAGGATCGAGAGATATTCCTCAAAGGGAACAGTGATGTATTTAAGTCCGCACAGTTCCCTGTACATCTCGGCAATTTCCTTCCAGGTGTGATGCTCTGCCGATGCCACGTTGAAGGCTTCGCCGTATGCCTTGTCATTGAGAACGAGCCTTGCTATCATTACGCCCACATCTCCGCCCCAACCGAGGGTCGCAGGCTTGTCCATTGCCTCCTCGGGAAGCACCACTGTCTTTCCAAGCCTCATTCTGTGGACAAAAGCCTCTGCCTCCAGGGTGACAAGCTGGTATCTGCCTGTAGAGAAAGTTGTGGCAGGACGGCAGATTGTCCAGTTGGTCTTGCCGGAATTGCGCAGCATATCTTCCTCTCTTGCCTTGTAGAGAGCGTAGTCATCCGTTGCCAAAAACTCCGCATCCGTACTTGCTTCAAGAAGTCGGGGAGAGCTTTCGGTTATGGGAGGACAGTCTGCATAAATTCTGCAGGAGGAAAGAAAAATGTAGTGACGTGTGTTTCCAAGGAATACGTTGTATATTTTCTCAAATTCCTTTGTGCCGTAGGTCATGAAGTCCACAACTGCGTCGTAGTTGCCCTCTTTGAGAAGCCTTTCCGTTACACCCTCAGCCTTTACATTGCCCACGATATAGCGGAGTTTTGGATTGTCGCTTTCCATGCTGTCAAGTGCCGCCACATCCACCGTGTGTCCCAGGCGAAGAAGCTCGGGGACAAGGTATCTGCCCATTGCTCCCGTTCCGCCGAGAACGAGAATTCTTCCTGTTTTAATCATTGCTATTTACCTCTTTGAATTAAATGTTAATCAATATTTTTCCAATCAAACACTGTTCCGAGAGGGAACATAGGGTCATTGCAAAGCTGTGTGTATATTTCGGCACAGGTTTCCGGCTTTACTATTCTCGCAATCATGGGTGCAACCTTTATTCTGCCTCTCTCTATCATGTCAAGAATTGCTCTGCAATCATCGTGATGCGTCCAGTGGTGAGGATAGGATTCAAACTTCGGACGCACGAAGTTGTGTGCACCTATGAGCTTTACACCCGGACGGTGTACCTGCGGATAGTAGTCCACATTGCAGTCCGAAACCCTCGTACAGCCGAGAAGCGAGATTCTTCCCATCCATGCCGCACAATCAAGTGCCTGAATAAGTGCCTTTGAAACGCCTGTTACCTCAACCGTCGCATTTACCCCCTTGCCCTTTGTCACAGCCTTTACCTTTTCGATAAAATCCGGATCTGATGGGTCAAAGGCGTAGTCTGCACCAAGCTCAAGAGCCATTTTCCGCCTTTCGGGGTTAAGATCAACCGCAATAAGGGGATTTGCTCCCGAAGCTCTTAAAAACTGCACCGAGAACATACCCAAAAGTCCAAGCCCCATAACCATTGCGGATTCACCAAGCTCAAGCTCAAGCTTTCTCACGCCGCCAAGACCCATCGAGGCAATAATGACGAACGCCGCTTCAACCGAGGGTACAGCCTTGTTTGTCACCTTTGTTATCTCGTTTTCCTCGCGGACATTGAGATTTGTATGCACGCCGTGATAAACAAGCACTCTGTCGCCGACTTTTACACTCGTCACAGCCTTGCCTGTTTCAAGCACATGACCCACTCCGCAATAGCCGAGGGATTTTGGGAAACCGTCGCCGGGAACATTCGGAAGTCCCAAGATGTTTGCCCTTTCCGTGCCGCCACTGATCACGGTGTATTCCATTTTTGTAAGCACACCCTTGTCGGAAAGTGCAGGCACGTCTGTTTCAAGAAGCTCTGCGGTTTTTGGAGCTGTGAATATTATCTGTTTTCTTTTCATATCTGTTATCCTTGCGTTTATAGTCAGCGAAAATTCGTCGCCTTTAATTTTTATGTTTATTTTATAAGATTCAGCGCATCAAGTGCTTTCTTTGCCGTTGCAAGGTCAAGTTGTTCGGGGGAATCTGCAGCCGTGTAGCCGTCAATGCTGAAAATAAGATGTCCTCCGAGAACGGGGTTTATTATTCTTGAAAGCTTGCCCTTGGGTCCGTTGAGATGGAAGCTCACCTTGCAGTTTACGGCTTTTCTCATGGCAATCATCGTGCCAAAGCTTTCTGTAAGCTGCTCGTCGCTTTCGCAGGGACAAACAAGCTTTATGATGTCGGGATTTCTCTTTTCAAGGAACCTTGCAAGGTCGCACGCCTGATTTTTGTCCATGTACACCCCCGGGTGGCAGGAGAGAAGCACTTCGCAGCCGACCTTGTGGCAATCCTCAATGAGCTTTGTCTGCTTTTCAATTATCCTTTCGTCGCAAACAATCTCCCTTGGATTTCCCTTTGTAAAAGAATATCCGAGACTTTGGTATTCCTGCCTGAAGCTGCCCTTGGATTCAAGGTCAAAGGAATAGCCTTGCATATCAATGCAGGAAACGCCTGCCTCTACCGCCATCATGAGAAGGGCGATTCTGTCCTCCTCGGTGGACTCGTATCCGCTGTAATCTATGCGGTGGTTGTAGTTGAGAGCCATGACGGGGATTTTGCAGAATTTCAGGATTTCCTCGATGCTCTTTGTGTTTTTGTATTCGTCGTCAAGGCAGGAGAGGTGAAGGTCAATGCCTGTCGCACCGTGATATTGGGCATTGGTTATGGCGGCAATTGCCTCCTTAACGGTTCTTTGTCTTATTACTGCCGCAAGAAGCGGTGAGGTGGGAGAAGCGAAAGATGATAAGCGTTGCATAAAAATTTCTCCTTGGTATTTGTTATGCCTTGAGTATATCATTGCTTTGGGATTTTGTAAATACCACATTTGATATTTTTAGCATATCTGATAAAAAATCTTGACAAGGGATTTTTTATGTGGTATCATGTATATAACAAGTATAATCGGCGAGGTGGTAAAAAAGTGTACACCGAAATTTTGACAGATTTGATAATAGAGCGTATTTGTTCCGTCAACACCATATACACCGAGGGAGGAACAAGGCTCAAGAATATGCAACGTAACCGTTGGGCGATAGTGCAGAAATATGAGGGGGAGACAGAGTATTACATGAACGGAAAGACCTTTGTTTCCAACAGGAATAACATGGTCATACTCCCTGCAGGCACTTCGTACAAATGGAACTGCACAAAATCCGGGCATTATTGCATCATAGAGTTTGAAAGCACCAAAACCCACGACGATATTCTGACCTTTAATATTACCGAGCCTCTTGCGGACAAGATATTGCATACCATGAAGGAGCTTGAATACAAGCGCACGGCAAAGCTTCCTCTTTACGGACTTGAGTGTATCAAGGAAACCTACGGCATACTTTTAAAACTTGCGGAGGTGTCCCCAAAAGGCTATCAACCTAAAAGCAAGGCAATAAAAATCCAACCTGCCGAGAGGTATATCGCCATGCACTATGACAGGCACATGACTAATGATGAGCTTGCGAAAATGTGCGGAATTTCCACGGTGTATTTCAGAAAGCTTTTTTCGGAAAGCTTTGGAATGTCGCCTATAAATTACATGCATTCCATAAGGATAAAAAAGGCAAAGGAGATGCTTTGCATTGATTACAGCAACATCACAAACATCGCTCTTTCTCTTGGTTATCCAACCATTTATGATTTTTCAAGAACCTTTAAAAAACACACGGGAGTTTCACCAAAAAAGTATGTCGGGCAGATGCGCATGGGATCAGATCCCGAAACCTGAGGCAAAAAGAAGATTTGCCACGGCAAAACCTTGCGGACGTGATGAAATTAACAAATTTGTTGTAGAACAAAACCACGGACAGAGGTATAATAGCTTTTAAAAGTCAGATAATCTCGCATGAGGAAAGGAAGCTTTACATATGACTTCATACAAAAACGGAACGCTCTGGCTTGATACCGACGGAAATCCCATTCAGGCTCATGGCGGATACATTATAAAACACGGTGATTTTTACTATTGGTACGGTGAAAACAGAATTGGCGACAACTACGTTGCCTGCTATCGTTCAAAGGATCTTCTCAATTGGGAATTCAGAAACAATGTTCTCACAAGGAAATCGGAAATGCAATCCACCCGTGTCAAGACAGATTTGTTTCTTGAGAATCAAAAGGGTGGAAAGGTCAATGTTGAACGCCCGAAGGTTCTTTACAATAAAAAGACAAACAAGTTTGTTATGTGGGCACACTTTGAAAACGGAATTGACTACCATTGTGCTGCCCTTTGCGTTGCAACCTGTGACACCCCCGACGGCGATTTTACCTATCACGGCTCTTTCAAACCCTATGGCGAGGATTCAAGGGATTGCACACTTTTCCTTGATGACGATGGATATGCCTACTTTGTCTCGTCCTCAAGGGACAACAGCGACACTCATGTTTACAGACTTTCCTCGGATTTTCTCAATCTCGACAAGTATTGCGGCATACTCTGGCAGGGCGAATACCGTGAAGCCCCGGCGGTATTCAAGAGGAATGGAGAATACTATATGCTGAACTCCTATTGCACAGGCTGGGAGCCTAATCAGGGCAAGTATTCACGCTCTTTTGAAATTGCGGATAACTGGAGAGATCTTGAGCTTTTCGGAGACAAAACCACATTTGATTCACAGCCTGCCTTTGTTCTTCCTGTGGAAAAGGACGGCAATACCGAGTACATCTACTTTGGTGACAGATGGTGCTATAAGAGCCTTGAGCTTGGCGTTTCAAACGACGACGACACCATAGATTATTACACTCGCTCAACCTATGTGGTGCTTAAAATAAAGTTTGACAAGGACCAAAACCCCTACATTGAGTGGAGCGACGAATTTTCGATATAATCAAAAGATAAAGCCTTACGGAAAGTATCAGTCCGTAAGGCTTTTGTTGTCATCAACCACGCTTCTGGCGGTGTTTGTTGTATACCTCATAGAAAAAGGACATATTGTTGAATCCTGTGGCGTATGCCGCCTCGGCAACGGTGAATTCTCCGCTGTCAATGAGCTGTATTGCTTCTGAAATGCGAAGGTGGTTCCGGTATTCGATAAAGGAGCTACCTGTGTATTCTTTAAAAAGCTTTCGGAAGTTTGACTCGCTCATTCCGCAAAGCTCTGCGTAAAAGCCGAGGGGCCTGTTCACGGCGTAGTTTCGGTTTATGTTTTCCACGGCAGGGATAATCCGCTTGTGTTTTGAAGGCTCATCAGAGGGAGAGGGCGTGTCGCCAAGAATGTAAATCAGCTCGTAGATTTTCGAGGCAAGATATATGGGATTGTTTACGCTGTGGTGAAGAATTGACGATACGTTTTTCACACCTGTGAGCTCGGCGGCTTTTCTGACAATCGGTTTTGAAAAACTCCGTGACACACCCGAAAGATCCGCATCAAACATAAAGAGATTCATGACCGTCCCGTCCTCAAGATACGTCGCAACATAGGGGAAGTCTTTCGGGACGAAAACCATATCTCCTTTGCCAAGAAGCACGTTTTCCTCACTGCCTGAAAAGGAATAGTTCATCTTCCCTTTTTCCACAAGTATAACCGAATGCCTGATTTTTCCCGAACGGTAGGGTACGGTGAAACTGCGGTTTCGCTTTACCTTTACAAAGCCGATGTTGTCAAGCTTACATTCAAGGGAATTGTAAACCCGTATATCCTTCATGCCGTGTCCCTCCTTTTTTTAAAAAATAAGCGAATACCATATATTTTTGTCATATGCGGTATTGAAAACCATATATGTGTATTGTATAATAACAGGTAGAATGAGTCAATGCAGGAAACTTAAATTTTTTATAAACAAAGGTCGTGGTTTTCTGCATCGGTGAATGGTCAGGCGCTTGTTTGCGGCGAAACGCAAAATAAGTAAATGAAACGTAAATCAGGAGTAAATAAAAAGAAAATATGGACAAAAACTTTTTACTTGAAAACGACACGGCAAAAAAACTTTATGAATACGCAAAAAATCTTCCCGTTGTGGACTACCACAATCATCTGAACGTTGCAGATATTGTAAACAACATTCGTTTTACAGATGTATATGAGCTTTGGGTAAAGCCTGACCCATACAAGCACAGAATGATGAGAATGTGCGGCGTTGAGGAAAGGTATATAACAGGGGAAGCTACAAATGAGGAAAAATTTGAAAAATGGTGGGAAACGCTTCCAAAGCTTGTGGGAAATCATATGTACCATTGGTCGGTAATGGAGTTTGAAGTCGTTTTCGGTATAACTGACGCTCCCGAAAGCCTCACGGCAAGACAGGCCTTTGAAAAATGCAACGCATATCTTGCGGAAAACAAGGTCACGGCGTTGTCCTTACTTGCAAAATTCGGAGTGGAATATGCAAGTCCATGTGCAAGCTTGTGCGAGGACATTTCGTCATTTTCTGTTATGAAAAGCTTTGCCCCCTCTTTGAGAGGTGATGACATTGTTGCGCCCACGGCGGATTTTGTAAAAAGGCTCGGAGATGTGGTTCACAAGAATATAAATAATCTAAATGATTTCAAATGTGCCGTGGCAAAAAGGTTTGATGATTTTTATGCCGTCGGTTGCCGTTTTGCTGACCATGCCATTGACAATGGTTTTTGTTATTACACAGATGACGGCAAAAATGGGGAACGTTTTGAAAGCCTTATGGAGGGCGAGCTTTCGGAAAATGACAGGAGCGCACTTTCTTCGCATATACTCACCTTTCTCGGAGGTGAGTACGCAAAGAGAGGGTTTGTGATGCAGTTGCACATTGGCGCACAGCGTTTTACAAGCACAAAGCTCCGGAAAGCAGCAGGTGCAACAGGTGGCTTTGCCGGCATCGGCAACAGTGTTGATGTAAATTCTCTGACTGCGTTTCTTGATACGCTTGACTGTGCAGAGAACGGTCTGCCCAAAACTGTGCTTTTTACGCTTAATCCCTCGGATAATGCACTTATATCGGTGCTTTCCGGGTCGTATGCAAAGGACGGAGTGTGCGGACTTGTCAGCCAAGGACCTGCGTGGTGGTGGTGCGACCACAAGAAAGGCATCACGGATATGCTTGAGGATATGTGGTCCTTTGGGCTTGCTTACAACTTTATTGGCATGACAACCGATTCAAGAAGCTTTCTTTCGTTTGTAAGACACGATTATTTCAGACGAATCCTGTGCAGCTTTCTCGGCAAAAAGGCAGAGGTCGGTGAGCTTATGTGCGGTGAACAGACCTTGCAGGAGCTTTTATACAGAATGTGCTATGCAAATGCACTTGATGCGACAAAATAAAAAAGGAGATGGATTTATGAAATTTGAAAACAAGGTTGCTGTTGTGACGGGAGCAGGGGGAACGCTCTGCTCGGTGATTGCAAAGGAGCTTGCGAAAGAGGGGGCAAAGGTTTGCCTGGTGGGGAGGACAGCAGATAAGCTTGAGGCTGTGAATAAGTGCATAAAGGCAGACGGTGGCATATCCATGGTGTATGCCTGCGATGTGACGGATAGGGAGGGTGTCAAAAGGCTTGCTGAAGCTGTGGAAAAGAGCTTTGGTCCCTGTAACTTCCTTGTAAACGGTGCAGGCGGAAACAACGTAAAGGCAATGCCCACAATCACAAAATATGACCCCCGTGAGCTTTCTGGCGGACTTGACGAGGGACAGAAGGGTCTTTACGACATTGACATGGATGCTTTTGAAAGTGTGCTTAATTTAAACACAATGGGAACGGTGTATCCCACGCTTGAATTTGCAAAGCAGATGATTAAAAACGGAGGCGGAAGTGTTATCAATTTCGCTTCCATGAATACTTATTGTCCTCTCACCCGATGCTTTGCCTATGCCATGGGCAAGGCGGCGGTGTCAAATCTCACCCAGTCCTTTGCGGCATATTTTGCACCTGCAAAGGTGAGGATAAACGCCATTGCCCCCGGCTTTATGGTTAATGAAAGAAGCAAGGCATATCTTGGAACAGTTGAGGACGGACTTACGCAAAGAGGTATGCAGGTCATATCTCACACGCCTATGGGGCGCTTTGGTGAGGCAGATGACCTTGTAGGCTGTGCAAAATGGCTTCTTGACGACAAAGCTTCAGGCTTTGTGACGGGAATTACAGTTCCGGTTGACGGAGGCTTCCTTACCCTCGGAGGTGTGTGAGATGATTCTTGCGGACTATTTCAGAAGTGAAAAGGACTTAACGTGGGACATAGCAAAGCAGTGCGGTGTTACTCATGGCGTTATAAGGCTGCCTGAAACAGGGGGATTTGACTATTGTGACAAGTCCCATTGGCAGACGGTGTATAATGAATTTTTGGACTACGGTATTAAACCAATAGTGATTGAGCCAATGCCAAATGAGCTTCATGACCACATCAAGACAGGCGACAGTTTTCGTGATGAGAGCATAGAAAAGGTTATAAAAATGCTTCCTCATATGAGGCATTTCGGAATTGAAACAATTTGCTTCAACTGGATGGCGCATATCGGTTGGTTAAGGACGAGAAGCGACATACCCGAAAGAGGCGGAGCGTGTGTTACGGGATACGACCCCCATGATTTTAAGGGTACGGACAAGCATATTTCCGAAAAGGAGCTTTGGGATAATTACGAATACTTTCTTAACGCAGTTGTGCCGGAAGCTGAGAAGTATGAAATAAAGCTTGCGCTTCATCCCGATGACCCGCCTGTTCCGAAGCTTGACGGTGTTTCAAGAATCATGATAAGCGCGGAAAATATAAGAAAAGCGGTCTATGATATTCGACCAAGTGAGATGCTTGGTATAACCATGTGTCAGGCAAACTATTTTATAATGGGCGAGAATGTGGACAAGGTGATACGGGATTTTGCAAAAAAGATTTTCTTTATCCATTTCAGAAACACCACGGGAAATCTTGACGGCTTCCGTGAAACCTTCCATGACAACGGTGAGCTTGACATGGCACACCTTATAAAGCTGTACAACAGCCTTGGTATAAATGTCCCCATAAGAGTTGACCATGTTCCGACCCTTGTTGGCGAGGACACGGAGGTTGCAGGCTATGCGGCACTTGGCAGACTTTTTGCAATCGGATATTTAAAAGGCATACTTGATGCCTCAAGATAAAGGAGAAGAATTATGATAAAGATAGGTAACAACGTTATTAAACATCAAAAGAACTTCTGGAACAACTGTATTTTCCATCCCACCGATGCCATAGAGGATTCATGGGGAAAACGCATACTTGACAGGATATCCGAGGACAAAGCCATTGACACAGTGCGCATTTACAATATGTTTGAGGATATAGTGTACATCGACGGCAACGGCAAAATCGCATACGATTTCAGGGTGAACGACCTGCGTCTTGACTACCTTGTGGAAAAGGGCTTTGATGTGCTCATCGCTTACGGCTTTACGCCCGAATGTATCGCAACATACAACGCACATTCAAGCGTGAGCAAAAACAAGACACGTTACAAGGGAAAGCTCATAAACACCTCCATGCCCGACAGCCTTGACACCTGGGAGGATATGTGCTACGAGTATACAAAGCACATAGTTGACCGCTACGGTATCGACAGAGTTTCAGGATGGCATCTGCAATGCTGGAACGAGCCGGACATAAAGGCGTTTTTCCTGGCGCAGCTTGAGGACTGTGAAGACCCACAGGCAAACAAGATAAGAACAGAGGAATATTGCAAGCTCTACGAAAGATTTGAAAAGGCGCTTATGAGAGTAAGCCGCCGCCTGCACATCGGAGGACCTGCCCTTGCCCTTGTCAACGAGGTTTTTCTCGGAGGCTTTCTCGGCTTTGTAAAGGAAAAAGGACTTCGCCTTGACTATATCGCTCTGCACAACTATTCCGGAAAGGGGTGGAGGTCTTTTTCAACTCCCGAGGGAAAATTCAGCGTTGAGGACTGGATTGCAAAACAGAAAGAGTATCAGGATATAATTGACAGAAGCGGATTTTCCGACACGGAGATTGTTGTTGATGAATGGGGAATGGCATCTCATGGGTATTTCAACCTTGAGGAATGTCCTGCATTTATCGCCCGTGAAACGGAGATTTTTTCAGCGTATTATGCAAAGCTCATCCACGAGATTATAAGACACGGCATAAAAATGGAAAAGCTCATGATATGCCTTTCGGGACAGCACGAAATGGTGACGGATTTTTCAGGCTTCCGCAACTTTTTCACTCTCAATTTCATCGCAAAGCCCATTTACAACGCATATGTCCTTGCCTCTCGCCTCTACGACGGACTTTTACCTTATTCCTGCGATAATGACAAAATCTGTGTTGTGCCTACAAGTGGCGGCAACGGAGAATATGCCGTACTTGCAACCTACAGCGGAGAGGGATTTGATAAAAATTTGCCCACCGTTTCCGAAAAGCTCATGCTTCCCGGTGATGCAGCGGGCAAGACTGTGGAGATTTATCTCATAGACAAGGATCACACCAACCCTTACGCAAAGTATCTTGAAATGGGCGAGCCGGAAATGACAAGGGATGTGATAAATACCTTGCGTGACGAGGGAAACATAAAGGTGTTGCGCACCGAAACCGTAGGTGATGACGGCGGAGTTGACCTTGAGTTTGCCCCCAACAGCCTTTACTTTGTTAAAACCATATAAGTGAAATGCACTCCCATGTCGCAAAATTCTGACGTGGGGGTGCATTTTATAGTTGTTTGATGTGAAATTGCAAAAAAAGCATTTGTTTCAGACAAATTTACATTATTTTGTCCAAAAATGTTATTGACAGACACAAAAAAATATGGTATTATGTTATAAGCAACAATCTTGTTGTAAGTTTTTTGCCCGAAAGGAGATTTTTTATGACGTTAAGAAAGGTTATCGCTGTCATGCTTGCCTGCCTTATGGCTGTTATGGCTGTAAGCTGTTTTGCAGGTGCGGCGGAAGAGGACAAGGTTCTTGACTACACCAAGATGCAGAGAGGTATCTGCGACCACAAGGACACAGGTGTTGTCGAGGTTACTGAGGACAGCGAAAAGGGCAGTGTTGTAAAGTTTACAGTAAATCCTGCCGCAGAAAAACAGGATTATCTCACAATTGACGGTTATGGTGCCGAGAGCTTTGGCATAGACGTTGCAAAGTATCAGTATATGCTCATCGACATGAAGTTTGTGTCGAGCAAGGTCAATGAAATCCGTCCTGTTATGAGATTTCTCTCCACCACAGGCGGAGGTGTGGAGGGTGCTCCCTACCTTGCGACTGAGGGTGTACTTACCGCCAACGGCAAGTGGCAGGTTATGGTTATCGATATGCACAAGGGTCTTAAAGAAAAAATGGGCGGTGCAACGGAGTTTTTGATGAAGCATCTCCAGTTCAGCGTTGGCGGACGTGACATCAAGGCTGAAAAGTTTGGTGCAGGCGACACCATCAGCATTGATAATATCACCCTTACAAATGACATTTCCGGCATTGCCGTAAACGCAGGCGAAGGCACAAAGGTTGACCCCTCGGCACAGCCCTCCGCTCCTGCGGAAAAGCCTGCCGTACCCGATAAGGAGCTTGACTACACCAAGATGCACAGAGGTGTCTGCGACAACGCAGATACAGGTACTGTTGAGGTTGTAGAGGACAGTGCAAAGGGCAAGGTAGTAAAATTCACGATAAATCCTGCGGCACAAAAGCAGGACTATATCACCATCGACGGCTACAGCTCCGAGAGCTTTGGCATCGACCTCAAGAAGTACAAGTATATGCTCATCGACATGAAGTTTGTTTCCGACAAGGTTGAAAGCATAAAGCCCACCATGCGTTTCCTCACCACAACAGAGGGCAACATCGAGGGCTTGCCCTATCTTGCTTCCGAAAACGCACTTGCTTCCGACGGTCTCTGGCACACAGTTGTCATTGACCTGGAAAAGGGTCTTTCCGAAAAGGTTGCAAGCATGAGTGAAGCCATTGCAAAGCACATCCAGTTCTCTGTAGGCGGACGTGAACACATGGCTGAAAAGTTTGGTGCAGGCGACGAAATCTATGTTGCAAAGATTGTTCTTACAAATTCCGACAAGAACATAAGCGGAGAATTCGGTCAGACATCCTCCACCGCACCTGCCGGTCCTTCCTTTACCGCAGAGGACAAGGTGCTTGACTACACAAAGATGCAGAGAGGTATTTGCGATCACAGAGATACGGGTAAGGTTGAAGTGGTTGACGACGGCGGCAAGCAGGTAGTAAAGTTTACG
This sequence comes from Eubacteriales bacterium, assembly GCA_045542335.1. Classification (GTDB taxonomy): domain Bacteria; phylum Bacillota; class Clostridia; order Oscillospirales; family CAG-382; genus CAKSUT01. The sequence goes on from JAZQKV010000064.1 coordinate 66,661, forward strand.
GTAAATCCTGCCGCTACAAATCCCGATTATCTTACAATTGACGGATATGGTGCTGAATCCTTTGGTATCGATATCACAAAGTATAAGTATATGGTAATCGATATGAAGTTTGTTTCCGGCACACTCCAGAGCATAAAGCCCGTTATGAGATTCCTCTCCACAACAGAGGGCGGCGTTGCGGGTGCTCCCTATGTCCCTGCCGCTGAGGCACTTGTTGCGAACGGCGAGTGGACAAAGGTTGTCATCAATATGCAGGCGGCTCTTTCTTCCTTTACCGCAGGAAAGAGTGAGGCGATTATGAAGCATCTCCAGTTCAGCGTTGGCGGACGTGAACACAAGGCGGCTTCCTTTGGTGACGGTGACGAAATCTATGTAGGCAATATCACTCTTACAAACAAGAGCCCTTATGCGGACAAGGACTTCAAGGTCACCTTCTCCGCAGGATATGCAAACGCACAGGGTGAAAACCCCGCAACTATCACTGCAAAACCCGGTGCGAAGATTACACTTCCCGAAATCCCCTACACCGCAGAAGGCTATGCTACCACAAAGTGGCTTGCTTCCAACTCCGGACAGGGTATGCTTCCCGGTAGCACCTTTGAAATGCCCGAGGGCGACGTTGACTTTGTGGCTCTCTGGGAGCAGGTTGTTGCGGCACGCGACTATATTGCAATAGATTATGCAGGATATTACAACGGTATCTGCGACCACGTTGATACCGCCACAGGTACAGTGACAAGCTTTGCAGGCAAGGGCGTTGTTGAGGTTATACCCAATCCCGAAATGACCTCCACAAAGGGCGAAGCCATAAACCTTGACGGTTGGAGCTACGGCAGCGCAAAGATCAATACCTCTTTGTACAAGACACTCATCATTGAGTATCTCTATCTCTCTGATAATCCTGTTGAGGGAAATGCCAAGTTCAACATCATGGCGAGAAACTTCTCCAAGCAGACACAGCTCGTTTCCAGAGAGCCTATTATCGAGGGCAGATGGGCGACCTTCTCCTTTGATATCGGCAAGGCTTATGAAAACAAGCTTGATACCGCAGATCCCATTATCGCACAGGCTCATATCTATCCTCTCGGCTCAAACAGCGTAAAGAATATGAGTGCAAACGACAGAATTTATGTCGGCAAGATTATCGCAATCCCCGAAGAAGCTACAGGTTCCGTTGCACATGAGGGATATATCAACGGCTACTCCAACGGCACCTTCGGTATCTCCGGAAATATGTCCAGAGCGGAGGCTTGCACAATAGTTGCACGTCTTGTAGCGGGCGGAGATGCAAATGTACCCCTTGACAAGACAAGCTCTTTCAGTGACGTGACAAGCGACAAGTGGTATCACAAGTATGTTTCCTATGTTGAAAGTCTCGGCTATCTTAAGAGCTATTCCGGCACATTCCTCCCTGATCAGAAGATCACAAGAGCAGAATTTGTTGAACTCGTTTACAACATGGGTCTTCTCAAGGATGCAGGCAAGAACGGCGTGTTTACCGACGTTGCGGCTGATCATCCCAGAGCACAGGTTATTGCCGCTGCCGGCAAGGCAGGTCTTGTAAATGGTTATGCAAACGGTGACGGAACATTCTCCTTCAAGCCCGATGCCACAATCACAAGAGCAGAGGTTGTAAAGGTTATCAACAATGCCTATGGCAAGAAGTGCAGCGCAGACGGAATTTTTGAAAGCGCAAAGACAAAGTTCTCTGACGTACCCGAAACACACTGGGCATTTGCAGACATCATCGATGCTTCCGTGAGCCACATCAGCTATATTGATGCCGACGGCAAGGAAATCTGGAAGTTTGTAACTGACGGCTCTGTGGCTTCCGAGGACTTTAACGCCGACTTTGAAGAAGGCGAAAAGGTGATGAACGAGTATGCACAAAAGATTGATGCAAGGATTGCAGAAATCCGGGCAACAAAATCCGCATACGAAGTAAAGGGCAAGAAGATTTATGTATCGGCAAGCGGTAATGATGCAAACGACGGCCTTTCTGAGGCAACACCTGTAAAGACTCTCACAAAGGCAACCTCCCTTGCAACAACAGGTGATGCGGTGCTTCTCAAGAGAGGCGATATGTGGAGAGAAAGATTCAAGACCAAGGGCGGTGTTACTTACTCCGCATACGGCGAGGGTGCAAAGCCTGTGATCAATGCGAACGTTCACGGCGACGTTGCTGATGAATCCCTCTGGACACTCGTTGAGGGTACAACAAACATCTGGAAGTACGCAAAGAACATCCCCGATGTAGGTAATATCATTGTGGACGGCGGCTATGAAAACGGTGGCAAGACAATCGAAAGACTTGCATCCGGCGTAAAGGTGGAAGACAATGAGGTGAAGGTCAACGGCAAGAAGTTTGACCCTAAGACTCACCTTGCAGAGGACAACTACTTTATTTCCGAGTATATCAACGGCAATATTGATTCCGCAACACTCTATGTAAGATGTGACGCAGGCAATCCCGGTAAGGTTTACAAGTCCATCGAAATCGCATACAGAGGTTATGGCATTTCCGGAGTATCCAACGTAACATACGACAACCTTTGTATCATGTACGCAGGCTCTCATGGAGTGGGCATGGGCAACGTAGTAAATGTCAAGTTTACAAACTGCGAAATCGGATATGTGGGCGGCTCATCACAGCATTTCAACGACAACGGCACAATCACACGTTACGGAAACGGTATTGAAGTTTACGGCTCTTGTGACAACTATGTAATCGACAACTGCTATGTATACCAGTGCTATGATGCAGGTATCACACACCAGAAGCAGCTTGGCGGCAACGATGCGTGTGTAGAAGAAAACGTTTGGTTTACAAACAACGTAATTGACAGATGTATCTACAACATTGAGTACTTCATGGGTATTGCAGACAATGCGGCTGTTGAAAGAAAAATGAAGAACATCAATTACATCGGCAATCTCCTTGCACGTTCCGGCTACGGTTGGGGAATGAGCCCGAACCGTTCCGCAAGTATCAAGGGGTGGGATCACCACAACAACAGAGCAGAAGGCTTTACAATTGAGAACAATGTGTTCTTCCTTGACAAGGTGAATGCGTGCGACTACGGCACAGGCAACATCGCATGGCTTCCCACACACAAGGGTAATACATACATTCAGAAGTACGGCAACACTCTCACAAAGGTTGGAGCGAATGGCGCAACGCAGTACATGATGGACGGAAGTGCGAAGCACAATCTCGAAAAGATTGTTGGCGAAACGGATGCGAAGCTTTATTTTGTAAAAGCTGAAACCGAGGTTAAATAATAATTCAAGCATCAGGCAAAGGGACGGATTTTTGATCCGTCCCTTTTTTCTGTAAAAAGACTTTTGAGAATTTGGGCAGATTGCACGAATATTTCTGCCGGGAAATGAAATTAACAATTCATTTAAACAAATTGCTTGACAGAGTTAAACAAATAACATATACTGTTTTTATCGTGGGATAGTGTAAATGTATAAATCCCGTTGAAAAATACAAAAAGGAGAGAATTGTATGAAAACAACGAAGTTGCTTGCTGTTTTGCTCAGCATTATGATGGTTATGTCGTGCTTCAGCCTTACAGTTGGCGCAACCGAAGCTGTGGATGAACAGGATGCAATCGCAGTTGAAGTTGAAAACGAAGCAGAAGCTATTGCGGAGGAAGAATCCGAGGATGGGACTTTTGCAGATGAGAAAGAAACTCCCGAAGAAGAGGAGATTTTCGAAGAAGAGGAGCTTGACGAGGAAGTGGTTCTTGCCGAGGCAGAAGAAGTTGCCGGGGAAGAAACCGAGGCTGAAATTGAGCTTCTTTCCGAATAAGACTATGCAGAGCTTCTCGGGGCGGAGGATTGGTGGTTTATCAGAACCGCAAATTTGGGTAATATTAACGCAGGTAAAGGCAGTGGCGTGCAGCTTACAAATAAATCTGATCCTGTAACAGGTTATCATTATGTTCATCTCACGCCAACTAACTCTTCAAATGATACACATCTTGATGTGTATACATATTCTCCTGTGGTAAATGTTGTTGACACAACTGTTACGCTTAAATTTCTTATCCGTACTAACCTTGAGATTGCACCGAGTGTGAGTTTTTATAAAGCTAAAACGTCCGCTAATAAGGATTTTAATGGTGGAAATGGCGGAAGTGTAACCGGTGATAATTATAACGGCAGCGGAGAGTGGTATGTTTATACAATCACAAAAAGCGACTTCGATGCAGGTTGTGCAAACTTTGCTCAAAATCACCTTAGCCTTTTTGGAGGTGGAGTAAAAGGAAATGCTTATTACACAGAGGAGTATTTGAACGACGACGGAACAACAACCAAAGCATATATTGATATTGCTGCTTGGGGTATTGTAAAGTCTGACGGTGTGGCTGAAGAAGATTTGACGAATGAAGCAAAAACGGTCACAGTTGTATTTGATCCTGCAAATAATGGGGCAACTACGTCTGCCGATTATGTAGAGCCTTACAACGGCTATGTTACTTTTCCTGCCGAAAACCCCACATGGGAGAATCATACTTTCCTGGGCTGGTCGACGAAACTCGGTGGCGAAGTGATAGATACAACGGAAGTAACCGTTCCTGTAAAGAATACCACATATTATGGTGTTTGGGAAATGGTTGACAATACGGTTGAACAAGAGAATGCTGTTTATGTTTCAGCATCGGCTTCGGGAAGTGACACATATAATGACGGACGTTCTGCGAAATTCCCGTTCAAGACACTTAACAAAGCTCAATCATTTATAACCTCAGACAGTACAATAGATACAGTTTATATCGTTGGTACTGCAGGCAAGTCCGGTGAACTTGGATTCGGCAGAAGTGATAAGACTATTTATATCCGTGGCTATAACGGAAACAGCGATATTGCTGATGTTGGTACCGGATCACATTTCTATTTCAAGGGCGATCTTGACTTTGATGACGTGACGATAAAGATGGATACCAGCGACGGAAGATTTATGGCTCAAGGTCATAATTTGACGGTTGGCTCCAAAGCAAAAACTACCAATGCAAAGCTTTCGCATTATTACTACAGCAACAGAGGCAGTGCCGGAAAAGGAACTTCCACGTCTAATCTTATGGATAGTGTTATAAATCTTAATTCCGGCTCTTGGGTTAGGGTTGTAGGTCCTTGGACGGGATATACAATGTATGGTAAGGCGGTGTTCAATATTGATGGCACTGCTTCTGTTAGCCGTATAACACTTGGACATGGAAGTAACTCTGTTCAAAAGCATAACGGCGAGCTTATTATCAATCTTAATGGAGGCACTCTCGATGCATTTAACCTTGAAACGTCGGGCAACGCTGCATCGACTGCTACACAAAATGGATTGCGTTATTTAACCATTAATGGTGGTAAGGCAAATACTATTATGCTTTCGCCTGCCGTAAAAGATACTGTAACAGGATATACAGTTGTTGAAATCAACAAGGGCGCAAGTGTAACAAATGATATTGCTGCCGGCAGTGGTGATGACGGAGAAGGCAGAATTGTTATTTTCAATGACAGCGCAACCGTCAAGACCGTAAACGATGATACGGCAGTTGTTCTTAAGGTAACAGGTGCAAATGTCAAGGCAGATGTAACTGTTGACTATGCAAATAATTACACCGCAACTCTTAACGGCTATACCTATACCGTTACCGATGCTGCATATAATCAGGTGACAATTACAAATGCAGCAGGTGAAGTGACAACACTTGATGTTGAGGACGACGGCATAATCACACCAGAAGAATATACATTTACAAGCGGCGTAAATACCGTTGCATTCTCAAGAAAGAAGTATGACACGGTCTGGCTTGACAATGTAAACGGCGACGATGCAAATTACGGTACGGAAGATTCCCCTGTCAAGACTCTTGCAACAGCTTATACAATCCTTGATACCGCTGATGGCAAGACCTGCACAATCAATTTTGTAAGCGATTATGCAGAGGTAGATGGATACGTTTACCATCCTTCACACGAGGGTGTTGTGGTATGGCAGGGTATCGGCGAAACGCCTGTTAAATATTCCAAGGGAGATTCCTCAAGAATAGTTCTTAGTGGCGACACAACCTTTAAGAACATCGCATATTCAAACGCCGGTGAAGCATCGCTGGGTATCAGAAACAATGCCTTTGTTCTTGAAGACGGCTCGTCCATTGGAACAAGTAGACTCACAATCGGAAACTATGAGCACGCAAATATACACGGACTCGATGCAAGCTATCATCTTAAAGAGGGTACAAGCGTAAGCGGCGTTTCTCTTGTGGGTAACTACCTGAGCGGCTCGTATACAAACTCCGGCAAGATCACTTTCATAAACGACGGTGCAACTATCGGTACTGTAAATGATACCAAAGCCTCCATTGCTCTTGCACACTCAACCTCATGGAGCGACACCGGCGATAAAAACGGTGGTCTTGATGAAAATGAGGTAGGTAAGTTCAGCGGAACTCTTCTTGTAGAACTCAACAGCGGTACATTGAATGGTGCTGTAAACCTTGGAAGAAATGTTGTTACCGAGGGTCTTGCTCATTTTCAATTTAACGGCGGTACATACAAGGGCGACATAGTGACAGTTGGTCATAAGAGCGCAGGCGGCGCAGATTCTTCTCCCTACATGAAGGGCGTGTATGTATTTGAAATCAACGGCGGTACATTTGAAAAGCCTCAGATTTCCTGCGGATTGCTTGACGGCACAACGACTATGGCAACATACGTTGGCGGCGAGGAAAAGGTGGCTGCAGGCTCGGCTTATTCAGCACCTGAAAATCTCACAAGAGTGATAATCTTCAACAACGGCATGGCAGAAGGCTTTACGGTTGACGATCCAGACGCAATTGTTGTCAATGCAACAGCAGGCGGTAAGGCAGAAGCAGTTACAACTGAGCCTACCTCTGAAAACGGCTATGCTTGCTCGCTTACAGGTATTAAGCTCACAGCAACCGATGGCAACGATATTTATGTTGACGGTGAAAAGGTTGAGGCAACAGACGGCGTTTATACTCTCGCTGCCGAAGCCGGAAAGACTTATAATGTTGAATTCAAGGTAGTCAGAACTTACACCGTAACCTACGCATCCGCAAATGGCACAACAGTTCCCAATCCCGTAACCGTTGAAGAGAACACCGAAATTACTCTTGCTAACATGGAAAATCTTGAGGGACTTGTATTCGGCGGATGGACAATCGGAGAGGAAACCTACGCAGGCGGTGCAACTTATAAAGTTACCGCAGATGTAACCGCAACGGCTATCTGGGAAGAAAAAGCTGTTGCAAGCGCAATCTTTGATGCAAACGGCGGCGCATGGACAGATGCCGCAACAACCAAGACTGTTATAACAGAAATCGGAAAGATTCCTGTTGCACCCTCAGAGAATCCCACCATGGAAGGCTTTGTATTCAATGGCTGGACACCCGAGCTTGTTGCTATTGCGGAAGCAGGCGCAACATACACGGCAACATGGGTGAAGGATTTTGGCGAAAAGGCTATTTATATCTCAAACGAAGGTAACGATGAAAATGACGGTCGTTCCTATGCAAAGCCAATCAAAACACTCGCAAGAGCTGATGTCATCTTTACAGAAAATGAGGCTCTCAACACTCTCGTTGTTATCAGCTACAAGAAGAACAATGAAACAGGCGCAGCAGTAGACGGCTTTGGCGTTGCAGGCAAGAAGATTTATATTACAGGATATACCGCAGAATCCGTGTTTGATATGCGCCACTATAAGGCAGATGGCAAAACACTTAACGATTCACACTTAAGATTTGACGGCGACGTTGAGTTTAATAATATCACAGTTCAGGGCTCCAACAAGGACGGCGGATTTATGACCCAGGGTTATAAGTTCACTTATGGCGAGAATGTGACAAGTGTTGAAACACAGCACGTTTCACCTCTCCATTATAACTCTCAGTATTCCAATGACAGCGAAATCAACGTCAACAGCGGTAGCTTCGGAAGAATTAACATTGCAATGTTCTCCGGGCAGACATACACCGGACGCTCTGTAATCAACGTAAACGGCGGTTCTGTAACAGGCGCTATTTATAACGGTCATAATGTTAAGACTGCAGGTAGCGTTTACGGTATTGTAGATGTAAATATCAACGGTGGTACAGTTGCCGCAATTACGCTTGGCACATCCAATGGCACCGGCGTTACAAACTATGCAGGCGTGAGATACTACACACTTAACGACGGTTCTGTAACAGGTGATATTACAATTACCGGCCCTTCAAAGTCCGAATTGTATGATGATGGCGACGAAGACACGGAGAACAACAATGAGTCCGTGGCAACAGAACGCAGCGGTGTAACTGTTGTTGAAATCAACAAGGCAGGGGTTCTCGGCGGTGTAATCAAGCTCGGCACAAACAAGCAGCTCAAAGCTGTCGAGGCGGATGATGCAACAAGAGTTGTAATTTTCAATAACGGCTCATATGTTGAAGGCAAGGTTACAGATCCCGGCGCAATTGTTATCAATGCAGTCGGCGGAACTATCAAGGCGGCAACTACCGAGCCCTATGCGCAGAATGCGACAACTGCGCAAATTAAGGATTGGGCGAAGAAGGTTGAGCTTATAGGCTTTGCTTACACAACTGATGACTCTTACAACAAGGCTATTGTGACAGATGAAGACGGCAATGTTGCCGAAATCGCCTTGACAGAAGATGGCATACTCCCTGCAAACATGGCTCCCGGCACTTACACAATTGAATTTGTTAAGGATGAAGAAGATATCAAGCCTGCAAGCATTGAAGTGTCAGTTGAGTTTAACGGAAAGAGTGAAAACGGAACGACAAAGCTGAATATTGCCGCATTTGATATGAAGGGTGTGTTTGCAGATGAAATTGAAGTTGCAGGCAACACCGGCAACACCGCATCTTTCTCATTCGGCAATCTTATTGCAGGTAAGAAGTATAAAATGGTGATTGAAAAGAACGGCTATGTAAGCGGCTCTTATGAGGTTACTCCCGTTGAGGGCGACAATAATACGCTCACCATGGAGCTTATTGCCGGCGACATCAAGGGATCCTTTGCGGAGAACTGCGGCGACGGTTTGATTGACATCGACGACTTTATCAGAGTTATCAGAGCATTTGATAAAGCTGCAAGCCAGGAACACAAGGATGCTGTTGATATAGACGAAAGCGGAACAGTTGACATTGATGACGTGCGCATTATCAAGGATAATTACAGCAAGAGCTCCGCTGATGTTGTAATAACATTCAACGGCGAAACAATTGCAACTGCAGGCAACTGACATACTTTATAAAAACGCATTTTACGGCAAACATTCCCCCGTGTACATTTGCACACGGGGGAAGCTTTTGTTCTCGCGACATAAAATTAACCGAAAATTAAAACAAAGCGTCAAGACATATTATCACACCCGTGATATAATATACTCGCACCGCCACAGACAGTTGCGCCGAGAATCCCGCAAGGGTCAAGGTGAGGAAAGTCCGGGCTTCACAGAGCAGGATAACTGATAACGTCAGCCGAGGGTAACCTCCGGGAGAGTGCAACAGAGATATACCGCCTGTTTCGTGCAGGTAAGGGTGGAAAGGTGAGGTAAGAGCTCACCCGGTCTTATGGTAACATAGGGGCGCTGT
>JAZQKV010000065.1:0-11461 GCA_045542335.1 Eubacteriales bacterium
AAAGCATAGAATTCCTGCTTTTCGGGGGTGTTATAGGTTTCGGCAAGTATGCGCATATATTCTGCCTCGCCCTGTGCACGAAGCTCTGCGGCGGTGGCATTTGCATCTGAAAGCATGATGTTTACGGTTGTATCAACCTCGTTGCGTATTTTCTGCGCCTCCATATTACCCTCGGCACGGTATTCCTCGGCGATTTTTTCACGTTCGGAAATCATTCGTCTGTAAACAGCTTGCTCGTTGTCTTCGGGAAGATCAAGCTTTTTGATTTTTACATCCACAATTTCGATACCATAGTCCTTTGCCGCCTCCGCTGAGGATTTTGTAATCTTTATGTTCAGAGCGTTTCGGCTTTCATCGTCCTGATTTATAATTTCATCACGGGAAAGTGTTCCGAGGTCAATTTTCAATGCCGTGTAGACAAGAGTGTCAAGACGGTTTTCAGCTTCGTTTTTTGTACCGAGCGTGGTGTAAAAGGTGAGAGGGTCAATTATTTTCCAGAGAATGTAGCTGTCAACCTGCATGGATTTTTCGTCAGCCGTGAGAACGTCCGACGGAAGCATATCATAAAGCATCACCTTTTTGGAAAAGGAACGTGTTGTGTCAATAAATGGAGCTTTGACATGAAGTCCTGCCTCGCTTGTTGTGCCGATTGTTTTTGAAAAACGCACAACATTGACATACTCATGCTCGCCGACAATATAAAAGCAGTCTGCCGCAACAAAAAGAGCCGCAAGCAAAACAACCGCAAAAATAATCATTATAAGCTTCTTTTTCATGTAACTTTTTACCTCCTTTTTCCGTTATTCGCCCACAAATGTGTTTCCGGAACCTGCCACAAAATTTTCAAGGGGGAGCAGCTTTTGTGTCGCACCGTCTGAAGTGTCTATATAAAGCTTTATGCCCGGAAGAATCTTTTCGATTGCCTCATAATACATTCTTCTCTTTGTAACGCCGGGGTTGTTTTTATATTCGCCGTACATTGCATTGAACATTGCTGTCTGCTTTTTTGCTTCGTTAATTCGGTCTTGCTTGTAGTATTCGGCTTCCTTTAAGATTTTGTCCTTCTGTGCTTCGGCTTTGGGAAGCTCGGAATTCTGATATGCAGTTGCAACGTTTATGGCGGTTTCCTTGTCCTGCTTTGCCGTTTCAACCTCCCTGAAGGATTCAACAACCTCTGCTGTCGGCGGCTCTGCATCCTGAATACGAATGTCGGTAATGGCAATTCCGATGTCATATGTTTCAAGCTCGGAAATCACGTCCTCCTTGATTTTGGTCTGAATCTCGTTTTTGCCCGTGGTGAGAATCATGTCAACATCATAGGACGAAACAACATTTCGGATCTGACTCTGAACAAGATCCTTGAGAATTATGTCCGGCTCCTCGGAGTTGTAAAGATATTTAACAGGATCGGAGATGCGGTATTCAACAAAGAAATCCGCATTTACAATGTTGTAATCGCCTGTAATCATTTTGCTTTCGGACTCATAGGTGTCGCTTGTTCCGTCGGGATTGCTGCGATAGCCGATTTCAATTTTCTGGCGTATGTTTACGTTTACAAGCTGAACTTCCTGCACGCCGAATGGTACCTTTATGTGAATACCGGGTTGTTCAATCGAAGTGACTTTTCCAAATGTTGTGACAACGCCGAGTTGTTTGTCGTTTACCGTGTAAACTGATGTGAGCGCAGTCCATGCCGCAATAAAAACAATTGCCACAACAACTGCGATTTTTATAACAGTACTCGGCTTTGGTGGCTCGTTTGAGCTTTTGTGGGTTGAACCGCTTTGATCCCACCATTTTTTGTCGCTGAAATCCATAATAATATTTTCCCTTCGTTAATTTTAAGTGTTTTCTCCGAACAATGAGGTTTCACCCCTCATCTATTTTATTATACTCTATCGCAGGATACAATTCAAGGGGTTTGTAAAAATTTACATGAGGGTCGATTTTTGGAAATCATTTTGTTCATATAGTTCAGGTGAAATCCTTGACAAAAGACCTTTTGAAATGTAAAATATTAACAACATAAAAAAGGGGATATTATCATGATACACTATATGAGTTTGGTCACCGCTATTTTGATGCTTACCTTGAAAACAAAGACGTGAACAAAGTGTTTGAAGAAAAGGTGAGCATGGACGATGCAGTTGGTTCGGAAATGGAAAAGCTTTGAATTTTGCGTTGCTTTAAGGGGGAAAACATACGCAGAATAACATTTGTCTCCAAAAGACTTAAAAAAAGGAAAAATATCTGTTGACAAGACGGCGATTTTGGTGTATAATATAACAGATATGTCGAAATTGCGCAGGCAAAGTTGCTTAATATATGCGGCATTTCGGAGGTAAATAATGATATATAATAATATACTTGAAGCACTTGGCAACACCCCCATGATACAGCTTTCCCGAATGGGCGATCCCGATGGCGCAAGAATCCTTGTAAAGTTTGAGGGTCTTAACGTCGGCGGCTCAATCAAAACAAGAACAGCTCTCAACATGATAAACGATGCCGAGGATAGGGGACTTCTCAACAAAGATACAATAATTGTTGAGCCAACAAGCGGAAATCAGGGTATTGGCCTTGCTCTTGTGGGCGCAGTAAAGGGGTATAAAACAAAGATTATAATGCCTGATTCTGTGAGTGAGGAAAGAAGAAAGCTTGTCAACCACTACGGTGCTGAGGTGGTGCTTATCCACGACGCGGGAAATATCGGCGAATGTATCGAGGAATGTCTTGCAACGGCTCTGCGTATGCAGGCAGAAGATCCCAATGTTTTTGTTCCGCAACAGTTTGTAAATCCCGCAAATCCTGCTGTTCAGAGAAACGTAACGGGAATTGAAATCCTTGAACAGGTTGACGGACCGATACATGGCTTCTGTTCGGGAATCGGAACAGGCGGAACTATCACGGGAATCGGTGAAGCTCTGCGTGAAAAAAATCCCGACATAACAATCTGGGCGGTTGAGCCCGAGCACGCCGCAATTCTCTCGGGCGGCTCAATCGGAACACACATACAGATGGGTATTGGCGACGGAATAATCCCCGAAATTCTCAATCAGCAGATTTACAGCGACATCTGCATAATTGACGATGAGGAGGCAATACGCACTGCAAAAGAGCTTGCCTCAAAAGAGGGAATAATGTGCGGCATTTCAAGTGGCACAAATGTTGCGGCGGCAATAAAGCTTGCAAAAAAGCTTGGCAAGGGCAAGACAGTTGTAACCGTGCTTCCCGACACTGCTGAAAGATATTTTTCAACTCCCTTGTTTGAAGAATAAGATAAAACATTTTCTTCTCCCGAAAGGTTTTGAATCTTTCGGGAGATTTTTTTGAATTTGTATGTAACTTTTACGGTTTTAAAGATATTAACTTTACAGAAAACAAAATAAGAATACCGCCCGAAAACTGAATTTATGTACTAATAATTATATAATAAAAAATAAATCTCCGATGTAATATATACATTGGAGAAATTTTTTTGTAAAAAACTGTAACCATCACTATTTTTGTGGTATTAACTCTACGAATGACAAAAATTCAACAAACATTTGCCCTGCTATAAAAGGCGCATATAAAACCATACGGAGGATAAAAATGAGCTTTAACATAATCGGTACCGGTCACTATGTTCCCGAACACGTTGTGACAAACGATGACCTTGCAAAAATGGTTGACACCAACGACGAATGGATTGTTCAGAGAGTGGGCATTTCCGAAAGACGTGTGAGCGTCTGCGAAACAACCTCCGAAATGGGTTACAAAGCGGCATCAGCGGCACTTGAAAATGCGGGTGTTTCTCCGTCTGAAATCGACCTCATAATTGCCTGCACAATAAGCACCGAAAACATTTCTCCCTCGCTTTCCTGCAGTATTCAGGAAAAGCTTGGAATTGGTTGCGTGTGCTATGATATAAATGCGGCTTGCTCGTCTTTCCTCTTTGCTCTTGAGGCGGCGGCAGGGCATTTTGCAAGAAAGAGATGTAAAAAAGCTCTTGTGGTTGGAGCAGAAAGGCTCAGCGGACTTGTTGACTGGACGGACCGTTCAACCTGCGTGATCTTTGGCGACGGTGCAGGGGCGGCTGTGCTTGAGGAGGGCGATGGCTACATTGATTCACTCTTTAATGTCAAGGGCGGAAGCGATGTTATAAAAATCCCCGCATATGGTGCAAATTCACCTTTCTTTAAGGGTGAGGTTGAAAAGCCTGCCATTCACATGGAGGGACAGGAAACCTTTAAGTTTGCAGTTAACGCAATATGCAAGGACATAAAGGCGATTCTTGACAAAAACAACCTTACAGTTGACGATATTGCATATATAGTTCCTCATCAGGCAAACTTAAGAATCATTGATTTTGCCGCAAGAAAGCTTGGTATTCCCCGTGAACGCTTTGCGGTAAATATCCATAAGTATGGCAACACCTCCGGCGCAAGTGTACCGATGGCACTTGATGAAATCAACCGTGAGGGAAAACTGAAAGACGGTGACCTTGTTGTTATGTGTGCTTTCGGCGGAGGACTTGCAGATGCGGCAAACCTCATAAGGTGGAAGAAATAATCAAGAACACGTTTAAAAGTAAAACGTTTTTAAACTTGATATTTTTCGCATCAAACAAACTTTGTTGATGAGTCGGTTTCCGACCTTCATATATAAATTTATTGTCTTAAAAGGAGATTACAACCATGATTAAGGAAAAGGTAATTGAAGCAATCGCAGATTTCACAAGCAAGGATGCATCCGAAATTTCCGGCGAAACAAAGTTTGCTGATCTCGGAATTGATTCCCTCGACGTTGCAGAACTTGCAATGAACCTCGAAGACGAATTTGAAATTGAACTCAAGGTTGATGCAAGCATTTCAACTGTAAACGATCTCGTTGCAAAAATAGAAGCAGCAAAGGCGTAAATTTTAAAAAGGAAAAAGGAAAGTCGTTTTAAAGCTTGTAACGTAAACAACGAAAATGCGGTTTTAAAACGACATTTCCATTACAAAATCCTTGTTCATTTGGAGGTAAGCAAATGATTTGTTCCCCGATATGCGAAAAACTTGGCATAAAATACCCCATTTTCCAGGGCGGCATGGCATGGATATCCGAAGCAAGGCTTGCGGCGGCTGTTTCAGAGGCAGGCGGACTTGGAATTATTTCAGCGATGAATGCAGGACCGGAATACCTGAAAGAACAGATTGACCTTGCACGGACTCTCACATCAAAGCCTTTCGGCGTAAACCTCATGCTTATGAGTCCTCATGCCGCAGAGTGCGCCAAGGTGTGTGCGGACATGAAGGTTAGTGTTGTGACAACAGGTGCAGGAAGTCCGTCGGAGGTTATGGAAATCTTAAATCCTGCAGGGGTAACAGTAATTCCTGTTGTTGCGTCGTGTGCAATGGCGAAAAAAGCGCAGAAATGTGGTGCATTTGCAGTTATTGCCGAGGGACAGGAATCCGGAGGACACATTGGAGAGCTTACCACAATGGCTCTTGTTCCGCAGATTTGTGATGCTGTTGATATACCTGTTCTTGCTGCCGGCGGAATTGCAGACGGCAGAGGGATGGCGGCGTCGCTTATGCTTGGAGCTTGCGGAGTTCAGATGGGTACACGCTTCCTTGTGGCAAAGGAATGTGGCGTACATCAGAATTATAAAAGCATGGTGCTTGGTGCAAGCGATATTTCAACCGTCACAACGGGAAGACGTTTTGGCGGAAACGTTTGCAGAAGCATTAAAAATCCCTTTGCAAGAAACTTTTCAAAGCTTGAATATGCTCCGGAGGCAACCGCTGAAAGCATTGCCGAGCTCGGTGTCGGAGCACTGCGAAAAGCGGCGGTTGACGGCAATAAGGACGAGGGATGCTTCCTTGCAGGTCAGATTTCGGGACTTGTAAAGGAGGAACAAACGGCAGAGGGAATTATTCTTGACGTTATAAGCGGCTGTGAGGCGGCGTTGAAAGGAGCAGAAAAATGGGTAAAATAGCTTTTCTTTTTTCAGGTCAGGGCGCACAGGCTCCCGGCATGGGAAAATCCTTTTACGAAAGCATTGAAAACGTAAAGACATTTTTTGATGAATGCGAAATGGTCTTCCCCGGAATACTTGAAAAAATGTTTGGCGAAAGCGCAAATGCAGATGAGCTTCGTGATACAAAGCTTGCTCAGCCTTGTCTTTATCTTTGCGACCTTGCGGCGGCAATGGCTGTGAAACAGTCGGGAATCACCCCTGATGCAGTTTGTGGTTTTTCTCTCGGAGAAATCCCTGCACTTGCCTTTGCGAATGTTTATGACACAAAGACAGGCTTTGAGCTTGTATGCAAGAGAGGCGAGGCAATGGCAAAGGCGGCGCAGAAAAATCCTGCTTCCATGTGCGCAGTTGTTAAACTCTCAAATGCAGATGTTTTAAAGGCTTGCAATGACCTTGACGGTGTTTATCCCGTGAATTTTAACTGTGAGGGACAGGTTTCAGTCGCATATAAAACAGAAATGGGCGAAGCACTTGAAAAGAGCGTGAGAGCCCTTGGAGGAAGAGTTCTTCCGCTTAAGGTTTCAGGAGGTTTTCATTCTCCTTTTATGGACGAAGCGGCACTTGAATTTGAAAAAGTGCTAAGCGCAACTCCGATGTCTGATCCGTCTGTCACGGTATATTCCAACGTTACTGCACGCCCATATGACGGCCATGTTGCCGACACACTTTCAAAACAGATAAACACCCCCGTAAGGTGGGAGGAAACAATTAAGCATCTTCACGGAAACGGCTTTGATACATTTGTGGAAACAGGTGTTGGAAATGTTCTCCAAAAACTTGTGACGAAAACTCTCCCCGAAGCAAAAAGCTTTGCAGTAAGCGATATGGAAACACTTGCTTCGACTTTGGAGGTGCTTAAGCAATGACAAACATTGAATCAGAAAATAACGCAAGAAAAGTTGCGGTTGTAACCGGAGGCTCAAGAGGAATAGGTCGGGCAATTTGCGTTTCTCTTGCGAAGCAAAACTGCGATATTGCAGTTATATATGCAGGAAATTCCGAAGCGGCAACACAGACGAAAGATATTGTCGGGGCGCAAGGTGCAAGATGTGAATGTTATAAATGCGACGTTTCGGATTTTTCACAGGTTGAAAACACGTTTGAAGAGATTGTTTCGGATTTCGGAACGGTTGATATTCTTGTTAACAATGCAGGAATAACCCATGATAACCTTGTTATCGCAATGAAGCCTTGCGACTTTGAAAGCGTGATTGATACAAATCTTGTTGGTGCTTTCAATACGGTCAAGCAGGTTTACCGCATCATGGCAAAGAAAAGAAGCGGAAGAATTGTCAATATAAGCTCTGTTTCGGGCATCATGGGTAACGCCGGTCAGACGAATTATTCAGCTTCCAAGGCGGGACTTATCGGTTTTACAAAATCCCTTGCCAAAGAGCTTGCCTCAAGGGGCGTGACCTGTAACGCCATTGCCCCCGGATTTATTTCCACAGATATGACAGCAGATTTTGAACAGAATGATTCCGTCAAGGCTTCCATTCCCATGAGCAGATTCGGAAAGCCGGAGGAAGTTGCGGCACTTTGTGCTTTTCTTTGCTCTGAAAGTGCGGCGTATATCACGGGCGAGGTCATCAGCGTGGACGGCGGTATGTGCTGAAAACGGTAATTGACAAAGGCTTACAACTGATTTGTAACGAGAATAGTGAAAGGAATCGAAAACATGGCAAAAAGAGTTGTTGTAACCGGTATGGGAGCAGTTACTCCCATTGGAACAGGCGTTGAAAAATATTGGAACGCACTTGTCAACGGAACAAACGGAATTGATAGAATAACAAGATTTGATACCGAGGGATATAAGTGTACGCTTGCTGCTGAGGTGAAGGATTTTGACCCCTTAGAGCATTTTGAAAAAATGTTTGTCAATAAGACAGACCTCTATGTCCTTTTCGCACTTGCGGCGGCAGAGGAGGCTGTAAGTGACAGCGGAGTTGTGGGAACAGTTGACGGTGAGGAGCTTGCGGTTCTGTTCGGAAGCGGAGTCGGAGGCATCACAACACTTTGCGAGGAGCACGATAAGCTCAATGCAAGGGGAAACACAAGAGTAAATCCGCAGTTTGTGCCAAAGATGATTATAAATATTGCCGCAGGTCAGATTGCAATTAAATATGGCGCACACGGCAATTCAATGTGCCTTTCAACTGCTTGCGCAACGGGAACAAGTGCCATTGGTGAGGGCTTCCGTGCTATCAAGGACGGCTATGCAACAGCTGTGATTTGCGGCGGCTCCGAGGCGGCGGTGAATCCCCTTTGCGTGGCAGGCTTCCAGAATCTTCAGGCACTCTCTGCTTCCGATGATAAGGATACAGCATCTCTGCCTTTTGATGCAAGACGTGCAGGCTTTGTTATGGGCGAGGGCGCAGGCGCACTTGTTCTTGAAGAATATGACCATGCCGTTGCAAGAGGTGCAAAAATATATTGTGAGGTTGTCGGATATGGCGCAACCTGCGATGCACACCACATAACTGCCCCCGATGCCGAAGCAACTTACACATCCGTTGCCGTTAAAAAAGCTCTTGAGGGCGTTGAATATGATGCCGCAAAGCTTTATGCAAATGCGCATGGAACAGGAACTCATCTCAATGACATTACCGAAACCGCAACCTTTAAAAAGGCTCTCGGAGAGGACGCTTATAAGATTTCAATAAGCTCAACAAAGTCCATGACCGGTCATATGCTTGGTGCGGCAGGTGCAGTTGAAGCAATTACCTGCATAAAGGCAATACAGAACGGAATTGTGCCTCCTACAATAAACCTCAAGGAAAAAGACCCCGAATGTGACCTTGATTACACCCCCAATGTTGCCGTGAAAAAGGAAATAGATGTTGCAATTTCGACATCCCTTGGCTTTGGCGGACACAATGCCTGCGTTGCTTTTAAAAAGCTGTGAACAAGGGAGAAGTGGCATGGATAGAAACGAAATAATGGATATTCTTCCCCACAGAGAACATATGCTTCTTGTGGACAGCGCAGAGCTTGTTGACGGAGTTGCCCACGGAAAAAAACATATTACAGGAGATGAATTCTTCTTAAAGGGACATTTCCCCGGAAATCCCATTGTCCCCGGTGTCATACTTTGCGAGATAATGGCACAATCTGCTTGTGTACTTATTAAGGATAGCTTGCCCGAGGCTTCAAGCGACAATATCAGCACTCTCTTCACCGGACTTGATAAAGTGCGCTTTAAAAGGCCCGTAAAGCCGGGAGATACCGTTGAAACGGAATGCGTTATAACCAAGAGTCGAGCTCCCTTTTATTGGGCAAACGGCAATGCATTTGTTGATGGAGAGCTTGCGGCATCTGCTGAGTTTTCATTTGCTGTGATAATCGGCGACACGCAAAAAGAATAACTCGGAATATTTTGGTTTTCAGGAGGAATAAACGTGAAGTTTAACCTTGATTTTTTAAAAAAAGCAATAACGGAAAAAGGCTTTTTCAAGGCTGAAAAAACAAATCACAACGAAAGCGGAGAAAAGGCTCTCATAAAGGCAAGCTCAAAGCGTCCCGACGTTTTATGTACCTCTTGTAAGAGTGAGGTCACGGCGATGGAAATGGCAAAAAATCATTATATCTGCCCAAAGTGCGGAAAATATCAGAGGGTTGCTCCCCGTGATAGAATTGCGCTTATTTGCGACAGCGATTCCTTTGAAGAAATTGCTGTTGGGGTGACGACCCGAGATTTTATGAACTTTCCCGGATATGCAGAAAAGCTTCGCAAGGCTGAAAGCACAACCGGTGAGGACGAGGCTGTTGTTTGCGGAAGTGCGAGAATTGCAGGAATACCGTGCGTGGTTTTTGTCATGGATGCACGCTTTATCATGGCGAGTATGGGAAGCGTAGTAGGCGAGAAAATCACCCGTGCTTTTGAGTATGCCGAAGCAAAAAAACTCCCTGTCATCGGCTTTACCGCTTCAGGTGGTGCAAGAATGCAGGAGGGCGTTGTTTCGCTTATGCAGATGGCAAAAACAAGTGCCGCAGTAAAACGGCATTCCGAAAGCGGTAACCTTTATCTGACGGTTCTTACCGACCCGACAACCGGCGGCGTAACCGCATCCTTTGCAATGCAGGGCGATATTATTCTTGCTGAACCCGGTGCCCTTGTGGGATTTGCGGGAAGACGTGTTGTTGAACAGACCACAAAGTCCAAACTTCCCGAAAATTTTCAAAGCGCAGAGTTTCTTCTTGAACACGGATTTGTTGATAACATTGTGCAGAGAAACAAGCTCAGGGAAACAATCACAAATATACTTTGCATTTGCTCGGCAAAAACCCGTGTCAAAAGCGAAACAGCCGCAAAGACACTTGGCGCATAACCACCTTGAGCCGAAAGGAGAACTCATATGACAGCATACGATAAGCTCAAAGCAGCAAGACGTACCGGCAGACCCACCGGCAAAATGTATGTCGAACAGCTTTTTGAAGACAGAATTGTCCTTTGCGGAGACAGAAGATTTGGTGAGGACAGCGCAATTTTCGCAGGTCTCGGCTACCTTTCCACACAGCCTTGCGTGTTTATTGCCATTGACAAGGGTAGCGATACAAATGAGCGTATAAACAACAATTTTGGCTGTCCGAAACCCGAGGGATACCGCAAAGCACTTCGCATTATGAAGCAGGCTGAAAAGTTCCACCTTCCCGTTGTTTGCTTTGTTGATACAATGGGAGCATATTGCGGCGCAGAAGGCGAGGAAAGGGGACAGGGGCAGGCAATTGCCGAAAACATCATGGAGATGTCGGCACTCAGAACACCAATTGTTTCAATTGTTGTGGGAGAGGGAGGAAGCGGTGGTGCACTTGCTCTTTGCGTTGCTGACCGCGTTTATATGCTTGAAAATTCCGTTTATTCGGTGATTTCGCCTGAGGGGTGCGCAAGCATACTCTGGAAGGATTCGTCAAGAGTTGCAGATGCGGCGGAAAGCCTCAGAATCACGGCACAGGATATGGTGGATTTTGGCGTTGCCGAACGCATTATTCCTGAGGATTTTGCCGATTTTGACGTTATGTGCAATAACATCCGGGAACACGTTCTTGAAGACATAAAGGACATTTTTGCACTTGGTATAAGCACAATGCTCGATTGCCGCTATGACCGTTTCAGAAGAATCGGAGTTTATGAGGAAGCTGCCGAAAAGGCTGATGCATAAAACAAAATATGAAGCGTTGGCAGTGTTGCTTTATAAGTTGCACTGCTATTCTTTTGCGCTTTTAAGGATTTACATATCTGTGCCGTGAAAGAAGTGCGCAAAAAAATATTTACATCAACAGCTTTATATTTTACATTTTTGTAGAACAATCACCATAAAATCACTACACTTTAATGATATAATTACACCAGAACCGGAAACGGCAAAAGGTTTGACGGCGTACAAGGGTGCGACGTAGCGTTCGGTTTTGAAAGGAATGGTAAAGTATGAAAATCAGAGTTGGAATTATGGGTTA
>JAZQKV010000066.1:0-22316 GCA_045542335.1 Eubacteriales bacterium
CGGACAGAGCTTTTCAGCGGCAAAGAGATGGAGTTTCCGTGCAGGCTTGATGGCGGAAAAAGCTATTTATTCAGAATTTAAAATGCGAAAAACGGGATACACCGATGTGGTGTATCCCGCCAGCTTTTGCGTATTCTCAAGAGTTTGTTTCGTTATCCACAAGCTCAAACACTTTTTTCAGATAATCAATCTTAAGCCTTTTTATTTCAAGGGGGCATCTGTTTTCGCCGGGGATTTCGAGGTTATAAAGTCCGTCGTAGCCAATCTTTTTTACCGATGTGACGACCTCAAAAAGGTCAACATTTCCCTTTCCGAAGGGCATGATGTGCTGATCACCCGAGCCGTCGTTATCCTGGATATGCAGAGCCTTGAGGTGCTTTCCTGCTTTTTCAATAAAGATCGCCTGATCCCTGTCGCAGAGGTTGAGATGACCCGTATCAAGACAGATGCCGAGATTCGGGCTGTTTATTTCATTGACAAAAAACAGGAGGTCATCTGCTGATTTGGTTATGGACTTATTTCTCAAGTTTTCAAGGCAGATAACCATATCCGTGCCCTTGATATGCTCCACAAGCACACGGAGTGCTTTCAGATTATTCGCTCTTTTTTCATCAAGAGTGTTTTCGCCGTCGTAGTCATTACTGTCCACATGGAGTACGGCATTTTTCACGCCTATCGCCTTGAACAAATCGAGCTGTTTTAAGAGCAGATCAACAAACTCGCTCATGCAGATTCTTGCCTTTAAAATGAGATGTCCCTGCGGAAAGCTGACATTGTGAGCATCGGCAAAGCTTTTGAAAGCAGAGCCAATTTCCGTGGGGTCTCCCCTGTTCATAAGCATAATTGCGTGTTCGTCGGAAAGCTCGCTGTACTTAACGCCGTTTCTTTCAAATTCGAGGACCATTTCCTCGGGGGTAAGCTCTATAAAAAAGCTTGACCAGATACTGAATTTCATATTCGTCACCTTTTGACAATGCATTAAGAGAGCCATTATAGCTTTACACTCTTAAACGCCTTTCTTTGTGTGCATTATAGCACAGGCAAGGGCGTTTGTCAAGGTGAAATGGGCATTTCTTGATATAAAACGCCTGATTTTCTTTAATTACGATGTTGGCATAGCAATGAGGCTTATTTTGAGCTGTTTTTTCTCTGCTCGGCTATCGCAACAAGGCGATCGGAATTTTCTACAAGCTGACCAAATCCACGCAGGCAAATTGTGGAAAGCCATGATATTAAAACTCCACATACTATTACCAAAAATCCGAGGAATATTACCTGCTCTCCCAAAGTCATCAATCCAAAGCCGGCAATTGCACTTAAGATTATCCCCAACGTCATTATTACACTTGCAACAGTTTTTATTTGTGTGCCTACTCCACCTATTTTTATATCAGGTTCTTCCTGTAAGTTATAAATATTGTCTCGGATGGAATTTATTCTATTTACTATCGATTGTTTTACACCCTCATTGCTATACAAGTTTTCCGTTTTTTCTATAATTTGTTTAGCCATCACATCAAATTCTGAAACGTCATCTTTCAAGAAATAAAGTTGATTGACATCATCTCTGATCTGCTCTGAACACTCGGCACATATTACTTTGCCTTCTGTCAAAGGCATAGGATCTCTTGACAGTATTCCTATGTCCTTCCCACAACATACACAAATCTTTCCCATTTTCAAAAATCCTTTCGTTTTATAATTTTCCCGATTATATACCAAATCGGGATATAATCATTATACCACAATGGTATAATATTGTCAAGAGTAAATTTTTAAATTCTGAAAGGAAGCAAAATGGAATTTCGTTTGAAGCAGTTGCGAAAAGAACGTGGCATTTCGCAGTTGAAGCTTGCACTTGAGCTGAACATGAATCAGAACAGCATAAGCCGCTATGAAACGGGAGAGCGTGAGGCAGACTACGAAACTCTTGTTAAATTTGCGGATTTTTTTGATGTTTCGCTGGACTATCTGCTGGGCAGGTGCGACAAAAAAGACTCATACAAAGCATAAAGGCGGTTTCCCTTTACGGAGAAAACCGCCTTTTTTCTTGTATAGGAAAAGACAACCCTGTTGAGAGTTGTCTTTTCAGAAATACTAAGCGTCAAAGTCACAATTTATTATATCACTTTACTGCTCCGTTTTTCAACTGTTTTATGTGCATAACGATTAGCCTGACATGATATACTCAACAGCAACTAAAAGCTTTCACTTTACGAATTGACAGAATAATCTTTCTTAAAGCCATGTGCGCCGAAAATCTGCCATTTGCCAACGCCAAGACGCTCTATTATTGCCCTTCTTTCTTCAGAGCAAATTTTAGGATCGGTGTCAACGGATGTCATGAGTATCGGGGCGTATTGGTTATACTCTGCCTGTTCTGCAGTCAATCCATGCACATTGATGTAAACATCACCTGTGATTGCAATATGCTTTGAATAATCTATCAGCACAATTTCACCCGGCAGATGACCGCCTTTGCCCTCATAAACCTCAAAATGCAATTCTTCAAAGTCGAAAAATCCGATTTGTGTAAGCGGCTCTGTTGGGTTTTCAATGTTATTCCACAAAGCCGTCAGTTTTTGAGGGTTGACCGCTTTATAGGAAGTCAGTATTTTGCAAATGTTTATATAGGGCTTATGGAGAGGGTTTGATTCTCTGTATCCGTTTTTGCCCTCATATTCATTCACAAGACAATTTACAGTTTTCTTACTTGCAATTATCTTATCAAAAAGCGGCAACAATCCGCAGTGGTCAACGTCTGCGTGAGTCACAAGGATTGTCTTTTCCATTGTGTCAAATTCAGGAAGTATTCTTTTCAGGATATCCGTCATTTCCCCTGCATAGCAAGCATATCCGCTATCCACGAACAACACTTTACCGTTGCTTTTTATGATAATTGTATTGCTTCCGCAGGGCGGCTCAACAAGAGTTATTTCGGTGTTATCCGTTATTTTGTGGGTACTTATGCGTGGGTTGAAGTTTTTGCCCTTTGAAGCACCAAGGAGTTCGGCAAATTTGCTGATACTGTCAAAGGTGCGATATGGTGACAAGCCTTGTTCATCAAGGGTCTGCATTGCAAGATTGACATGAACAAGCAGTTCTCGGCTTACATCTTCGGAAAGTCCCATTGTTTGCGCAAGTCCCATGACATAAGTGTTATAAAAAATACTGTTATCATAGACCTTTTCGGAACTGTTATAGTCTATCACCCGAACCTTGCAAAGCTTCTCGGCTTCTTTCAAAAAGTCGGAAATCTTATCATAGTCATCAACATACAATCCCATTTTGAAATACTGATAATCTGTTCCGTTTTCCTGTGAGCTGATATACGAGATGTTGAAGTTGAACTCATTTATAAGTTCAAGCACATTGGTCACGCTTCCCGGAACATCATGGAGGCAAAATTCTATCAGAACAACGCTTGTCTTGTTTGCGTTGCTTTGGAGATAGCCTATTTTTTCAAGCTCGGTATCCGCTTTCTTCAACTGTTCTTGCGTACCCTCCGCATCAATGAACAGGGTGTGCGAATCCACCGCCTTGTTATAGCTTACACGGGTTATATTTATCCCCAACAGCGAAAAGCATTTACTTGCTTTCAAAAATGCACCGATATGGTTTGGCATTGAAGTTACATAGGTTTTTTTCACTTAAATCACCTCATCCGAATTTGCTGTAAGCCTTTGTGCTTATCATTTCCGCCGACAGACTTTGAAGCTTTCTCACAAAGCATTTCACTTGCAAAACTTATTTGCTCAGTCCGGAAAAGATAAAACAAAAAGCACTTCAAAAGAAGTGCTTTTTTTGGCGGAGAAGGAGAGATTCGAACTCTCGAACCGCTTTTGACGGTTACACGATTTCCAATCGTGCGCGCTCGACCAGCTACGCGACTTCTCCATTTATTCATTGCGGATTTATTTTATGTCGCTCGCTGACGACCCTGTTATTATAGCACACATTTTCCCTTTTGTCAAGGGGTTTTGCAAAAAAAGTTGAAAAATATTTGCTTAAAAATTTTCACGTTTCGCAGGCACATTTTTGTGCATATTCAGCAAAAGCGGCGCAACCAATCAATCGTTGCACCGCTTTTTGAGTTTTAGCCGTTTAAACGCCAAGCTTCTCTTTGAGATATTTTCCCGTGTAAGATTTTTCGCACTTTGCAACTTCCTCCGGCGTTCCCGTCACAACAACAGTTCCTCCCTTGTCACCGCCCTCGGGACCCATATCAATAATGTGGTCGGCGGTTTTAATCATATCAAGGTTGTGTTCTATGACAATAACGGAGTTTCCTGCATCAACAAGACGTTGAAGAACCTCGATAAGCTTGCTGACATCGGCGGTGTGAAGTCCGGTTGTCGGCTCGTCAAGAATGTAAATCGTCTTGCCGGTGCTGCGCTTTGAAAGCTCGGTGGCAACCTTTACACGCTGTGCCTCTCCGCCCGAAAGCGTTGTGGAGGATTGACCGATTTTGATGTATCCAAGTCCCACATCATAAAGTGTCTGAAGTCTGCGGCGGAGATTCGGAAGGTTTTCAAAAAACTTCAAGCCTTCCTCAACCGTCATGTCAAGAACGTCAAAAATGCACTTTCCTTTATACTTCACCTCAAGAGTTTCACGGTTATAACGCTTGCCCTTACATTCATCACAGGTAATATAAACATCGGGCAAAAAGTTCATCTCGATGGTGAGAGTTCCGTCACCGTTACAAGCCTCGCATCTGCCGCCTTTAAGATTGAACGAAAACCTGTCCTGCTTGTAGCCTCGGAGCTTTGCATCGGGGGTTGCGGCAAAAAGAGTTCGGATGTCGGTGAAAAGTCCCGTGTAAGTTGCAGGATTTGAGCGAGGAGTTCTTCCGATTGGCGACTGGTCAATGGCAATAACCTTGTCAAGATGCTCAAGACCCAAAACGCCGTCGCTCTTGCCAGGACGGGTGTAAGCACGGTTGAGATCCCTTGCGAGCGTGTTGTAAAGAACGCTGTTGACAAGCGAGCTTTTGCCCGAACCCGAAACGCCTGTTACGCACACGAAGCAACCAAGTGGGATTTCAACGTCAATGCCCTTAAGGTTATTTTCACGGGCGTTCTTTATCTTCAGAACCTTGCCATTGCCGGCTCTGCGTGTTTCGGGGACGGCAATACTCTTTCTTCCCGAAAGATAATCGCCGGTTATTGAAGCCGTGTTTGCCGCAATTTCCTCCGGCGTTCCAACAGCAACAATGTTTCCACCGCCAACACCTGCAGCAGGTCCTATATCAATTATATAGTCAGATTCAAGCATGGTTTCTTCATCATGTTCAACGACAATCAGAGTGTTTCCGATATCGCGAAGCCTTTTGAGCGTTGCAATAAGTTTACCGTTGTCGCGCTGATGAAGTCCGATACTCGGCTCGTCAAGAATATAAAGCACGCCCATAAGAGATGATCCAATCTGTGTTGCGAGCCTTATACGCTGACTTTCACCACCGGAAAGTGTTCCCGATTTTCTTGCAAGAGTGAGGTATTCAAGTCCCACACTCACAAGGAATCCAAGCCTTTCCCTTATCTCCTTGAGAATTTCCTTTGCAATGCTTGCATCCCTGTCCGAAAGAGAAAGTGTGTTGAAAAATTCAAGGCACTCCGCAATCTGCAAATTACAAACCTCGTCAATGTTTTTACCGCCCACAGTAACCGAAAGCGTTTCCTTGCTCAGCCTTTTGCCGTCACATTCGCCACAGGGCGTTGTTTCCATGAAGTTTTCGTAATACTCACGCATTTCGGGGCTGTTTATACTCATTTCGTATCGACGTCTGATGTCGTTGATTATTCCGCCAAAACCCGAATAATAGGACTGCCCCATCCATGTCTTCTTTTCCCTGCCACCCTCGGGACCGTAAAACAAGGCGTTTTTCGCCCTTTCGCTCATCTTGTCAAGCGGCGTGTCAATATCCGCACCGTATTTTGCGAGAAAAGCATTGAGTGTACTTCCGCCCCATGACGTATCCTTTATGCTCTTGTAACCATTGCACACACATGCTCCCTGTCTGAGCGAAAGCGACATATCGGGAAACAGCTTTTCCGGAATAAGCACATTTGTTTCGCCAAGACCATCGCACGCTTTGCACGCACCAAAGGGACTGTTAAAGGAAAACATTCTCGGTGCAAGCTCACCAAGGCTTATTCCATGCTCATCACAGGCATAGTTCATCGAGTAATGAAGCTCGTTGTTGTTCTCATCTGCATCAGGCAGGTAAATGGTCACAAGTCCGTCTGCATTATTGCAGGCATTTTCAACCGAATCCGTAAGTCTGCTCTTAATTTCATCCTTCATGACAAGGCGGTCAACAACAATATCAATATTGTGGCGTTTTGTCTTTTCAAGATCAAATTCGTTTGAAAGGTCCATAATCTGACCGTCCACTCTCACACGCACAAAGCCGTTTTTGCGTGCGTCCTCAAACACCTTTTCGTGAAGTCCCTTTTTGCCCTTGACAACAGGTGCCATAACCATGAGCTTTGTCCCCGTGGGAAGCTCCATAATCTGATCAATAATCCGGTCAATGGTCTGTTTTGAAATCTCCTTGCCGCAAACGGGACAATGAGGCACACCTATCCGTGCATAAAGCAGACGGAGATAGTCGTATATTTCGGTCACAGTTCCGACGGTTGAACGGGGGTTTTTTGAGGTCGTTTTCTGGTCAATTGAAATTGCAGGCGAAAGCCCCTCAATGGAATCCACATCAGGCTTGTCGAGCTGACCCAAAAACTGCCTTGCATATGACGACAGCGATTCAACAAAACGTCTGTGTCCCTCGGCATAAATTGTATCGAAAGCAAGGGAGGATTTTCCCGAACCCGAAAGCCCTGTCAACACCACAAGCTTGTCACGGGGAATTTCCACATCAACATTTTTCAAGTTGTGAACTCTTGCTCCCTGTATCTTCAAAGATTTCTGTGCCACTTTTTTTCTCCTTAATTATCCAAAATACTCCTTGAAATATATATTCTCACTTAACACGGCTATTGTAACACATTTTTTCGTCAAAATAAACGCCTATTTATTTAATATTCACGCATAGTTTTATGAACACTTGTTCTAATTGAATTTGAGTACACTTGACCATGTGAGATAATTGTTATATTGTGAATTTTCATGTAAAATGAGTAAAATTTCTTGTTTGATACATTTTAAAACCGCAATCAAATTCAAGGGAAAACTACATTTCAAAGTGCAAATGTCACAAAAACAGGCGTGTTTCGAGGATAAAAATTGTACATTTGTGAAGAATCTTCATCTTTTAACAATTTAGTATTGCAAAAAACACTACTTATATATTATAATATAGGATGTGAAATTTTGGGAAAGGAGTGGGACGATGCACATTTCCTTTGAATATGAGCTTATAAGCTCCCGAAAAAACAAACGCATAACCGATGCCTCTGCCCTCTCCGATAAAAAGTTCAGGGACAGAAGCGGTCTTTTCTGCGCCGAGGGCGCAAAGCTGCTTGAAGAAATACTCGATTCGGGTGTTTCTCTCTCAATGGTATTTTTCACGGAGAAAGCGGCGGAAAGCTGTGCGACTCTTCTTGAAAGGGCAAGCAACAGTGGTGCGGATATGTTTCTCGTCACCGATGAGGTCATGGACAAGCTCACCGACGAAAAGGCTCCGCAGGGTGTTTTTTCCTGTGCGCAAATCCCATCAAAGAAGCTTGTGTCAAAAGAGACACTTTCGTGCGGCGACGGCGGTTTTCTGATTCTTGACAATCTCCAGAATCCGGGTAACGTCGGAACAATTATACGCACTGCAGTTTCTCTCGGACTTTCCAATATAATCCTTTGCGCCGCCTGTGCCGACGTCTATTCGTCAAAGGTTCTGAGGGGGGCAATGGGTGCGGTTTTCAGAGCAAATCTATTGTATTGCGATGATGTTTGCAAATGTGTTTCGTTGCTTACCTCATCGGGCAAGCGTGTTTATGCTGCGGCTCTCACGGAGAATGCACTCCCTGTTGGCAGTTTTGAGTTTAAGAAAGACGACAGCATTGTTATCGGAAACGAGGGTCACGGACTTTGCGACAGTGCCGTCAAAGCTTGCACGGATGCACTTATTATTCCCATGCAATGCGGAATGGATTCGCTCAACGCCGGAATTGCCGCCGCCCTTCTTATATGGGAAAAGACAAAGAATTTCACAAAATAGGTTTCTGCCATAACAATCATAACAGAGATTTTGGGGAGGAAAAACGTTGCATCGCAATGAATATTATATATGGCTTTCCGAAGCTCTTGGGGCAGGAAGCACGAAAGTTAAACAGCTTTTCGAGCATTTCGGAAGCATTGAAAACATTTATAATGCCTCAAAACAGGACTACATTGATTCCGGTTTCGACGGAACACCGGCAAGGCTCAAGGCACTCTGCAACAAAGATCTTTCCGCAGCACAAAGCATCTTGAATTTTTGCCGTGAAAACCACGTTTTTATTCTTCCTTATGAAGATTCGCTTTATCCGCAAAGCTTCAGGGCAATAAAAGATCCGCCTGTTATGCTTTACTGCAAAGGCAGAATGACAGATTTCAATGACAATGTGTGCATTGCAATGGTGGGTTCAAGAACTTGCACAACAAGCGGAATTGTAACAGCCTATGGCGTTGCTCACAAATGCGCCCAATGCGGCATCATTGTTGTAAGCGGTCTTGCAGAGGGCATTGACACGGCTTGCATGAGTGGTGCCCTTGATGCAGGGGGATTCACCGTCGGATTTATCGCAAACGGCATTGACGTTGTTTTTCCCACTTGCAACAAAGCTCTTTATGAAAGAACTGTTCAAAGCGGCATTATTATGACGGAATATGCTCCGCAAATCCGTCCGAAACGTATGCACTTTATTCAGCGCAATCGCCTTATTGCGGCACTTTCGCAAGGAACGGTCATGTATGAGGGTTCAATGAGAAGCGGAGCAATGTCAACCGTGAATTTTGCGCTTGAATACGGCAAGACCATTTATTCCCTGCCCGGAAGCATAACCGCAAGCACAAGCGAAGCTCCAAATCATCTTATCAAAAACGGTGCAAGAATCCTCACAGAATCAAAGGATATTATCCGGGATTACATCTACCTTTACCCACACAGAATTTCCATTCCCGATGCACGCAAATTTTTGCAACGTATTCTTGTCCCATCGGCATTGTTTGAGCAAGGCAATATAGTTACAGCCACACGGGTCGTTGAGATTTCCGAAAGTGAAAAAACGGCAGAGCCAAAGCCCGCCTCCGCTTCTTCAAAGCAGAAAAGACAATCCTGTCATGACGAAATTCCCGAGCCATCGCCCGAACCGATAAATATGTCCGAAAATTCCACAAACACAAGTCAAGTCAAAAATGCAAAGAAAACTGCTGCCGGACGTACAGGCAAATCCGCAAAAAAGAAAGAAGTTTCGGCGACTTCGCAGGATACTTATGCATCCAAAGCCGCACCTGTTCCAACGCTTCCCGAAAGCGTTGCCGCAATTGTGGGCAAAGACGGTGAAACGATTTTCAACCTTATTGCTCAAAAGAAGGCGTGCACCTGTGATGAGATAGTTGCGGAAACAGGAATCGACATCGGGACAGTTCTTACAAAAATAACACTTCTTGAAACAACCTCGGTTATTGAGCAAAAGCCCGGCGGCATACTCCGGGTTCTTTAAAAGCGTTACAATACATTTTTGTTGTGATTATTGGTAAAATATATGGCGGCACACCTTTGCCGTTAAATTTCAAAAGCAAAAAACACATTAACAAACAGACATAAATATTCCGCCACGGCGGATTTACCGGGAGGTATAATTTTGCAGCTTGTAATAGTTGAGTCACCCACAAAAGCAGGTACAATAAAAACATATCTTGGAAAAGGATATAAGGTTGTTGCATCGGTCGGTCACATAAGGGACCTTCCCAAAAGCACCCTCGGAGTTGATATTGACAACGGCTTTGCACCCAAATATATCAACATAAGAGGCAAGGGCGATCTTATCAAGGATTTGAAAAAAGACGCCAAAGCGGCGGACGTTGTTTATCTTGCAACGGACCCTGACCGCGAGGGCGAGGCAATTTCTTGGCATCTTTCGCAGGCACTTGATCTGCCTGCAGAGAAAATCAAGAGAGCCTCTTTCAATGAAATCACCAAAACTGCTGTAAAAGCGGCTGTCAAAAATCCGAGGGAAATTGACATGAACCTTGTTGATTCCCAACAGGCAAGACGTATTCTTGACAGAATTGTGGGCTATAAGCTCAGCCCGGTTCTCTGGAAAAAAATCAAAAGCGGTCTTTCTGCAGGACGTGTACAGTCGGTTGCAACAAGATTTATTGTGGAAAGAGAAAACGAAATAAGAGCTTTTGTTCCCGAAGAATACTGGAGCATCGATGCAACCCTTATCACAGGAGCTAAAAAGACAGTTAAAGCAGCGTTTTTCGGTGATAAAAAAGGTAAAATTGACATTCACAACGCTACTGAAGCTCAGAAAATTCTTGATGCAATAAATGCAGGTGTTTTCACAGTTGAAAGCATTAAAAAGTCTGAAAGAATAAAGAACCCCACACCGCCTTTCACCACCTCCACACTCTTGCAGGAGGCAAACCGCCGTCTTAACTTCCAGGCGGCCAAGACAATGCGCACCGCACAGGAGCTTTACGAAGGTATAAACGTTGGCGAAAAGGGAACTCACGGTCTTATCACATATATGCGTACAGACTCGCTGAGAATTGCCGACTCCGCACAGGCTGCAGCAAAGGAATATATCGTTGGCAAATATGGCGCAGATGCATATCCTCCATCTCCGAGAACCTATAAATCAAAGACAGATGCACAGGATGCTCACGAAGCAATTCGTCCCTCTGACCTCACCCTTGAGCCCGACAGCATAAAGGGTTATCTCACCTCTGAGCAATACCGTCTTTATAAGCTCATCTGGGACAGATTCATTTCCAGTCAGATGGCATCCGCAATCCTTGACACCGTAAACGTCAGCATTGAAAACAGCGGATATACATTCCGTGCCAATGGCTACACCGTTAAAAAATACGGCTACATGGCGGTGTACGAAGAAAAAACAGATGACGAGGAAAAAGAGGACGGAGCAGAAAAGGCACTTCCTCAGATGAACGAAAAAGACGTTCTTGCAAAAAAAGAAGTGCTTCCTCTTCAGCATTTCACTCAACCCCCTGCACGCTATAACGAAGCATCATTCGTAAAAATGCTCGAAGAAAAGGGTATTGGTCGTCCCAGCACCATTCCGCCCACAATCACAACCATTATCCAGCGCGGATATGTTGAGCGTGACGGCAAATCCCTTATCCCCACTCCTCTTGGAGAAATGACAACAAAGCTCATGCTTGACCATTTCGGCGACATTGTTGACTATGGTTTCACAGCAAAAATGGAGGATTCCCTTGACGATGTTGCAAGCGGAGATGCTTCCATGATAAGCCTTCTCAAAGAGTTTTACGACGGTTTTGAAAAGGACCTCGAAAAGGCAGAACAGAATATTGATAAGCAGAACTATGCACTCCCCGTTAAGGAAACCGGAATAATCTGCGACAAATGCGGCAGAATGATGGTCGAAAAAAGCGGAAGATTCGGAAAATTTGCGGCTTGCCCGGGTTACCCCGAATGTCGAAACACAAAGCCTCTTGACAAGGACGGAAAGCCTGCAACCACCGAACAGCCGGAAGAACCCAAAGCCGCCCCCGAGGGAGTTATATGTCCGATATGCTCTTCGCCGATGGTTATAAGAAAGGGACGTTTTGGAACTTTCTATGCCTGCGAAAAATATCCCGAATGTAAAGGCACAAAGCAGATTGCAAAGGAAATTGACGTTCCCTGCCCCAAATGTAATGCAAAAATCGTCATAAAACACGGCAGAAAGAAATCTGTATTTTACAGCTGTGAAAGATACCCCGAATGTGATTTTTCAACATGGGACGTTCCCCAGCCCGAAAAATGCCCCGATTGCGGAGGTCTTCTCATAAAGAAAAAGGGCAAGGAAACGGTGGTTTGCTATAACGAAAAATGCGGTTATAAGGCATAAAGGCAACTGTCGGTGCGGACAGCGAAAAACCGTGCGGACACAATGAAAGGCAGGTTATATAACAGAATGAAGATAATCATTGATTGCATGAGTGGGGACAATGCTCCCGTTGAAATAATCAAGGGTGCCATTGACGGTGGCAGAGAATACAACGTTGATTTGCTGCTTGTCGGACACGAAACAACAATTCGCAATGTCCTTGGAACAACAGATACAAACGGTGTTCACGTTGAAATCTACAATGTTGAAGCCGAGCCTATAACCATGGAGGATGACCCGGGCGTTGTTGTAAAGGCAAAGAAGGATTCATCCATGGCAACTGCCCTCAAGCTTCTCTCTGAGGGTGCAGGTCATGCAGTGATTTCCGCCGGAAACACAGGCGCACTCTTTATGGGTGCAACTCTGATTGTACGCCGAATCAAGGGTATAAGACGTGCGGCTCTGGGGGCACTTGTGCCTTTGGGTGGTCACGCCACAATGATTACCGATGCAGGCGCAAACACAGATGCAATGCCTGAAAATCTCCGTGAGTTTGCTCTCATGGGCAAGCTTTTCATGGAAAAGGTTATGAAAATCGAAAATCCAAGGGTTGGTCTTATAAACAACGGTGCCGAGGAAAAGAAAGGCACAGAGCTTTACCGTGAAACCTACAAAGAGCTTAAAAAGCTTGACATAAACTTCGTTGGCAACATTGAGGGCAGAGATTTTCCTCAGGGTGCTTGCGATGTGCTTGTCACCGACGGCTTCACAGGCAATATTGTCCTCAAGCTCACCGAGGGATTTGGCGTGTTCATGAAAGAACAGCTCAAAAAGATTTTCTATGCAAACCTCGGAACTAAAATCGCCGCAGGTATGGTTCAGGGAGAGATAAAAAGACTCAAAAAGGAAATGGACTATTCCGAATTCGGCGGTGCGCCTTTCCTTGGAATTTCAAGACCTGTTATAAAGGCTCACGGAAGCGCAAATGCAAAGAGCATCAAGTGTTGCGTGGGTCAGGCAATGAACTATATCAAATCGGGAATTATCCAGGAATACGCTGAAATGGCAAAGAACCCCGATGCCTTTATGAAAAAGGAAAACGAAGAACCCGCAGAAACAGTTGACATAGAAAATGCCCCCGAAATCGTAAACGAAACCACCGAGGGCAGCGACAATAACTAATCACTTGCGGCGCAAAGCTTTTTACGCCTCAAATGCACATTTCCACGAAAGGACAGAGAAAGTTGAACGCAAACACAAATTATCCGCTTGACATAAGCGAGCTTGAAAAGAGAATAGGCTACACCTTTAAGAACCGTGAACTGATTAAGACAGCACTTTGTCATTCGTCCTACTCAAATGAAATGCGTTCAAAGGGTGTCACAATTCAATGCAACGAGCGTCTTGAATTTCTCGGCGACTCTGTGCTTTCCATTGTAACCTCTACATACCTTTTCGAGGGTTACAAGAGCTTTCTCGAGGGTGACCTTACCAAAATAAGAGCGGCAACGGTTTGTGAGGGTGCGCTTTTTGAGTATGCAACGCAAATCGGACTTGGAGATTTCCTCTTTCTCGGTCACGGCGAAGAAATCAACAATGGCAGGTCGAGAAAATCCATTCTCTCCGATGCCTTTGAAGCGGTTATTGCGGCAATTTATCTTGATGAATCGGAATATAACGGAAATGGCGAAGTGTTGAACGTGAGCACGGCAAACATGGTGGAAGCACGCCGCTTTGTTGAGCCTTTTATAGCCAAAAAAGCCTCTTCACTTGTTGCAAGCGGTGCTGACGACGATTACAAGACCAAGCTCCAGAAATTCATTCAGCAAAACAAAGGCGACATTCTTGAATATGTGCTTGTGGGCGAGGAGGGTCCTGCCCACGACAAATCATTTTTCTTTGAGGTTCGCCTGAACAACAATGTTATTGGAAAAGGCAAGGGCACAACAAAGCGTGAAGCCGAGCAGCACGCCGCCCGTGAAGCTCTTGCGCTTTTCGGAGTTGTGTGATGAAAAGCGAAAACACATCAAAGCTTCGTCACATCAACATACCCATTTTTATCCCCCATGAGGGCTGTCCGAATGACTGCGTTTTCTGCAATCAGCACAGCATCACATGCCACAACGACAACGCTCTTTCACGGGCAGACCGTGACATTCGTCCCGAAATTGAAGTGGCTCTTTCAACCATTGACCTATCAAAGTCCGACACAGAGGTTGAAATTGCATTTTTCGGCGGAAGCTTCACGGGAATAGACCGAAATGTTATGCTTCGGCTTTTGGGGGATGCTTACAGCTACATACAACGGGGCGATGTCAGAGCAATACGACTTTCAACACGCCCCGATTTTATTGACAGCGAGATTCTTGACATTCTTTCACGCTTTGGCGTGCGCCACATTGAGCTTGGTATTCAGAGCATGAACGACAGTGTTCTGTCTGCCTCACGGCGTGGACACACATCAGCGCAAACGGAAATGGCTTGCAAGCTTATTGTTGAAGCGGGATTTTCGCTGACAGGTCAGATGATGGTCGGACTCCCGGGTTCAACGCCACAGGATGAAATTTACACAGCACGGAAAATCTGTGAAATGGGTGCAACCTCGGCGAGAATTTATCCCACTGTTGTTTTTTACGATACAGCTCTTTGCACCATGGCAAAAAACGGAGAATACACTCCGCTGACAAATGACGAGGGTGCTTACAGGGCGGCGTTATGCATGAAAGTGTTTGAACAGCATAATGTGAAGCTTCTTCGTGTGGGACTTCAATCCGGCGAGGGACTTTCAAGCGAAAAGGTCTATGCAGGAGCGAACCATGCGGCAATCGGAGAAATGGCGGCGGGCGAGCTTTATTTCATGAAAATGGCAGAAATGCTTGATAGCAAGGTTAAAAATCTCCAAAAGAATAACCGTTATGAGTTGACGGTTTTGTGTCCCGAAGGCGAAATTTCAAAGGTATCCGGACACAAAAAGAAAAACAAAGTGCGACTTGCGGATTTTCTTTCGGACAAAGGGATAAGCGTTGGTGAAATTAAAATCAAAGGTTTATCGGATAAAAACGGCATTGATTTTGATTTCAAAAGCGTTTCAGACATTGTTAAGAACAAGAGAAAGATTAAAAAGCTTCACATAACAAACGGAGAATTTTTCAACAGGCATTTTGAAATGGTGACAGGACTCAAGGGCATCCCGTTCAACGAAGCAATGATGACGGGAAAAGCGTGCCAGGAGATTCTTTCGCGGGAGTTTTGCGCACTTCGTGCAAGCTATCACGGTGTCTGTGAAAATGAATACTTGCAAAAGCTTGCGCCTTTTTTTAGGGCGATGGAAAAGCTTGCGGACTATGATGAGGTTCATCTTTATTTCGGCAAGGATGCCTTTTGCATCTGCAACATGATAACGGTGCTTGCTCTGCTCGAACAGAAAAATTACAGCAAAAAGGTTTTTGTCACCTACATTGACGACAAGGATTTTTCGGATTTTACACTTGAGTATGCCGAAAAAACTCAAAAAGAAATTCCCCTTGGCATTTATGATGACATTTACAAAAGTGTGCTTATTTGCGGCAAAGAATATAAATGTTTGGACGAGAACATTTCAACCGGCATAAAGCTATATTTCGACTTTCATTGTGCCGACGGAAAGCTTGCAACACTTATTAAGCAATCACCCGATAAAAGCGAAAATGATCTTTTGATTGAGCTTTTGCAAAATTCATGTGAATACGGCATGAGCGACATTCAGGGCAAAGAGCTTATTGAGAAAATACGAGGATAAATATAAAACTTCCACAAAGGAGGTAAGAAAGAATGCGACTTAAAGCTCTTGAAATGAGAGGCTTCAAATCGTTCCCCGACAAAACAAAAATGGAATTCGGCGATGGCATAACCGCCGTTGTTGGTCCCAACGGAAGCGGAAAGTCCAACATTTCCGATGCGGTGAGATGGGTTCTTGGTGAAATGTCGCCAAAATCCCTGCGTGGCTCGAAAATGGAGGACGTTATCTTCAGCGGTACTGCAAAGCGTGCGGCGACGGGTTACTGCGAGGTTTCCCTGATAATGGACAACAAACAGCGCGAGCTTGCCTGCGACACCGACGAAGTCAAAATCACCCGTAAATACTTCAGAACCGGCGACAGCGAATACAAAATCAATGAAAAGCAATCACGACTCAAGGATATTTATGAGTTGTTTTTAAACACAGGTATCGGACGTGAGGGTTATTCAGTTGTCGGACAGGGAAAAATTGCCGAAGTTCTTTCGCAGAAAAGCGATGAACGGCGTCATATTTTTGAAGAACCCGCCGGTATTTCAAAATTCCGTTACAGAAAGAATGATGCCGAGAAAAAGCTTGGTGAAACGGATGCAAACCTTGTTCGTATAAGCGACATCGCCACGGAAATCGGCTCTCGTCTCGGTCAGCTTGAAAAGGATGCAGAAAATGCAAAAAAATACCTTGTTCTTGCCGAGAGAAAAAAGGAGCTTGAAATCTCCATCTGGTTTGACAGAATAACAACCGCAGGTGCGGAAGCTGAGAAATACAAGGTAAAGACCGAGCAAGCACAAAAGAGTTACGAAGAAAAAGAAGCCGAGCTTGAAAAGACAGCCGAAAAGCTTGAAGAACTTTTCAGCGAAAAGCAGCTTCTTTCCTATAAGGCTGAAAGCACACGAGAGGAGCTCTCGGCTCTTGAAACCGAGAAAAACCGACTTGAGAGCTTAAAATCACTTTCAGAAAATGACATTCGTCATCACCTTGCCACAAGGGAATCCTATCTTTCTCAGATAAAAGAGGCAAACGAGGTTACAATTCCGGCTCTTGAAAATGAGCTTACCGGTGTAACGCAAAACCGTAACGATGCCGAAAAATCCCTTGCCGAAAAGAAAGATGAGCTTGAAAAGGTTTGCAAAGAGCTTGAAACTCTTGAGGCGGCTCTTGCTGATACCGAAAAGGCACTTGATGAGCAGAATGAGAAGCTGAGAAGTGCAGAAAATGTGCTTACCAACGCAAAAATAAAGGAAGCGGCAGTTCAGAACGCCGAAAAATCCGAAGCCGAGCAGCGTGATTTTATCGCCGCAGAGCTTGAAAAAACAGACAAGGAGCTTGAAGAAGCTCTTGAAAGGCTTGAAGAATGTAAGCACCGTGAAGCATCGCTGACCGCAGAAAAAGCAGAGCTTGCCGAATCTCTTGCAGATGAGGAGAAAGAGCTCGCAGGCTTTATTGCAAAGCACGAAGAGCTTATCCGGAAGAAAGGCGAGCTTGGCGCACTTCTTGCATCGGATGTTCAGAGAAAAGAAACGCTTGAGCGCATGGACAAGCTTCTTGAGGGTTATCCGGGAAGTGTAAAGTCCGTTATGAACGCAGATCTTGCCGGCATTTGCGGTCCTGTTTCAAGACTTCTTGCGCCGACGGATCAGAGCTATGTAACGGCAATTGAAACGGCGCTTGGTGCGGCGGTTTCAAACATTGTTGTTGAGGACGAGCAAAGCGCAAAGGACGGAATCCGTTACCTGAAAGAGCAGAATGCAGGTCGTGCAACCTTCTTACCACTGACATCTATCAACGGAAAGAGTGCGGAAAAGTCAGAGTTTTCCGGTCTTCGCGGCTTTGTTGGAATTGGCTCAGAGCTTGTTTCCTTTGACAAAAAGTATGAACCTGTTGCACGCTATCTTCTCGGAAGAACTGTTGTTGCAGATAACATTGATTCGGCTTCCGTTATTGCAAGGAAGTTTTCGTTCAGATACAAGGTTGTTACCCTTGACGGTCAGGTCATCAACGCCGGTGGTTCATACACAGGCGGCTCTGCGGCATTCAAGACAGGAATCATGTCAAGAAGTGCCGACATTGAAAAGCTTGACGAGCGCATTAAAAAGATTGAGGCCTCAATTGCCGAAGTTACAGAGCAAATCAAGGAGTGTCTTGACAGCAAGAATGAGAGCACTCTGTTTATCGAAAGCATCAAAAACGATTTTGAGAACACCTCCGGTGCTCTTTACAAGGTCAGCGAGGACATAAAGCTTTGCAATGAGCGTATTGAGGCGGCAAAACAACGCCGTCACATGGTTGAAACTAGGCTTGGAGAGTATTCAGACGAATCGCTTGCTGAAAGGCTTCGCAAATCCTTTGAAGAAAGGCGTGACGCTGAAGCCGAGGTTAATGCGGCAACCGAAAAGGTGGCAGAGTTCAAAAACGCACGTTTTGCAGCCCTTGATGCAAGAGATGCAAAGTCGGACGAGGTTACAAAATGCCGTGATTTGCTTGCCAATGCCGAGCGTGAATTTTCTCTTTGCGAGGAGCGCAGAAAGAATTCTGAAATGCGCCTTGACGAGCAAAAACAGCGTATTGACACTCTTTCAAAAGAAGCACAAAGCATACTTGTTCAGCTTGACGAGGTTAAAAAGTCGGTTATAGGCGGCGAAGACAAGATAAAGCAACTTGGCGTTGAAATTGATGCAAAGAAAGCGGAGCTTGCCGAGCGTCTTTCAGAGGTTAATGTGTGCGAAACAGAAACAAACAAGCTTCGCAGTGTTGAAAAGGACCTCATAAATGACAAGGAAGTGTTTATCAAGGAGCTTGCACGTTGCGAAAATATACTCGAAAACAGCATGAAAGAATACGACAGTCTCACGGCTAAGCTCTTTGAGGAATATGAGCTTACATACACAGAAGTTTGCGAAATGAATCCGCCTGCGCCCGAAAAGGAATTTGTGACGGAGCTTGCTTCAATCAAGGGCAAGATAAGGGCACTCGGAAGTGTAAACGTGAACGCCGTTGAAGAATTCAAGGAGCAGAAAGAGCGTTACGACTTTATGACGGGTCAGATAAACGACCTTGAGGAATCCAAAAAGAGCCTTGAAAACATAATCCGTATGCTTGAAAACGACATGAAGAACCTGTTTTCAAAGGCGGTTGTTCAAATCAACGAGCATTTCGGCAAGGTATTTGCAGAGCTTTTCGGTGGCGGTCATGCGGAAATTGTCATCAGCGACCCCGAAAACATTCTTGAAAGCGGCATTGAGATAAACGTTCAGCCTCCGGGAAAGATGGTCAAGAGCATTTCGCTTCTTTCGGGTGGAGAGCAGGCATTTACGGCGATTGCGCTTTATTTTGCGATTCTGAAAGTAAATCCTGCACCGTTCTACATTTTCGACGAGATTGAGGCGGCACTTGACGACGTAAACGTAGCACGTTTCGGTTCATATCTGAAAAAGAACAGCAAGAACACGCAGTTTATTGTTATTACTCACCGTCGAGGAACAATGGAATCTGCCGACACGCTTTATGGTGTTGCCATGCAAGAAAAGGGTATTTCAAACTTTCTCAAGGTAAGCATTGATGAGGTTGAGAAGAAGACGGGACTTAAGCTTTGATGCCCGACAGGCAAATTCATATGCGTTATTTAAGAGCACTGTTTCAAGCAGTGCTCTTTTTTTGCCGCAAAATCCGGTTAATTTTTTTCAACTAAAGGTTAACTTCTCCCCTTGAAAAAACAAAAATTCAGTGATATAATATGGGTGTTATATAAAATAGCAAAGGAGAAATAACTATGCAAAAGGATAAACTCCCTTTCAGACAAATTCACCTTGATTTCCATACCTCTGAGCTAATGCCCGATGTCGGCAGCGAATTTTCCGAGGAAAATTTCAAGCAAGCTCTCATTGACGGTCACATTTCTTCAATTTCACTCTTTGCAAAATGCCACCACGGATTTATGTATTACCCCAATTCCAAGGCGGGTAACTCTCACCCCACTCTCAAAACCAATCTCCTTAAACGTCAGCTTGAAGTTTGCAAGGAGCTCGGAGTGCGTGCCCAGATTTATATTTCCGCAGGCTTCGACGAAAACCGTGCTGTTAAATTTCCCCATTTCCGCAACATAAGACGTGGAAATGAAAACACCCTTCTCGGAGGACATTGGCACGGCCTTTGCCTTAACAATGACGAGTACCTGAACATCCTCAAAGCCGAAACCGAGGAGGTTATGGACTTGTTCCGGGGAATGTATGACGGACTTTTCTTCGATATTGTCGAGCCCTCCCCCTGCGTTTGCCCTGTCTGCATAAATTCCATGCTTGAGCATGGCTTGAATCCAAACAATCCAGAGGACGTTGAAAAACACAGGCGAATCGTTTATATGAAGTACACAAACTTGATAAACAGCACCGTTGCGGCAAAGGATCCCGAAATGGCGGTGTTCCACAACAGGCATCTTCCTAAAAACGACAGAGAGCTTCTTTTCACCAACACAAAGCACATCGAAATTGAATCCCTGCCCACCGGTGGCTGGGGCTACGACCACTTCCCTCTTGGTGCGGCATATTCAAGAGTTCTTGGGCGTGAATTCACCGGTATGACCGGAAAATTCCACAAGAGCTGGGGCGAATTTGGCGGATATAAACACCCCAACGCCTTGAAATATGAAACAGCTCTTTCCATTGCAAACGGCGCAAAATGCTG
Source organism: Eubacteriales bacterium (assembly GCA_045542335.1). Classification (GTDB taxonomy): domain Bacteria; phylum Bacillota; class Clostridia; order Oscillospirales; family CAG-382; genus CAKSUT01. The sequence goes on from JAZQKV010000066.1 coordinate 20,473, forward strand.
CGTTGGTGACCAGCTTCACCCCCTCGGAAAATGCGACAGCGCAACCTATAAGCTTATCGGAAAGGCATATGCCGAGGTTGAGAAGCGTGAAAAATGGTGCAATAACGTCACGGCAGTTGCAGACATTGCGCTTTTAACAACATATACAGACAAAAACCGTGGCGACGACGATATTGGTGCAAACAGAATCCTTCTTGAAGGCAAATATCTCTATAATATTATTGACAACCATTGTTCTTTTGACGACTATAAGCTCATTGTTTTCTCCGATAACGTCAAATTTGATGAAGCGCTTACCGACAAAGTTGAAAAATATCTTGCAAAAGGCGGAAAAATTCTTCTCACAGGCGAAAGTGGCGTAAAGGCAGACTCGGAAACAGAATTTTTCAAGGATTTCGGCGTGAAAATGAATGGCGAAAATCCCTTTGATGCAACATATCTTGTTCCGACTTACGACATGGCTCCCAACGGAATTGCGGCATATCTCATGTATAACAGAGGCTTTAAGGCAGAGGTTACCGACAGCAGCGCAAAGATTCTTGCCAACATTCAGGATTCATATTTCAACAGGGAATTCCGTCAATTCTGCTCTCACAAAAACACCCCCAACAACCCCGAAACTCTTGCCCCTGCGGCAGTTATTTCGTCCGACGGAAAAATCGGCTACATAGCTTACAAGATTTTCGATGATTACCGTCACAACGGTGCGCTTCACCAAAAGCAGATTGTTTGCGATATGCTTGATGCACTTCTTGGTGATGACAAAACACTTTCAACCAATCTCCCCTCAAACGGCGTTGTAACGCTTATGGAGCAAAAGGACGAAAAGCGTTATATCAACCATTTGCTTTACTGCGTTACAAAAAAGCGTGGCGATACAGAGGTTATTGAGGATGAAATTCCCATTCACAACACCCATGTGAGCATTAAGCTTGGCGCAAAACCGTCCCGTGTTTACCTTGCTCCCTCGGAGGAGGAGCTTCCGTTTACCTACGAAAATGGTGTGCTTTCTTATGTAGTTCCCGTTTTTGAAACGCACGGCATGGTTGTTATTGATAAATAAAGACACAATAAAAGCTTCGCTCTGCAAAACTGCATAGCGAAGCTTTTTTATTGCTGTTTCTTTATTACGTTTTTTTCTCAAACGATGCCATTTCTCCTGTCACAAGGTCAATCTCATACCACTTGTCATAGCCGAAAGTAACTGTCTTTTGGTCAGCATTGACGGTCACCTCGTCAAAGGTCTTTGTTCCCCAAAGGCTCACCGACTCAAAGCTTTGGGCATAATTGCGATAAGTGCCGTCGGCGGCAACGCGAACAAGAAGTTGGGTTGCACCGTGAGGAGTGGGCTGGCTGAGATACAGAAAAGTACATTCATCAAGGTCGAGGCGTGATATAACCGAAGCGTAAAATCCGGCACCTGTGAAATAACCGACGACTTCATCTTTTGTAAAGGTGAAAACTTGTGCCGCCTTTACTATTCTATATATTTCCGAAAAATCGTAGTACATCTCAATTGTTTCGCCGCCGTCTTCGATTTCAACCTTTCCGTCATCATGGACGAGAAAATGCTTGTTCTTTGCCCTGAACATTTTTCCAACAACAACGTCTTTGCCGTCATGCTCCATGACAATTGAAACCGGCATGGCATACTCAATGTGAATATCGCCGTCTTTTTTCATTTCCATGGACATGCCGACAGGCATAACGGCTTTTTCGAGGTAAAGCCTGTCGTTATGGCACACAAGCCTTGCCTTTTTGCTGTCAAGAAGCTCGCCAAGCTCTTTGCGAACAGTTGTATCTGCGACCGAATAAACCGAGGCTGTGAGGAAATCAAGGGTAAC
>JAZQKV010000067.1:0-10094 GCA_045542335.1 Eubacteriales bacterium
ACTTCATAAATATGGAAACTTTGACATTGTCGGTCATTTTGATCTCGTTGCAAAACACATTGATTTTCACAATTACCTTGACACTTCCGACCCACGTTACATAACAAGCGCAACAGATTGCTTGCACGAACTTGCCAAGCATCACGATATATTTGAGGTAAATACCGGCGGTATTGCGCGTGGATACAGAAAAAAGCCTTATCCTGAAGCATTTATTCTCAAAGAGTTAAACAAGCTTAAAAAGTCCGTGATTATCTCATCCGATTGTCATAACATGGAATACCTTGATTGTTGCTTTGACGATGCAATTGAGCTGATCAAGTCTTGCGGATTCAACGAAGTTAACGTTTTAACCCAGAGCGGTTTCAAAGGAATTAAAATTTAACACAATGAGGTATTTGTCTTGAATATATTAAGTGTAATAATGGCAGTGTTTTCACTCATTGCCGCTTTTGATTACATAATTGGTGGAAAATTTGGCTTGGGCAAAGAATTTGAAAGAGGTATCAATTTTATGGGAACAATGACTCTTTCAATGACAGGCATGCTGATAATCGCCCCTTGCATTTCAGAGCTCCTGAATAATGCCATTTCAAGGTTTCCGTCTTTTCTTGATCCATCTGTTTTGCCGGCCATTATCCTTGCAAATGACATGGGCGGCGCACCGCTTGCAACAAATCTTTGCACTAATGCAGAAATCGGTGGATACAATGCGTATGTTGTTTCCGCAATGATGGGAGTAACAGTTTCTTTCACAATTCCATTTGCTCTCGGCGTTGTCAAGAAAGAGCAACATCCGGATATGCTTTATGGAATACTATGCGGTATTGTCACAATTCCAATTGGCTGTATAGTCGGAGGATTCATTTGCGGAATTTCGCTTGTTCCGATGCTTATAAATCTTGTGCCTATTGTAATTGCTTCAGTTATTGTTGGTATTGGCATCATAAAAGTGCCATCATTTTCGGTAAAAATTTTCTCCGGAATTGGAGTTATAATACGTGTGATTATAATTGCAGGCCTTGCTGCAGGAATTTTCGAGTTTCTTTTGGGCATTAAGCTTATTCCCTATTCCGACTCTATTGAATCAGCTACGATGGTTGTTCTTAATGCATGTTGTGTAATGACAGGCGCTTTTCCGCTAATCAACCTTGTTTCACGAATTCTACGAAAGTCGCTGACAAAAATCGGCGGCAAACTCGGAATTAACAGCACATCTGCAGTAGGTTTTGTTTCTAGCCTTGCTTCAAACGCTATTACCTTTGACATCATGAAAGATATGGACAGAAAAGGAGTTATTATGAATTCAGCTTTTTCTGTTTCCGCCGCATTCACATTTGCAGGTCATCTTGCTTTCACAATGGCTTTTGATGAGAGTTATGTCCCTGCAATGATTGTTGGTAAACTTATCGCAGGAATCACCTCTCTATTCGTTGCAAATTTCATGAGCAACAGGCTTTTGAAGATTAACAGCCATTAAAGTAAAAATGGTGGGCTAAGCCCACCATTTTTCATGCAAGTTATTCAGCCTTTTTGTCATCAACCCATTTGCCGTAATCCTGATAAGCATTGTCCTTATCGGGGCAGGCCCAGGCAGCAGCATTGCATAGCACCTTTCTTACATATTCGTTGAGGTAAGAGGGACAAGATTCGTGACCGGGACGGAAATAGAAAATCTTTCCGTTACCACGTCTGAAAGTGCAACCACTTCTGAAAACTTCTCCGCCGGAGAACCAGCTAACAAAAATGAGTTCATCGGGAGCAGGAATATCAAAGTGCTCACCATACATTTCCTCTTGCGCAAGGTCAAAGAACTGAGGAATACCCTTAGCAATGGGATGCGATGGATTAACCGTCCAGATTCTTTCCTTATCATTGGAACATCTCCACTTAAGGTTACAGCCTGTTCCCATAAGTTTCTTAAAGATCTTTGAAAAATGTCCGGAATGGAGAACAACAAGACCCATTCCTTTGAGAACTCTCTGATGAACTTTTTCAACAACTTCATCAGGTACGTCTCCGTGGCGAACGTGTCCCCACCAGAAAAGAACGTCAGTATTGTCCAGAAGCTCATCTGTAATGCCGCAGTTGGGCATATCAAGTGTCACAACTGTTACCTCGTACCTGCCATCTTCTTCAAGTGCAGACTTAATGGCTCCATGCATACCGCCATTACCATAGTGAGCAACGCAATAGTCATTTTTATCATGGACATTTTCATTATAAATTGTTACTCTTATCTTATTCATTTTACGAAATTTCCTTTCTTTGGTGTTAAATAATTGCTCAAACAATCATTTTACTTAATTTTAGCACATGACAATTGTAAAGTCAAGAGGTTTCAAGCTTTTTTACTCAAATAAATATAAAAATTTATTTTTTCGGAGAATTTTTTATACTTTTCAACTTTCATTATAATGAAAGTAAACAAGTTAATAATTTGCAAAGAAGTTTAAATATTACAAATTCCGACTTGACATGTTTATCTCTTGCGAGTATAATAACAATGGTTGTTTGTGTCATGCTATGCTATTTTACTTTAATTGCTCTTTTTATATCTTATATGGAGGTACATAAACTTGGCAGAAGCTATTTTTGAATATCTTGAAAGCTTTGGCGGCAGAGAACTTGCTCTTTTTTTAATTTCAATGATTCCAATTGTTGAGTTAAGAGGTGCAATTCCACTTGGCATTGCCATAGGGCTTCCCTGGTATGAGGTTTTGCCCATTTCGATAATAGGAAATCTTATCCCTGTACCATTTATTCTTTTGCTTGTTAAATATGTTATTAACTGGTTGAAATCAATACCAAGGATTTCGAGATTTGCACATAAAATTGAGGAAAAACTAATGAAGAAGTCTGATAAAATAAGGAAAGGACTTGGGCTTGGACTTTTTGTTTTTGTAGCAATTCCATTGCCGGGCACAGGTGCTTGGACAGGCGCAGGAATTGCAGCACTCCTTGGACTTCCCGGAAAGAAATCTTTAGTAGAAATTTTTTTGGGAGTTGTTATTGCCGGTATAATAATGACGCTGCTCTCAACATCAGTTATTTCGACAATCAGACTTTTTTGATTTAATCATAAATCTTTTCGCTTTGCTTAGTAGTGCAGATTTACATCATTTCAATTTTAGGAGGAAAATCATGCTCGATGCAATTCTCGCTTTTGACCATGAATTTCTTATTGCGGTGCAAGAAATTCATACACCATTTCTTGATACTTTTTTCAAGTTTTTCACATCTCTCGGAAATGCAGGACTTATATGCATAATTCTCACGCTTATTATGCTCACAATGAAAAAAACTCGATTCTGTGGTATTTCATGCGCACTTTCTCTCATTTACGACCTTCTTTTGTGTAACATTATTCTCAAGCCGCTTTTCGAGCGTCCGAGACCTTATGAGTTTTTTACAGATTTTTCTGCAGAAGCTCTTATCATTTCTGCTCCATCTGATTTTTCTTTCCCCTCAGGTCACACAGCGGCTTGCTTCGCTTTTTCAGCTGCTCTTTTCATGCATAACAAAAAGCTTGGTATAATCGCTTATGTGTTCTCCGCAATAATGGGCTTTTCAAGATTATATCTTGGTGTTCACTATCCAACTGATATTTTTGGGGGAATTATTGTCGGAATTGTTTGCGGAATTATCGCATACCATACTAATTGCAAATTCATAAAGAAACATCTTTCAAAATCAGAGAATAATAATTGATGTCAAAATTCACCGTGAAGTAATAAAATAGTGTAGAAATATCGCAAATTATATGCTATTATTTGCTTATGCAAAGTAGGAATTTGTGCGTTAAGTGAGCAATGGACGGGAAGTTGCCGTTGCTACGAAAAGTCTTTAAGACTTGCGGTACATTTTCCGCATTCCGTTGCTGCAAAATAAGTATTTTTATATCGTTTTTTCGTTAAAGTACCCTTTTTGTAGCATTTTACAGAAAGGGTGTTTTTTATTTTTAAAGCTTTTTCAAAACAACGTTTTTTGATGCCCAAGCTTACAACAAGAAGTATTTGCACCGTCGCAATGATTCTTGCAATCACAGCCATTCTTGCCATTTTCTGCACTTTCAGAATTGGCACTGTCATCAAAATTCCTTTTAAGTTTATTTCTGTATTTGTTACAGGGGTTCTTTTCGGACCGCTCCTAGGTGGCTTTGTAGGCGCCGCAGGTGACATTTTGAATGTCATTCTTATGCCGTCGGGTCCATGGCTCCCGCAACTCACTTTTTGTGAATTTATAAGTGGGGTTGTATTTGGTGTTTTCTTTTACCGTCTTGGCTACAACGTTAAATCATATACCATAAGATCAATTTCATGTACACTTGTAGGCTTTGTTCTTGATATGTTTTTAACAACGTATTTTCTTGTTGGTGCCGGATACTTTCCCGGATTTACAATTGCTTTTGAAACAAGACTTGCGGCCGGCATTATTAAAATGATTTTGCAATGTGCGATTCTTATAACGTCAAGAATGTTTTTCTTGCGGTTTTCCACAATAATTGCAAAACTCACTGATACTAATATTCGTTGATTGGAGAATCTTCATGAACAAGGATTTTTTAAACTATGCTAACAGTTTCCAGTCTGTGGCACGCCTTGGTCTCGAAAGCATTACACTCTTGCTGTCATACCTCGGAGACCCACACAAAAATCTTAAATGTATTCACGTTGCAGGAACTAACGGAAAAGGTTCAGTATGCGCCTTTCTTGCCTGTATTCTTGAGGATTCAGGCTTAAAAGTCGGCAAGTACATTTCCCCGAACATGATAGATGTAACAGAGCGCATATCAATAAACGGAACAGATATTTCAACTGAATCTCTTGAAAAACTCATGGATAAGGTGAAAATAGCCGCCGACAAAGTCAAAGAGGATCTTGGCGATTATCCAACGCAGTTTGAGCTTTGGACTGCTGCAGCTTTTCTCTATTATTACGAACAAAGATGCGATATATGCGTCATCGAAGTTGGTCTTGGTGGTGAAAGGGATGCCACTAATGTTATCCCCTCACCCGTTTTTTCTATTATTACATCTGTAAGCATGGACCACATGGGTTATCTCGGCAACTCACTTTATGAAATTGCTTGCGCAAAAGCGGGTATTATAAAGCAAAAATGTCCTGTTATCACATTTAATCAGGACAATGAAATCATGCGCGCGATTCAAGAAGCCTGTCAAAGAAACAACTGTCAGCTTATTCTTGCCAATACGCCCTTTACAGGCTCTCCTGATTGCGGTAGAGAGGTTATTGATTATCAAGATATGGAAGCTTTAAAGCTTGGCATATGCGGCGCTTTTCAGCCTCAAAATGCATCTCTTGCCATTGAAGCTGCAATGCTTCTTGGAATCCCTGAAATGTGCATAAGAAGCGGGCTTGAACGTGCTTCAAACATGGGACGTTTTGAAATTAAAAAATCCGACAAAAATCGCACTTTGATTATAGATGGTGCGCACAACAGCGATGGAATGGCTTCACTCATGCGCTCGCTTGAAAGATATTTTCCGAATGATGTACCTGTCTTTATCATGGGAATGATGCATGACAAAGAGAAGGACGGTGTAATTTCAAATATGAGGTCTTCCTCTCTTTGCCCGTCAAAAATTTATACTGTGACAGTAAAAAACAACTCAAGAGCGATGAGCGCAGATGATCTTAGCAATGTTTTAAATTCAGCAGGTCTTCCCTCAACGTCTTGTAAAGACATTGCCGAGGCAATATTACTGACAAAAGATGAAAAGCTTTGCGTGATATGCGGCTCTCTTTACCTTTACAAGGACTATCACGAGGCGCAGGGTTGCAACATATGAATAATCAAATTCAGATTATAGGATGTGGCTATTTTAAAATGCCTCAAGTTTTTGCTGAACTGCCGTCAAATTTGAGAACTGTTGAAAAGTATGAAGTTGAACTTTTAACTCTCTCAAATGCAATCAGTTATATAAACGGCACTCCACATCGATTAACATCTCCATGTATAATAATTGCCAAACCCGGTCAGACCCGACAGACAAAGGGTTATTTTGAGAGTTATTACATCCACATCAGATGTGAAGATCATACTCTTGCCTCTGATTTTCTCAAAAACTCACCTGACATAATTCCTGTTTCCGACATAAATCAATATGTTTATTTATTGAACGATATTATCAAGTGCCATACAGCAGAAAAATCGATTTCAAATGATCTTTGCATCACAGGTAAACTTTATAATTTATTCGGAAAGATTTCCGAGCGCATAGCTGCAAACAATATTATTGAAAAGGACTTTATCAAATACGAAAGTATAATCTCCGATTCTCAAAGATTCATTAGTCAAAACTTCGAAAAGAAACTGACACTTTCAATGCTATCCGAAACTGCGCATTTCAGTCCATCGCATTTTCACCGTATTTTCAAGAAGATAACAGGAACAACGCCGAATGAATACATTCTATCAGTGCGCATTACAAACGCAAAGCTGTTGCTTCTTACTTCCGAAAAAAGCCTTGCCGACATTGCCTTTGAATGTGGATTTGACACCCAAAGCTATATGAATTATGTTTTTAAAAAGAAGCTTGGTAAAACACCTCTTGAATTTCGTGAGAATCAAAAGTATTCAGTAATTTAAAACCATAAACAAAAAAACGAGGCTACAATTGCCTCGTTTTTTATGCACAAAGAAGCCTGTACCCTTTCGGATACAGGCTTCTGTTGTTATTCAATCAGAATAAATATCGGTAGAATTAGCCTTCAACAGTTGAAACCTTGTAAATATCAGATGCTTTTGCACCGAAATTCAACTTAACCCAAAGAAGGTCATCAACGTCAACCTCGCCACTTTCATCAATGTCAACAACAGTGTGGAAAGCATTTGAACCATTCTTATCAAAGCCTCTGATTACTCTGATAAAGTCGGAAATATCAATCTTGCCATCGCCGCAAGGAGCATCAAACGCACCCTTAATATCACCGGCAACGAGATCAACAGATGCTGCTACAACGTCGCTACCCTCAACGGTTATCTCTTCGCTCTCATATGTGAGATAGCCGTTCTTTACAATTGTAATGTAATATGTGCCGTTGTAGATACCATCAAAGCTGTATGCAATCTCATTTCCATCAGCAATCACGGTTTCAGCTGTTTCCTTGAAGGTTGCAACAACCTCTTTGTTAACCTTATTGTAAAGTGTAACAACTGCGCCGGTCTCATAAGTTACAGTGTTGTATTCATAAGAGCCGGAGTTATTTGCAGAAATCTTGGAGAAGGTTCCCGAAATTGTATACTTTGCAAGAGGAGTTACAGCATCAACATCCATTGTGAACACATCAACGTAGTTGAGCATACCTGTATCAACCCACTTGTCTGCCTGCCAATAACCATTATTATAGTAAACGCCGGCATCTGTAGGTTCTTCAACATAGAAGTACGTTGCAGGAGCAGCATAGAATATTTCGTAATTATCAACAGTCATGTCAAATGTGATTGTAAAGAGTTCAACATTTGCACTTGTTGCATCAACAGCTCCGCCGTTCTGGTTATACCATGTACCTCTTACAGTTCCGCCTGCTGCAATTTCTGTGAGACCTGTAAACTGCGCTGCAGAAACAAATCCATTTTTATAAGAAACTTTAGGATTGCTCATGATGCTTTCATCATACTTAAATCCGAATGCACCAAGAGTAGATTTGATATTTGCAAGAGCAACTGTAACTGCAAGCTTGCCATCGGCATAAGTTGCAACAGGAACATACTGAGCCATATCCACAGCTACAGACTCAAACTGTGCAACGAATGTATAATCCTTGTCAGCCTTCATGCCTGCTGTGAATGTTGTTTCACCATCAGCCCAGCCTGTGAAGTTGTAACCAGTAGCAGGAACAGGATCAGCGGGAGCAACAATTTCAGCATTAGCATCTGTGTAAACCTTTTCGTCAACAGTTTCTCCGTTAACAAACTTAACTGTTACATAGTGGTCAACTGCTGTGATCTGGTAAACATTGTTCTCATTCTCAGCAACTTCAGACAAAACAACAGGAGAGAAGGTTGTGAGAGGAAGTGTGAATTCGCCGTCTACAACCTCAACCTTAACGCCATTTACAAGGATGTGCGGCTTGCCTGTGTTGTTAGTAAGCTTGTATGTACCAACAGTTTCAGTCATTTCAACAGTGATGTCCTTAGCAGCCTCGATGATGTGACGTGCGTACTGTGTTTCTGTATCAACAACTGCATCTATTGTTGTGATTGTGTCGTGTGTTGCGCCGTTGTTGAAGATTGCAACATAGTTACCATTGTGAGAAGTAAGCTTGCCCATAGAGATTTTAGCAACATTTGCATTAGCAACGATGCTTACGTTACCGGAATAAGCAACTGCAGAATTTCCATCCGCACCCATGCTAATATCATTTACAATATCATCATTGATAATCAATGTATTATCAAGACCGGTTATAGCTTGTTCCTTGTTCGTAAATCCATGATAGGTAATGCCACATTCGGGTGTCTCGTCAATAATAACTGTTCCGCCCTCAGAATGGAATTTAACAGGAGTTTCAAACAAAGACTTATAAGTATCGCCAGACATTTTAGCATAAGCATAATACTTAACGCCTTCGCCAACAACCACAGTGTTTCCTACATTAGGAGTGATATACGCATAACCATTTCCGACATCATCAATAAGTGTAACGTTTTCAAATGTAATTGTTCCAACATTTTCCGGAATCTTGCACTGATCCCATGCAGGCATAGAGATGTATGCACCGGAAGCAACAAGCTTTTGCTCTTCAGTTCCAGGATTTTCCACTTCAAAATTAGCTGTTGTAGAGTAATCTGTTGTTCCATCGTGTGATGTAATAACAAGATCTCCGGTGAAAGAAGGAGCAGTGGGGAACGAAGCAGAACCTACAACAACTATTGTGCCGCCTTCCTCAGGAAGAGCTTCAATCGCCTGAGCAAGTGTAGCCATAGCAGTTTCGGGAGTATATCCATTACCGCCGGTTGTTGCACCGCCAACATATACAACTCCTGTATTTACATCCATCCACTGTGCGTAGAAGTCTGTTGCACCTGCGATTGTAACAGTTTCAAGAGCACCAACCTTGAGTGCGCCGTCTTCTGTTGCCCAACCTGTGAATGCCTTGTTGCCTTCGCCTGTGTACTCAACTGCAGCAGGAGCTGTTACTGTCTTTGTTTCAAGGAGCGGATTTACATAGATTGTTTCGGCAACAGTTTCGCCGTTATAGAAGTTTACAACAAGACCGTCAACGAAGTTTGCTGTAAATGTAATGGAACCTGTTACAACATATTCTGCGCTTCCACCAACTTCTACATCACCGGACTTCCAGTTCTTAAAGAATTTTGTATCGGTGTTGTCAAGTGCGGGAGTTGTGATTGTCTTGTTCTCTGCTGTAGGATCAATTTTGATTGTTTCGCCAACCTGAACGTCGCCGTTCATAAACTTAACAACAAACTTTTCAACGAATACAGGAACGAATACTGTGTCAGCTGTTACTGCATATGTTGCAAGATCTACAACAGTTTCTGTATCTTCAACTGCCCAACCGGTGAATACCTTTTCACCGTCAACAGGTGTTGTGCCGTCAAATTTAGCATATTCGCCTGCAGAGATGTAATCTGTTTCGAGAACTGTTTCACCCTGCTTGAATTCTACCTTGTAGTCAGCAGTTGTGAGCTTGTATGTGCCGGACTCTGTGAGTGTGAGTGTTTCAGCAGGTGTCCAAGCCTTGCCATTGAGGAGGAGGTATGCATCTTCAGGATATGCTTCAACGTCAAATACGCCAACTTCGTCGGTGTTGTGGAGAATGAAGCCTTCGCCTGCGTGAATCTGGAATACCTTCTTTGCAGTGTTAGCAACAACTGTAGGTGTAACAGGAGCAACGCCGTTATTGAAGATAACTGCGTAGTCAGCGTTGTTTGTAGCTACGCTGCCCATGCCAAGACCTGTTACAGCCTCATTGAGCTCAAGTCTTGTGTAGCCTGTGAGTGTTGTTGCATTACCGCCGTCACTACCAGCGTTAATATTAGCCGCTTCGGGATTGTTCCAGATGAAGTTGATGTTGTTGATTGTGCATGTGCCCTTAGAACCAAGG
>JAZQKV010000068.1:0-10304 GCA_045542335.1 Eubacteriales bacterium
AATATATGAGTACGGGCAAGATTTCGGATGAGGCAATAGAGTTTATCGAAAATGAGCTTGAAAAGACCGTAAACGATGACAGAATCGACCACATCATACTCGTCTGCCATTGGGCGATAGCTTCCGAGTTCCATTGGCCCATTCTTGACGCCTGCCCGGAAAACGGATATAGCAACAACCGTCAGAAATTGCTTGACCTCGCAGAGCAATACGGCGCAGACTTTTATATTAACGGCCACGAACACAATCCTGCATATCCCATTGCCAAAGCAGGCATACTTTCCAATATAAATGTTGGCTCAACAACCTCTCGCTGGGCAACCGTTGAAATTCACAGCAGAAAAGCGGTGTTTGACATTTATTCAACAGCAGTGGCAAATATCACAACGGGAGAAATAATATCCCAACCTGAGTTTATCAGCACAAAGACCGTAGATCTCACACCGAGAAGCATACTTGTGAGAGGCAAGAGCTGATTTGCACAAGTTTTCTTTCATACAATAAAGAAAAAAGGAACGGCATCAAAACGATGCCGTTCCTTTTTTCTTAAAATGGGAGAGTTAATTGTTATTTTTCGTTGCGTTGTCTGCTCAGGATACCGATATTGTAGTGACGGAGGTTCTTGATGAAAAGTCTGAACTAATATATCAAGAAAGCTCTGCGTTGTACAGCAAGCAATAGCTATTCCGTTGACGGCGACTCGGTTCACGAAAGCCGGTGCCTTAAGTTTACGATTGAAAAGGAATAAATAACAGAAAGCAGAAAACTCTTCAATAAGTGGTGCGTTTTTTCTTTATTCCCAAATTTTCCCCTGACAAAACAAGTATAAATTCCCCACAAGAAGAAAAAATACTAACACAGACTTAAAGCCTGTAAAGCCGGAAAATAACGGCGAAAATAGTCAGAAAAGTTAAACGGAGGAATTTATATAATGAAAGCAACAGGAATTGTGCGCAGGATTGACGACCTTGGCAGAGTCGTTATTCCCAAGGAAATAAGAAGAACCATGAGGATAAGAGAGGGCGACCCCCTTGAAATCTTCACCGACAGAGATGGCGAGGTAATATTTAAAAAGTATTCTCCCATAGGCGAGCTTCTGAATTTCGCATCACAGTATGCTGAAACACTGTGCAAAACCTGCTCTTACCCGATTGTCATAACCGATAGAGATACTGTCGTCGCATACGCAGGACTACCCAAAAAGGAAGTTTCCGATAAAAAAGTGTCCTCGGATATTGAGGAAATAATGGAGTCAAGAAAGCTCTATACCCGTAAGGACGGCGAAAGAGCACACTATCCCGTGGACGGACTTGATAAATATGAAATCTCTGCCGCAATGCCAATTATCGCAGAGGGCGATATTATCGGTTCAGTTATGTCAATCTTGCCCGAGGGCGCAGCAACCTTCCCCGATGACGTTGAGGTCAAACTCATTCAGACAGCGGCAGTCTTTCTCGGAAAACAGCTCGAATCTTAAAATATGCCGGAATCCCCAATTGTTTTGTAACAATAGGGGATTCTTTATTTCCGGCATAATGCACATTATAAAAGACGCATCTCCGATAAAGGAAATGCGTCTTGTTTTGTATTAATAAGTTATCTCACAGATTCTGCCTGCATAATCATCATGTCCTGCGCATCCTTGCTCAGACGGTTGAAATATTGGCTCCAACCGCAAAGACGCACCTGCAAACCCTTGTAGCTGTCCGGATCCTCTTGCGCCTTGCGCAGAATCTTTGCGTCTGTAATGTTGCCCTGAATTGCAGAGCCGCCCTTGGCAAAGGTTGTGCGTACAAGCGCCTGCATAATCTTCAAACCTTCCTCACCCTGTGCAACCGTCGGATGAAGCATAAAGTCAATGGGCGCTCCGTTTGGCCATTTTGTCGCATCAATCTTTGTAACTGAGTTGATGTACGCCGTAACTCCGTTCTTGTCACAACCAAATACAGGCATCAGATTTTTTGAAAACTGTTCTCCGGCAAGCCTGCCGTTGGGCATTGCGCCTGCCTGCTTGCCAAAACGTATGCCGTGGTCGATTCCCTCTCCGTCTGCCGCATAGGGTACACCAAGAGGCGTTTTGTGGGAAACTATAAAGTCGGCGGTGGAGTCCATGAGAAGTTTGGCAAGTGAGTCGGGACCCTCCAGATTGTTTCCGTACTTTTCCGGGTCATTCAGAATCCTCGTGCGAAGTGCCTCGTTGCCTTCCCAATTGTTTTTGAGAGTGTCACGAAGCGCACCAAGACTGATTTCACCCCTGTCATAAACATATTTCTTTATTGCATAAAGAGAGTCGGATGCCGAAGCAAGACAGGAAACCGTCATGACCGAGTTGTGATACTTTGAACCGTCTTTGTAAATGTCCTTTGCTGTTTCAAGGGTATGTACAAAGTTTGCATTGTACATACAGCAGGGGAGAATTTCGCTCATGTGGCTGTCGAAAAAGTCGGATACCTTCATCATGCACTCAATGAGATGATAGTGTTGCTTGAAATATATCTCAAGAAATTCGTCAAAGGTTTTGATTTCTTCGGCAGGTTTTGTTGTCACACCGATTGCAAGCCCGCTTGTAGGGTCAATTCCACCGTTTAATGCAAGCTCAATGCCCTTTGTGTAGGTCGTGCCGGCTGATTCACATTGCACATTTTCAAGAAGCGAGAAGTTGTAACAACCTGAAAGCGATAGATTGTAAAGATCGTCCTCGTTGTCTGTAAATGCCCTCACAGCCTCTCTGCCAACAACTTCGTTGCAAAATACAATTGATGTGTGACCTTCACGAATCATTCTGCAACATTTTTCGATGAACTTGTCAGGAGTAGAGGGCGAAACTGCAATCTGAATTTTAGGACTGATTATGTTTATTTCCTCGTATGCTTCAAGAAGCAGATATGAAAGGTCGTTGATGAGGGTTTTCCCGTCTTTTGTTTCGCCGCCGATGTGCAAAGGCTGGGCGTGAGGATGCTGCTGGAAGTTAAAGGACACATAGAAATACTTGAGAAGCTCTTTAAGCTCATCTCTTGTGTAAAGACCGTCTGCAAGATCCTTTTCGTAATAGGGACGCCAAAGCTTGTCCGTAACACCGAGGGTTCGTGTCTGAACACCTGTTACATGCTCCTGAATGAGGTGGTAAATATAGGAGAGAAGCATCACCTCGTAAAGATTCTGCGGCGGTTGTGCCTTTATGTTTCCAAGTGCGACAATGAGGTTTTTGCAAACGTCGGAGCCGTTGTCACGCTCCTTTGCAAGCTGTTCCCATCTTTCCATAAGAATGAGAATTGAGGTGTAAACACGGATTACAGGCTCATAAAATGCCCTGTGTTCCTCGGAATATACGCCGTTGTTTTCTGCAATTTTCTTGTCACGGTAGACCTTCACTCTTTCAAGCAGTCCCGTAAAACCAAGCGCAAGAATGTCAACCCAGTTTGGCTTTGAATGTGCAAAATCGGGATAAGACCAAAGCGCGCCTGCATTTGACATGGCTGTTTTGAGCTCATTTATCTCATGACCCGGGGCGGGATAGCGGTCGTAAAGCTCCTGATGCCATCTGCGTGCAATTCCGTCGAGAGTTCTGTAAGGCCACTCTGTCCTGTCGGGCTGACAGCCTCCGATAAAAACTCCGAATGGGTCAATGGGGTTCACATCAATTGCAACCTTTTCGAGTGCAAAAGCGGCACATTCTGCGGCAATAAATGGGTGAGAATAACCTCCGGCTTCCATTTTGTCGCATATTTTTGTGAGTTCGGCTTGTACGTCAGGGATTTTATAAAGTCCGTCGGAAAAGTTGTGAACGTGGAACTTGTCAAGGTGGTCCATATCACGCTGAATATCAAGATTGTTAAACATTTTCAGACACCTCCACATGAGTGTTTCTGATGTCATTATATCACATATTCTCCGAAAGAAAATGTAAAATTGCTTGTTTTTGTATTTTTATTGCATATTTTTTTGTTAAGGTACTTGAAAAAAACTCCCCAAGATGCTATAATATACACAAAGGAGTGGTGAAAGTGAGAAAAATAGCAGAGCTTGCAAATTTGTCAATTTCCGAATTTTGTTCCGCAATAAAATATGATGCGTTGGCAAAGTATTATCCAATGACAAACAAGGGACGACTTCATCACGGTCTTATTTATACTTTCAAAGGCACGGAGAACTACCGCTTCCACGATTGCACCATCAATGCCTCTCCCGGAACAATTGCATATCTTCCCAAAGGTCGTCGGTACAAAATAACGCTTGACGGAGATGAAAGTTCGGTTATAACGCTTGATTTTGAGCTTGCCACAGAGGTTGACATTCCTCCATTTGTTATCCCCATGGGGAAGAACAACGCAGTTGAAGCAATGTTCCTTAAGGCGGAGAATGAATGGAAAAACAAAAAGACAGCCTGTAAAGCCGCCTGTCTTGCTCTGACCTATAATGTTATGTCAACAGCGGCTCGCCTTGAAGAAAAATTCATTCATCCCGACAAATACGAAAAAATCCGCCCGGCGACCGAGTATCTTCACGCCCACTATACCGAGCAGGATTTCCGCATTGAAGCCCTTGCCGCAATCAGCGGAATAAATCCCGCATACTTTGTGAGACTTTTCACCGACAAATTCGGACTTTCTCCAAAGGAATATGTAACACAGCTAAAGCTTCGTCGTGCAAGAGAGCTTTTGTCGCAGGAAAAATATACAGTCGCCGAAATCGGCAATCTTCTCGGATATTCCGATGTCTACCATTTCAGCAAAAGCTTTAAGAAAGGCGTTGGAATTCCTCCTGCTCAATGGCGCAAGTCAAGTGAGAGTTTTGAAACTGAATAAGAAAGTTTTTTAAAAACTTAACCCTGCCGTGTGCAAACATACGGCAGGACTTTTTGTGTCTGAAAGGGAGGAGTTATTCTTTAACAAAATTTACAAATCCGTCCCAATAACCCCTTTATAAGTACGCCGAAACATGATATACTGAAACATAAATGGCAGGTCTTGCCGGTATGTGTAAGCGAAAGGAAATGAAAGAATGAAAATCACATTTGCATCTGATATGTCATTCAATTATATTGAAACAGCGCCCTCTGCGGAAAACGCAAGGAAGATAATGAAAGAACCTGCTGAAATCATGGCAAAATCGGATTTCAGAATGGTAAATCTTGAGAATATTTTCGGCGATAAGGCAACAGGCGAGCCCATCATCAAAAGCGGTCCTAATCTTATCTCCGATGACGGGTATATGGAGTATGTCAAAGCGCTTAACCCAACAATTGTCGGACTTGCAAATAACCATGCCAAGGACTATGGCGAAGCACCCATGCTTTATACAAAATCCCTGCTTGAAAAGGAAGGATATATCGCAATCGGTGCAGGAAAGAATCTCGATGAAGCATATGCCCCTGCCGAAATTTCAAAGGACGGCGTGAATGTTTCGATAATCGCAGTCTGCGAAAATGAGTTCGGAATTGCCAAGAGAAATGAGTCCGGAACTGCAGGCTTTATGCTCGGCAGAGTGGCACATGGCATTTTTGATGCTCGCAAAAAAGGCTCAAAGCCGGTTGTTTATTTTCACGGTGGAAACGAGAGAAATCCTTTTCCGTCTCCCATGAAAGCAGAGCTTTACAGACACTTTATCGACATCGGCGCAGAAGCCGTTATCGCCATGCACACTCATTGCCCTCAGGGTTATGAGATGTATAACGGCAAACCCATTGTTTACAGCATGGGAAATTTCTTTTTCCCTGCAACAAGACTTAATGACAGAAAAACCTGGTCGTATGGCTATATGAGTACGCTTGATATAAAGAATGACAGCGTAAGTCTTGAAATTCACCCATACAGCTTTGATTTTGACGGCATTTATATGATGAAGGGTGAAGAACTTGCAAGGTTTGAAGAATACCTTGCGCTTATTGCTGCCCCCATTTCAGACCCCGATAAGCTTGACGAGCTTTTCGACATCTGGTGTATGACGCAGGAGCATTATATCAACGCACTTGAAAAGTATGATGCTTCAATGCTCCGTGAGGGCGATAAGGAGTGCATAAAGGGCATTAAAAATGTCTTTGGTTGCGAGGCACACAACGAGCTTGTAACAAATATGCTCAAAATGATTTACGACGGCAGAGTTGCCGAGGCAGAAAAAAAGACCTATATTATCGAAAAGCTTCAGGCTTACGAAACAGTTGAGTTTTAATATGGATAACAGTATGAAATTTACAAAATGGGTAAACGGTTGGGGACTTGGAGTTGCACATCCTCCGCTTACCGAGGCACAGTGGACTAAGGACATAACCGTCAGATACGTTCTCATAAACAGCCTTGATGCAGGGGCGGTGCGACTGAAATTTACCAACCGCTTTGGCGATGAGCCTTGCGAGCTTACCCATGTCACTGTTGCAAAATCTTCCGACGGAAAAAGCGGTATTGTTCCCGAAACCGTTACAGATGTCACTTTTGGTGGAAGCCTTGCCGGAGTAATGCCGCCACACGGAGATATCGAGAGCGACGAAATACCCTTTGAAATTTCGGCAGGGGAGAGCCTTGCGGTGAGTATGTATTTCGGAAAGTTCACACAGATGAACACGGGCTTTACCTATGCGAATAAATATATGGTGCGCCGTTTTGCACCGGGTGATTGCACAAGAGATGAGGCTTTTGATATTTATAACAGCTCATACAGCGCCGCATATAATTTTCTCTGGAGCGTTGATTTTCTCACCACACCCGACAGTTTTTCCATAGCCGCTTACGGCGACTCCATAACATCCCAGGAGTGGGTGGATATTCTTGCACATAAGCTCATTGAAAACGGTCTTGGAAACAGAGCCATCGTCCGTCGAGCCGTCAGCGGAAGCCGGATTTTCGGCTCATATCCCGCACTTTCGTATTACCATTACGGCGAGGACGGAAAGACACGCTTTGAGCGAGAGGTCTTGCACGACGGCGTTGAGGGTGTTATAATTCTTCATGGAATAAATGACATTATCCACCCCGACGGTATTAACCCAATGCGCCCCATGAGCAATATGCCCACGCCCGAAAAGCTTGCAGAGGGACTTTCGTGGTATGTTTCCACGGCGAAAAAGTATGGACTTCGCACATATCTTGGCACAATTCTTCCGATTGAGGGTTGGCGAACCTACGACATTCCCCGTGACGACATAAGAATTGCCGCAAACGAATGGATTCGTTCACAAAAACTTTCGGATGGCATAATTGACTTTGAAGCGGCGGTGAGGGACGCACAGAATCCCCGTGCCTTTGCCCCCGAATGTAACAGCGGAGACAGCCTACATCCAAGCCTTGAGGGGTATCGCAGAATGGCAGAAAGTGTCCCCATGAATATATTTGAATAAAAAAACCGCAGACATGGAGAAAATCCACGCCTGCGGCTCTTTTTTACCTGCTTGGCGATTAAAGCACCTTGTAGCCCTGAGCTTCAATCACTTTTTTGAGAACTTCGTCCGCAATATCTTTTTCAAGGGTGATGACAACAGTTCCCTCCTTGTGGCTTGGAACTGCTTCTTTCACCTCGGCAAGCTCCTCAAGAGCTTTTTTGACGTGTGCCTCGCAATGGGGACACATCATTCCTTCAACTTTCATAATCTTTTCCATTTTCTGTTCCTCCTTATATTTTGATTTTTTATGGGATTTTTTGTCATGCTTTTGACTGTAAATGTTTGTAAAATTAAGCCTCAATGCATTTGTGACAACGCAAAAGCTTGAAAGGCTCATTGCCGCCGCCCCAAACATCGGATTCATTTCCCAACCTGTGATGCCAATAAAAACACCTGCGGCAAGGGGGATTCCGATAATGTTGTAAATAAATGCCCAGAAAAGATTCTGCTTTATTGCCGTAAGCACCGAACGGCTGAGCCTTATTGCCGCAGGAACGTCCGAAAGACTGCTTCTTACAAGGACAATATCTGCCGCATCAACAGCAACATCAGAACCTGCTCCAATGGCAATTCCGGTGTCGGCAAGCGTCAGGGCAGGGGCATCGTTGATTCCGTCCCCAACCATTGCAACGGCTCCGTCCTTTTTGAAGCGTCGTATTTCACGCTCCTTTCCGTCGGGAAGAACTCCTGCAATAATCTCGTCAACGCCCGATTGCTTTCCGATTGCCTCTGCAGTCTTTTGGTTGTCGCCTGTCAGCATGACAACCTTTATTCCCATGCTTTTCAGCTGACTCACAGCCTTTGCGCTGTCCTCCTTTATAACGTCTGCAACGGCAATTATTCCGAGAAATTTTCCGTCAAGCGCAAAGTAAAGTGGAGTTTTGCCTTGACCGGAAAGACTTGCAGCGGTGTCGGAGGCTTGAGAGGGGATAACAGCATATTTGCCGATATATGAAGCGTTTCCGCCAACAAGCTCTTTTCCCGAAAGCTTCGCCCGAAGTCCGTTTCCGGGGATAATTTCAAAATCGTCAGTGTGGGAAAGCGAAAGACTTCTGCTTTGTGCCTCTGCGACAATTGCCTTTGCGAGTGGGTGCTCGCTCTTTTGCTCAAGTGAGAAGGCTGCACAAAGAAGCTCATCTTGCGTGATGCCGTCGGAGGCAATAACGTCTGTCACCCTTGGCTCGCCCTTTGTAATTGTTCCTGTTTTGTCAAGAACAACCGTCGTCACCTTTCCTGCCTGTTCAAGACATGCCGCAGTTTTAAAGAGTATGCCGTGCTTTGCGCCGACACCGCTTCCCACCATTATCGCAACGGGAGTTGCAAGTCCAAGCGCACACGGACAGCTTATGACAAGCACCGAAATTCCCCTTGCAAGCGCAAATCCGATCTCCTTGTCAAGCATAAGCCACACCGCCGTTGTCACAACCGCAATTGAAATAACAACCGGTACAAAAACACCCGAAACCCTGTCAGCAATTTTTGCTATCGGAGCTTTTGTCGCCGCCGCATCGCTGACCATTTTTATTATCTGCGAAAGTGTTGTGTCCTCACCCACACGGGTTGCCCTGCATCTGAGAAAACCCGATGTGTTGACCGTTGCTGCACTCACCATATCTCCCACCGCTTTGTCAACAGGTATGCTTTCACCTGTGAGAGTCGATTCATTTACAGCGCTGTGTCCTTCGATAACCTCGCCGTCAACAGGTATGCTCTCGCCGGGCTTTACAACAAAAATGTCTTCCTTTGCAACCTCTGAAACAGGTATTTCAACCTGTTTTCCGTTTCTTATGACTGTTGCGTTTTTTGGCGCAAGCTTCATAAGACTTTTGAGAGCATCTGTGGTTTTGCCCTTTGAGCGTGCCTCAAGCATTTTTCCAACAGTTATAAGTGCAAGAATCATTGCGGAGGCTTCAAAATAAAGCTCGTGTAAAAAGTGTCCCGAGCTTTCAACATCGCCGACAGAAAGGTGTCTCGTCATGGCAAAAAGGCATGCTGTGCTGTAAACAAACGCCGCCGCCGAACCCATTGCAACAAGAGTATCCATGTTGGGCGCACCTTTGATAAGTCCCCTGAAGCCGTTTGTGAAAAACTTTTGGTTTATAACCATAACCGATGCACAAAGAAGAAGCTGCAAAAGTCCCTGCGCCATAGGATTGTTTTCAAAAAACTGCGGAACAGGAAAACCCCACATTGAGTGACCCATTGAAAAGTACATGAGTACTGCAAGAAATCCGATGGAAGCAACAAGACGTCTTTTCATTTTCGGAGTTTCCTTGTCTGCGAGTTCATCTTCGCCTGCAAAAGAGCTTTCCGAAGAGTCGGAAGTGTTTTTGCCTTTTACGCTTGCGCCATATCCTGCCGCCACAACTGCATCTATAATTTCTTTGTCAGATGCTGTTCCCTCAACTCCCATTGAGTTTGTCAGCAGATTCACCGAACACAAGCTTACACCCTCCAGCGCACTTACCGCTTTTTCAACTCTTGCACTGCACGCCGCACAGCTCATGCCCGTTACGTTAAACTGTCTCATTTTTATCTCCTTTTGACCTTTATTTCATAAGCTTTCCGAGCGTTGAGATAAGCTCGTCAATAACCTCTGCACTTTTGTTTTCATCGCCACTTTTGATACCCTCTGCAACACAGCTCTTTATGTGGCTTGAAAGTAGCTCCTTGTTAAAGGCATCAAGTGCCGCATTCGCCGCCGCAACCTGTATAAGAATGTCAGGACAGTACGCATCATTTTCCACCATGCCTTTTATACCTCTTATCTGCCCCTCGATGCGATTGAGACGATTCAAGAGCTTTTTGTATTCTTCCGGACTTCTCTTTTTTGTCTTTCCGCTGCAATTCTCACACTTTCCCATTTTTGTCCGCTCCTTTTTGCGTAGTAATAACACACATTATGATCCCCATACCATTATATACCCCTTGG
>JAZQKV010000069.1:0-14849 GCA_045542335.1 Eubacteriales bacterium
ACAAATATTCCCCCTCATAATCTCTGCGAGGTTATTGATGGCGCTTTCCATCTTCTTGATAACCCCGATTGCACCATTCCCGACCTTATGAACTTCATAAAGGGACCCGACTTCCCCACAAAAGCCACAATTCACGGCACCTCCGGTATCCATGAAGCTTACACCACCGGCAGAGGCAGAGTTCTTGTGCGCTCCAAGGCTGAAATCATTGAGGGAAAGAACGGCAAACAGGCAATTATTGTAACCGAGATTCCTTACCAGGTAAATAAGAGCCTGCTTGTAAAATCCATTGCAGACCTCGTAAACCAGAAGCGTGTTGAGGGTATAACCGACGTAAGAGATGAATCCGACCGTAAAAAGGGCATGAGGATTGTCATCGACGTGCGACGTGACGCAAATGCGCAGGTTATCCTCAATCAGCTCTATAAATATACACAGCTTCAGGACACCTTCGCTGTAAATATGCTTGCCCTTATCGGCGGCGAGCCTAAGGTTCTCAACCTTAAGCAAATGCTTGAATACTATCTCCAGCATCAGATGGACGTGCTTTGCCGCAGACTCCGCTTTGAGCTTGATAAGGCGGAAAAGCGTGCGCATATCATCGAAGGCTTGAAGATTGCCATTGATAATATTGATGAAGTTATTTCGATAATCAGAGCTTCCAAGTCAATTCCCGAAGCAAGAGAAAGACTTATAGAACGCTTTGAGCTTACCGAAATCCAGAGCCAGGAAATCGTGCAGATGCCTCTTGGTCGTCTTTCCGGACTTGAAATTGATAAGCTTCTCGAAGAAAGAGCTGCTCTTATCGCAAAGATTAAAGAACTCAAGGAAACGCTTGCAGATGAACAGGCTCTCCATGGAATTATTAAGGAAGAACTTTCCGAAATCAAGAAAAAATTCGGTGATGAAAGACTTACCGGAATCGAAGCCTCCGAGGACGACATCGTTCTTGAGGATCTCATTGAACGCCATGACTGCGTTGTTACAATCAGCCACACCGGATATATCAAGAGACTTCCTGCCGACACATATTCCGCACAGCGTCGTGGCGGAAAGGGAATTATCGGTATGCAGACAAAGGAAGAAGACTTTGTTGAGGATGTCCTTGTCGCAAATTCCCATAGCTATGTCATGATGTTTACCAACAACGGCAAGGTGTTTGTTAAGAAATGCTATGAGATTCCCGAAGCAGGAAGAACCTCAAAGGGAACAAACCTTGTCAATGTCCTTGCTCTTGAAAGTGGCGAAAAGGTCACGGCAACAATTTCTGTCGATAAGTTTGATGCGGGCGAATACCTCACAATGATAACCAAAAACGGCGTTATCAAGCGTACCGGTATCGAACTTTATTCAAGATTCAGAAAGACAGGTCTCATTGCTATCAATCTCGATGAGGGCGACGAGCTTTTGTATGTCCTTAAAACAGCCGGAGATTGCGACATTCTTGTTGCAACACACAATGGTCAGGCGGCGAGATTCGGCGAGGAGGGTGCAAGAAGCCTCGGAAGAACCGCAAGAGGTGTCAAGGCGATCGAGCTTGCTGACGACGACTTTGTTGTCGGCGCAGTTGCAATCACTCCTGAAGATAACAGAAAGATTATTACACTCACAGAAAACGGCTTCGGAAAGCGTGCGGATTGCAGTGCATTCCCCAAGCATAACCGAGGCGGTAAGGGCGTAATTTGCCATAAACTCTGGGATAAGACAGGAAGCCTTGTAGGAATTGCGGCGGTGAATGAGGATGAAGACATCATGCTCATTACAAACACCGGCACAATAATCAGAACAAGAGTTGCTGAAATCCCTGTGTATAACAGCAGAAGCACAGGTGGCGTTATTGTTATGCGACTTGCAGATGACATGAAGATCACAGGTTTTGCTGCAATTAAGGAATCAAAGGAAGAGAATGATGAAGCCAAAGATGCAGAAACGACAGAGGGCGAACAGACCACAGTTGAAACATCTTCCGAAGTATCTTCTGAAACCGCCGATTCCGAACAATAAAACATAACAAAAAACAAGGGGAGAGGACAATGCGTAAATCTCCCCTTGGAGTGTACCCATTGAAATTTCAAAGGACGGATAACTGCATGATAAAAATATACGATTATCCATATAGCGAATCACATAGCAGAAATGACACCGATAATTTTATCAAGGAATCTGTTGCAAAATATTGCGAGCAAAATGGGGTAACCGAAACCTCTCCTCTTTTTGTAAAACGTACATCCCTCGGAAAACCC
Source organism: Eubacteriales bacterium (assembly GCA_045542335.1). Lineage (GTDB taxonomy): Bacteria > Bacillota > Clostridia > Oscillospirales > CAG-382 > CAKSUT01. The sequence continues at coordinate 2,244 of JAZQKV010000069.1, forward strand.
TATGTTGAGGGCAGACGAGGCGTTCATGTGAGTGTCACTCATGCAGGCAGAATACTTCTTGTTGCCGTTGCAGACAGGGAAATCGGACTCGATTGCGAAAGCCTTGCAAGAAAGGTGAGAGATGTCAGTGCGCTTGCTTCAAGGTTTTTCACTCCCACTGAGAAGGAAGAACTTCAGAATTACACAGGCGAACAAAGAGACACGAAGTTCTTGGAAATGTGGGTGTTAAAAGAGGCTCTTGTGAAGCTTTCGGGAGAGGGACTTGCGGCAATCACAAAAACAGATTCTATAAATGTGCCCGAGCGTATTGAAACCCGATTGATTGAAGATTACAGCGGATATATTGTGGCTCTTGCCGCAGTAAAAAAGGCGTGATGAAATGGAAAAACTGAATATTGCGGTCTGCGTTAAACAGACTGTTGACAAAGATATAAATCCCTTCGATGCTTGTGCGCTTGAAGCGGCGTTAAGCGTGGAAAATGCTGAAGTTACGGCTGTTTGTATGGGACCTGCGAGTGCGGCGGATATGCTTGCCCGCATTTCAAGACTTGGCGTGAAGAAATGTGTTCTTGTTACCGATCCGCTTCTTGCTGGCTCGGACACACTTGTGACAGCTTATGCGCTTTCCCTTGCCATGAAGCATCTTTCTCCTTTGCCGGACATGATTTTCTGCGGACGGCAGAGCATCGACGGCGACACGGCGCAGGTAGGCCCTGAACTTGCAACAGCTCTCGGATATAATCTTATAACCAATGTTCTGAAATTTGATATAGACAGAAATGATGGCGTAATAACGACCATCAACTGCACAACAAGATTCGGCGAGGAAACACAGACTTTGCCCTGTCTTCTTACGATTGAACGTATAAACACCCTGCGTTTCCCAAGGCTCGGCTCAAAACCTGCCCCTATTGAAACATGGAATTGTGCCGATATAGGCGCCGAAGCGCAAAAATGCGGTCTTCGTGCATCGCCTACAAAGGTGCTCAAAACCTTTGAATCCTCCCTTGGAAAAAGAAAATGTAGCTTTATGACGCTTTCACAGGCACTTGAGTTTGTCCGTGAACAGGCTTCAAAGGAAAGAGTTTCTCCCGTCGTGACGGACATGGATTCGCCCAAACTACCGCTTGTGTGGTGCGTTGGAAATTCGCCCGTCGAAAAGGCAAAAACAATTGCCGAAGAAATAAGAATTATTGACGAAAAGTTGAGCCCTGTGCAAATCGCACAGCTTGCAAAAGATGAAAAGCCGGAGGTTATTCTTTGGAGCGGCGATTTCCTCGGAAGAAGAAATGCACCGCAGATGGCGTATCTGCTTTCAACGGGTCTTTGCGCAGATTGCACTGCGCTTGAAACCGACGGTAAAAAACTGTATATGTACCGCCCCGCTTTCTCCGGCAGTATCATGGCAAAAATTGAATGTAAAACCATGCCGCAAATGGCAACGGTGAGAAGTTCTGATAAGAACACCGAGGATATTATTGTCGCCGCAGGTCTCGGTGCAGCTGAGGCGTACGAACAGCTTCATATGGCGGCATCTGAAAACGGCTTTGGTTTCGGAGCAACGAGAGCTCTTGTTGATAAGCTGTCATTGCCGTATGAATATCAGATTGGACTTACAGGAAGAAGCGTATGCCCGAAAGTTTATATTTGCGCAGGAGTTTCAGGAGCCGTTCAGCACACCTGTGCCATTGAGCAGGCAGGATGCATTGTGGCAATAAACACCGACAAATCCGCAAGAATTTTTGATTATGCAGATGTTGGTGTCATCGCAGATGCAAAAGAATTTGTAAGTGCTTTGGAAAAATTTAAATGTATATAATGCAACATGGGTTTAACCCGGAAAGGAAGAATATCATGGCTTTTAAGAGCGACATTGAAATTGCACAGGAAGCAAAAATGCTTCCCATAACAGAAATTGCAAAGACCGCAGGTGTTGATGCAAAATATCTTGAACAATACGGTAACTATAAGGCGAAGGTTGACTACAATCTCCTTAATGAGTGCTCCGCAAAGGACGGAAAGCTTGTGCTTGTTACCGCAATTACTCCCACTCCCGCCGGCGAGGGAAAGACGACAACAACAATCGGACTTGCTGACGGACTCAGAAAAATCGGCAAGAACTGCGTTGTTGCGCTTCGTGAGCCCTCACTTGGACCTGTATTTGGCATCAAAGGCGGTGCGGCAGGCGGCGGATATGCTCAGGTCGTTCCCATGGAGGATATAAACCTCCACTTCACCGGCGATTTCCACGCAATCGGTGCCGCAAACAATCTTCTTGCCGCAATGCTTGATAATCATATTCACCAGGGCAACGCTCTCGGAATTGACACAAGAAGAATAACATGGAAAAGATGCGTTGACATGAACGACCGCCAGCTCAGAAACGTTGTTGACGGACTTGGCGGCAAGGTGAACGGTGTTCCCCGTGAGGACGGATTCGACATTACAGTTGCTTCCGAAATAATGGCAATCTTCTGCCTTTCTTCCTCCATTACCGACCTCAAAGAGAGACTTTCAAAGATTATTGTTGCATATAACTTTGAGGGTAAGCCCGTTACAGCCGGTGACCTCAAAGCGCAGGGCGCAATGGCTGCACTTCTCAAGGATGCCCTCAAACCCAACCTTGTTCAGACACTTGAAGGCACACCCGCTTTTGTTCACGGCGGACCTTTTGCAAACATTGCTCATGGCTGTAACTCTGTAATCGCAACAAGAATGGCTCTCAAGCTTGGCGATTATGCTATAACCGAGGCAGGCTTTGGCGCAGATCTTGGCGCACAGAAGTTCCTTGACATCAAGTGCCGTTTTGCAGGACTTCGCCCAAATGCCGTTGTTGTCGTTGCAACCGTTCGTGCACTCAAGATGCATGGTGGCGTTGCGAAGACAGAGCTTGGAGAAGAAAACCTCGCAGCTCTTGAAGCAGGTCTTCCCAATCTCCTCAGACACGTTTCAAACATCGTTGACGTTTATAAACTTCCTTGCGTTGTTGCAATTAACAGATTCCCCACAGATACAGAAGCGGAACTCAAGCTTGTTGAGGATAAGTGCCGTGAGCTTGGTGTAAATGCTGTTCTTTCAGAAGTTTGGGGCAAGGGTGGCGAAGGCGGTGTTGCACTCGCAAATGAAATTGTAAAGCTTTGCGAAACAGGTGACAGCACAGGCTTTGAATTCAGCTATCCCGATGATATTTCAATTGAGGAAAAAATTGAGGCAATCGTTAAGAAGATTTACAGAGGTGCCGGTGTTGCATTTGCACCTGCAGCTAAGAAGCAAATTGCAGAGCTTGCAGCACTCGGATTCAGCAATATGCCTGTTTGTATGGCAAAGACACAGTATTCGTTCTCAGATGATGCAACAAAATTCGGTGCACCCGAAGGATTTACCGTCACAGTGCGCAACGTCAAGGTTTCCGCAGGCGCAGGTTTCATCGTTGCCCTCACCGGCGACATCATGACAATGCCCGGTCTTCCCAAGGTTCCTGCAGCAGAAAGAATTGATGTTGACGAGTTCGGAAAAATCAGCGGACTTTTCTAATATAAATTTTTCCGGAAGTTCGTGAAAGAGAATCCGGCGTAATCCCCCCACAAGCAGAAAGGACACAAACCCATGAGAATGAGAAAGAAAAAGCACGGTGCCGAAAGAATGCAGGCGTGCGATGATATTTGGATAAGAGAGCCGTCGGAGCATCTTGGAAAATGGAGAACACTTGCACAGGAAAGCTTTGAGGTTGATGCCGAAACAGCGCAAGACATAAAGCTTTGCCTTGAAATCGGTTGCGGAAAAGGCACATTCGTGTGTGAAATGGCAAAGCGTCATCCCGAATGTTTCTTTGTGGCGGTTGAAAAAGTTCCCGACGTTGTGCTTCTTGCAATGGAAAAGGCAAAGGCGGCGGAGCTTTCAAACGTTGTGTTTGTAAACGGTGATGCAAGCACTCTGACCGAAGCCTTTGCTGAGGGAGAGCTTGATGAGATTTATCTTAATTTCTCTGATCCATGGCCTAAAAAGGGACACGCCAAGAGAAGGCTTACTCATCGCAATTTCCTTGCTGTTTACAATAAGATTCTTTCCGATAATGGCGCACTCTTCTTCAAAACCGATAATCGTCCGCTTTTTGATTTCTCCCTTGAAGAAATGACGGAGTTTGGTTTAAAACTGTCGGATATAACCTTTGACCTGCATAATTCTCCATACGAGGCTGACAATATTCACACCGAATATGAAAACACATTCTCGGCAAGAGGATACACAATCAACCGTGTTGTTGCACGAAAAAAGTAAATGAAACTAAAAAAGGTCTGCATCAGAGTTTAAATCTCGATGCAGACCTTTGGTATTTTTGGCTTTTATTTTGTAACGGCAATCGTCACCTTCGTTTTTGCTTGTTCACCAAAAAAACGGTCGTAAAGTGTGCTCATAAAACATGAAATATCATTGTCAGCAAAGTTGCCACACACCAGTAGAACAAGATAATTGTCCGTTCCCACACGGCTTGTAACACCGGTGATTTTTGCGCCACACTCTATGTAAAACTTAAGCCTTCTTTTGCGGATAATGTCATCGTTTTTGTCAATGGAAAAATCGGGATTTTCCGATTCGCAAACTATTCCAAATCCTTGCTCTTGCGCATATTCGCATAAAAGTTCAAGCATTTTTGATCCGTATCCCTTTGAACGGAGCTCGGGATTTACCGCAAAATAATCCATAAGCCGAAGCTTGTCATCCTTGTCGCCCGCAAGACAGGTGTAGCCGATAAAGCTTTCGCCATCAAAGAAACGGTAAATGTGATAGTACCCCTCGCTGCAAAGCCTCTCAAAAATCTCAAGGGGCTTTACTGCGCTGTCGTGAAAATCACGCTTCAAACAGGGATAAATTTCTTTTGGAGTGCAGGGGGAGATTCTCATGATGACCTCCGTTATTACCCACGGAATTTAAGCGAAATTCCGCTTGCACCATATGGAGCAAGATTGTAGTCGTTTGTCCAACCCGGATAATGGTCTTCAAGACATTTCTCCCAACCCGGATTTGTTGTGTCTATGCTGAGCCATGCAGCGTTGGGGTTTGTATATCCGCCGCCAAAAAGGTTTCCGATTTCTCCACGGGGTCTGTGGAAAGGACCAACAATGTTGCGAAGTGTGTTGAAAAGAATTATTTCAAGCTTGTTTTCGCCGATTTCAAGGCAGCCCTCAACGTCAACATCGAGTTCACCCGGACGGTTGAGGTCGCCAAGCACCTTGCCGTTGAGCCTTACTTCGCAGACAGCCGCATTGATAACGCCAATCCTCAGCTTTGCAAAGGGAGAAATAATACTTGCAAGCTGACTTTCTGAAAGCTCAAAGGTTTTTGTCATGGTCATTTTGCCCATGTAGAATGGGAAGCCGTTGAGCGTAAGCTCGCTGTCGGAGTAAACGGTTTCGGGCATTGCGGAAAGCGTGAAAAGGTTTTCACAAGTTATGCAACCATTGTGCGAAGCCTTGGGAGTTGTGTTGACATAGAAGTTGCCAAGCAAATACATTGGCTCAAGCTCGCAACCAAGCTGTGTTTCAAACAAGGAGTTGATAGAGCTTGTTGCCTTGCTCAAAGGAACAAAATTGCTCTTGATTTCAAGAGTGTTGATGCCTTTTTCAAGACCATCTGTAAGCTTCACACATTCAAACTGCTTTGCGCAGAAATACCCCTCAGAATTGTTTGGCTGAACTTTGCCGTTGAGAATAATTGTGCAGTTTTCGGGCTTTTCGAGAGAAAGCGTGAGATTATCAAGCTTGTCTTTTGAAACAATGGTGTATTTAAGGGAGAGTTCTCCGTGATAGTCTGCGGAGGTGAGAAGATGATGAACCGCCATTATGGGCAGGGGAGAGGGGGAATAAGCATCCATCAGCGCCGTTTTGTAGAGGCAGTTTTCAAGAAGAAGAACATTATCTTTGTGAGGTGTCAGCACAAAGCTTCCACGATTGATGTCAATTGAAAAAGGAACGTCATCGGGAGTCGCAATGCGGGGTTTGCTGTCGCTTGAAACATAGTCGAGAGCAACAAGCGCACTGTCGCCGCAGGGGATTTCAAGAAAAACTGTTGTTTCATTCTTTTTTGCATCATAGCTTACCGGATATGTTGACACTGTTCCGTCAAAAGCATTGCAAAGCTTTGCCGTGCGCAGACCTTCGACGCAAAGGCTGACGTTTGCCGCCTTTACACAGTCAATATTGTCAAGGAAAAAGTTTTCGCCGTCAGCATCTTTCCTGTGGTTGACAAGAATATTGCGTGAGCCTTCGCCGCCAAGCTTGAAAGAATTTTTGCTTTCTGAAAGAAGCGAAATGAGAGTTGGGGTGTCTTCAATAAACTCCACACCGGGCAGTGAAGAAAGCTTTTTGCAAATGGTGTCATCGGTAATTCCGTCGAGCCTTGTGGGATAGTTTCCGAGAATATAGAGCTTTCCTCCGTTTTGTGCAAATGCACACAGCTTTTCAAAAACTTCCGAAGAAAGCACATCGAGCATCGGGAGAATCACTTTCTTATAGCACATTTTGCCTACGTTGAGAACGCCCTTGCCAACACTTGTCATTTCACCCGCAAGTGTTGAAAAATCGCCGAATTGAGGTGAAAGATGCGACGAAACAAGAGAGTGCACAACACGGTAAAACTTTCTGTCATAATTTGCCGCACCCTTGCTTGTGTTGCCGAAGCCTCTGCTGCTGGAGCCTGAGTACAGCATGAAAGCCGTTTCAAGAGGGTGAACAACAAGGATGTCAGAAACCGCTTCGCCTCGGCTGATAAATTCACTCACACGCCCTACATAGTCGTACACGTTGCCATACTTTTCCCAATAAGGCTGATAATAATTCACATGGGGAGGATATGCACGTTTTCCCCTGCCGCCGAGGGAATAGAAAATTCCGTGTACGCTTCTGTGGTTTATGCCGAGAGCCGCATATTCGTCAAACATATAGAGCTGATTGCGGAAAGTCATGTTTTCGCTGACAACACCGTACATTTCGGCAAGTATATGCTTTTGACCTGCCTGCGCTGCAGCTGAAGTACATTGAAGTGCGGTTGTATAAAGGTTGTGGGCATAGGCAGTGGTATCGTTTGGATGAATAGGGGAATCCTGCCAGTTCATGTTTCCGCAAAGCACGTCAATTCCGGGAATATCAAAGTATTTGTAATATGGCATAATCGCACCGGCACGGGCAATTTGTGAGGTGAGGGTGTCTTCCATCATGAGATGTCCGCTGAAAAGAAGATCGTGATTGCGACACCATTTCTGCACCTGCTCAAAATAACCGTATTCAAGCATATCGCGTATCATTGTGCGATACATATAACGAACCGCCTTATAGTCCTCGGTTTTGCTGTCCTCATAAAGAAGATATATTTTTTCTCTTATGTCAAAACCATATTTCTTTATAAAAGCATCAGCAAAATCGGGAGTCCAGGGGAGAAAGCTTCCGTTGTAGCTTGGTTCGTCAACCCATACCGACAGGATTGTTTTGCCATATTCGTCAGAAAATTCTTCCCACATTTCCTCATAGCTCTTGAGAAGATAGTATTTAACCGCCTCTTTATTCAGCATATTCAAGAAGGTCTTTGAGTTGTGTTCGGTGTAAGTGTAGCCGCCGTGATTGCAGAATACAGCATCACCGTCGGGAATCTCTTCACCATCTTTCACAGGGTAAATATATCGAATAGCATATTCTTCCGGAATATCGGGAACGGCTTCCGGCATATAGCCTGCTTGCAGAAAGATTTTAAGTCCAAGCTGTTTTGAAGTGTCGATAATAAGGCGCATTTTTTTCTTGAATTCCGGGCCGGGATAATCGGACTTAAGACCGATATACGTCCTTGCAATAAATGAAAAAACGCCTTTATCTTTCATTTCACGGAGCTGGAAAACAATTTCCTCGTCGGAAAGTCTGTCATTGAGCATCCAGAAATCGGTGCCTCTGTAAATGCGTTCGGGATTGGAAAAAGCATTTGTGTCCATGGTTTTCTTCCTTTCGGATAAATTGGAATTTACACTTTTATTATACACGCAAATTGCAATATTGTAAAGAGACAAATCGCTCAAAAATAGCATTTTTCAACCATAAAACAAAGCGGCAAAGACACAGCTGTTCTTTGCCGCAATGAAAAACTATTTTTCGAGTCCCGGAAAAAGCTTTTTCAATGTGTTGACAACATCCACATCATCGCACGCTTCACACGACCTTTTAAGCTGTGGAAGCAATTGAAGAACATTTGCGGAAAGCTCCCGTGACTTTTCGCTGCAAAGGCAACCGTCATTGCAGACCCAAATGCCATGAAGCTTTGTTTCTGACACTTTTTCGTCAGCACAAAACAACTCTTCACAGAGCTTTTCGCCCGGGCGCAACCCCACAAAATCTATCTTAATATCTTTTCCCGGCTCAAAACCATGCTCACGGATAAGCTCTTTTGCAAGCTCAAAAACATTCACAGGCTCTCCCATGTCTGCAACAAAGATTTCTCCGCCTTTTGCAATTGAACCTGCGCTTATAACAAACTCAACAGCCTTTGGAATTGACATAAAAAAGCGTGTGCAATCGGGATGGGTAACAGTTACGGCTTTTCCACAGCGTATCTGACGTTCAAAAAGCGGGATTACCGAACCGTTTGAACCGATAACGTTGCCGAACCGAACGGTTATCATTTTTGTTGCTTCTGTTTCTTTGCCGCAAAGCGTTCCGACAACACATTCGCAAATGCGTTTTGTTGCTCCCATTATGCTTACGGGGTCAACTGCCTTGTCGGTTGAGATGAGAAAGAATTTTTCTGCACCGTATTTTATGGAAAGCTGTGCTGTGTTGAGCGTGCCGAAAACATTGTTTTTTACCGCTTCTGATGGACAGCATTCCATAAGCGGAACATGCTTGTGAGCCGCCGCATGAAAAACAATGTCTGGCTTGTACTTTTCAAAAACACGTTCAAGGGCGACCTTATCTGTGACGGAAAGGATTTCCGCTGAAAACCCTGAAAATCTCGATTCAGTGAAGCCTTCGCAAAGCTCAAAAATGCCATTCTCGCAAATATCAAGGACGATCAGATGTTTCGGGGAAAGTTCTGAAAGCCTAAGACAAAGCTCGCTTCCTATTGAGCCGCCTGCACCTGTAACAAGAATGGTTTTGCCCGAAATGTACGAAAAATCCGCACAAAAGTCAGCTTTTCCGTCTATGTTTATGAGGTTTTTCATGTTGTTTATTATGAGATTGTCCACGTTGCTTCTCCGAGTTCAGATTTTGCCTGTCAACAAGCTGATTTCATTTTCTTCTGACCATCTAGCTGCATCAAAATGAAGAAATACCTTTATGCCGTCATCTTTGTCGATTGTACAGATAATCTCACCTTTGTGAGGGCAATTGCGAAAACGAACATTTACTTTCAATGTGTTTTTGGACACTTCTCCAAGGCATGACCATGCTTCAACGTCCTCGTATCTTTCAGGGACAAGACCAAGAAGTGTTGGCTTAAAATCATCTACCATAAAATAATTGTAAGTGTAGGAATTTACGGTTGCAGGAATGGTTATAAAACGTTCGCCGTTCGAGAAAACAACGGAAATCACGCCGTCATCGGACTTTTCAAAGCGTACATTTGTAAAATGCTGATGATTTTCGCAGAGCCTGAAAGTTTTACCAAGACCGGAAAACTCACCGTTGATAATTGCTTTTTGGGGTGCAAAAGCAGCATCAAGAATAGCATCCTCGTACACACCCTCTCCGTCATTGGCATCAGCATTAAGAGAAAATGCAAAGTCTACAATGTAGTCTACTTCCTTTTGCATATCGCCGCACTTTGCACGACAGCAAACTGTCATGTTGTGTTCGGGGAACACCATGCAGAGCTGACCAAAAGCTCCGTCGCCGCGGAATCCTCCGTGGGAAATACCGTCACCTTCAGGGGCATTTCTCCAGAACTGATAGCCATATCCTGCGCACCAGTCTTTAGTGCCGTTGCAACTGTTATCGGAAATTTTTGAGGTTGCAAGGTCAATCCATTCACGGCTGAGAAGCTGTTTTCCATCTACTACACCTTTGTTAAGAATAAACTGTCCGAAAGCCTCAATGCAGTCAAGCGAAACATAAAGACCAACTCCGCCCTCGCAGATACCGCCTGTGGTTTTGCACATGGAAACATTTGGCACTCTCTGCCACTTTCCGGGGCGCACACCCAGGTGAACAAAAAGCTTTCTGTCAAGATAATCAATAACACTTTCGCCTGTAAGCTTTTCAACCATTGCGGCAATTATAAAGGTTGCGCCGGTGTTATAGGCAAAATGAGTGCCCGGGACAAATTTGAATTCCTTTTCCATAAATGCTTTAATCGGGTCGGGGGAGTTTATGCAAACGGACATAGAACAGTTTTCATGTCCGCATGACATTGAAAGCACATCGCCCATTGTCACCTTTGCAAGATTTTCAGAAATAACCTCCGGCACACTTTCGGGAAAAACGTCAACAAGTCTGTCACCCGGCTTCCAAAGACCTTCATCAAAGGCAAAGCCTGCCGCAGTTGAGCAAAAGCTTTTGCTGAGAGAATAAACCTGAGCATTGTCGGATGTGTCATATGGAGCAGGGGCGCACTTCACGAGCGTTTTTCCGTCTTTGATAACGGAAAAAGCAAAGAACTCGCAATCCGCACTGTTCTTCATGTTTTTAACAAATTCAAGAGCCTTGTCCTTGTTTTCGGAGCATGATGCATAAAGATTTTTCATGTTTTTCTACCTTTATATTGTGTGTATAATCGATTTTTAATAATCAGTCCTCAAAACCGAAGAAATTCTGTGTGTTGTAAAGGCTGATGTCGGAAACAATTTTGCCTGCCTGTTCAAGGTCGCAAGGGTATTCGCCGTTTTCAATGAGGTTTCCGATGTATTCGCAGAGAATACGTCTGAAATACTCATGGCGTGTGTAAGAAAGGAAGCTTCTTGAGTCGGTGAGCATTCCCACAAAGTTGCCGAGAACACCAATGCTTGCAAAGTCACGAAGCTGTCTTGACATACCCTCAAGATGATCGTTGAACCACCATGCCGAGCCGTGCTGAATCTTGCTTCTGATGCCCTTGTTATTACCCTGGAAGCAACCGCACATTGCATCAATTGCAGAATTTTCCGTGGGGTTAAGTGAATAGAAAATCATCTTGGGAAGACTGTTCTTCTCTTCAAAAGCGTTGAGCAACTTGATGCCGTTTCTTATGCAGTCGTTTGCACCAATGGTATCAAAACCGGTGTCAGGACCAAGCTCTGCAAAATGCTTGGAGCTGTTGTTGCGGGCAACGCCGTAGTGCATCTGCATAACCCAATCTCTCTTTGTAAACTGTTCTGCAAAGAACATGAGAAGATATGTCTTATAAGAGTCAGCTTCATCCTGAGTAACAGCCTCGCCTGCAAGGGCTTTCTTGAAAATTGCATCAGCCTCAGCATCGGTAATGGGAGAGTAAACAAGATAATCAAGACCATGGTCAGAGGTCTTGCAGCCATAGCTTTCAAAAAAGTCGAGCCTTTCTGTATAAGCCTTGATAAGGTCGGCAATAGACTCAATTTTGTAGCCAACAGAAGTGGCAAGCTTTTCGTTTATGTATTCTGCCCAACCTGCTTTGTCAATGTTCACGCCTTTGTCGGGACGGAATGCAGGGAGAACCTTTGTTGTGAAGGATTTGTCCTCCTTGATGAGCTTGTGCCAGCGGAGATCGTCGGCAGGGTCATCGGTTGTGCAGATAACCTTTACGTTTGAAGCCTTGATAATCTGTTTAACGCTCATTTTTCCGCTTGTGAGCATGGAGTTACACTTGTTCCAGATTTCCTCGCAGGTCTTGGGGGAAAGGGGAGTTTCAACCCCCAAATATCTTTTAAGTTCAAGATGAGTCCAATGATAGAGAGGATTGCCGATAACGGAAGGCATTGTTTTAGCCCAAGCCTTGAATTTATCGTAGTCGGGAGCATCGCCTGTGATTTCGTTTTCGGGAACACCACAAGCCCGGTTTGCTCTCCACTTGTAATGGTCGCCGCCGAGCCATGCCTCGGTGATGTTGGAAAATTCCTTATCTTCGGCGATTTCCTGAGGATTTATGTGACAATGATAGTCAATGATGGGAAGATCCTTTGAATACTTGTCGTAAAGAGTTTGTGCTGTGGGAGTAGAAAGGAGAAAATCCTCGCCCATAAATTTTTTCATGACAGATACCATCCTTTTTTATTATTTAATCTGCAAAATATCAAGTGCAAATTTTTACAAATGTGTTATACCATGAAGCAAAAATGCTTGCTCGCAAGGGCATTTTTGCGAAGCCGTCAATAACGCAGCCACGCAAAGCGTGGTGGTGAAGTCCAAAGCACTGTGTAGCAGGTTTTTCTGCGTAGATTATACCATGAAGCAAAAATGCTTGCTCGCAAGGGCATTTTTGCAAAGCCGTCAATAACGCAGCCACGCAAAGCGTGGAGGGGCGTAGCCCAAAGCACTGCGTGACAGGACTTTCTGCGTAGATTATACCATGAAGCAAAAATGCTTGCTCGCAAGAGCATTTTTGCGAAGCCGTCAATGACGCAGCCACGCAAAGCGTGGAGGGGCGTAGCCCAAAGCACTGCGAAGCAGGGCTTTCTGC
>JAZQKV010000070.1:0-34681 GCA_045542335.1 Eubacteriales bacterium
CCACGCATCGAACGAATAAGGACAAGTGCAGCGGTGATTATATCCGTGCGGGTGTGCTTGAACAAGAGGTCTGGAAACACGTTCAAGAAGTCATATCGGTGGTAACTCGCTACGCGGCGTACTTCCGTTCAGAGATGGAAGAAAAGCTCCGTGTGCAGAGCGAGGAAACGCTTCGGATACATAAGAAGCGTTTGGCACAGGCTGAGAAGCGCATCGGCGAACTTGACCGCCTGTTCATTCGTTCCTATGAGGACAATGTATCGGGCAAGATTGACGATGAACGCTTTGCCATGATGAACAAGAGCTACACACAGGAACAAAAAGACCTCAAGGCTGAGGTCATAAGTCTGCAACAGGTTATTGAAGAACAGGAACGACAGGCAGAGAATTTAGAACAGTTTATCCAGAGGGTAAAGAGAAACAGCGAACTGACGGAGCTTACCCCTTACGCTCTCAGAGAGCTTGTCAAGGCGGTTTATGTAGAAGCACCCGACAAGTCCAGCGGCAAGAGAAAGCAGAAGATTCATATCTCCTACGATCTCATCGGCTTTATTCCCGTGGATGTACTGACAAAAGCAGAACAGGCATGACCGAAATCATGCCTGTTCCAAGAAAAATTGTGAATTACTGTTTTACCAGCAGGGGGCTTTTGGAGGAGCTTGTATGCGGAGAGGTACAGAAGAATATAACACAAAGCTCCGGGCTTATCGTGTACACGGTAAATCCGGAGCTATATATTTTGTATAAATTGTCGGGAGATGCTGACACTTTTTACGGCTTTGTTTCAGCCGTTATAAAACGCCTCGATTTCCTCTTTTAATTCCTCGATTATGCGTTTTTCAAGACGTGAAATATAGGACTGGGAAATGCCGAGAATGTCGGCAACCTCTTTTTGCGTTTTTTCACGGCAGGGTTCGGGAGAATATGTGCCGCAGATGTCGGTTCTTATGCCAAAGCGCATTTCAATTATTCTTCTGTCGCGTTCGCAAAGGTGGGAAACAACGGTGCGCACAAAGCTTCTTTCCTCTTGTTCCTCAAGATTTCGTGAAACCGTGTCGCCGTCTGTTCCGAGAACATCAGAAAGCAAAAGCTCGTTTCCGTCCCAATCAACGTTAAGAGGCTCGTCAAGCGAAACCTCAACCCGTGTATTTGCATTTTTGCGCAGATACATCAGAATTTCATTTTCGATGCAACGTGAAGCATAGGTTGCAAGCTTGATATTCTTTTCGGGATGAAAGGTGTTTATTGCTTTCATAAGTCCGATTGTGCCGATTGAAACAAGGTCTTCAAGTCCGATTCCTGTGCTTTCAAACTTTTTGGCGATGTAAACAACAAGCCGCAGGTTATGCTCCACAAGCGTGTTTTTGGCATTTTCACGTTGTGCCCCCTGACAGCAGAGCATTTCAAGGCACTTCGCCTCGGCTTCAGCATCAAGGGGAGCAGGAAGCTTTGTTGCGCCGTTTATGTAATATACGCCGTTTTTCTGCGGACTTTTGCATGATTTGCCTTTCAGATGAAGTCCTGTCAGCATTTCAAAGAGCAATTTTATATATGACGTTGGAAATTTCATTTTCCTCTCCTTTCAGTTATACTTGTAATTTCATTGCAGCAATGCCGCAGGTATTATGCCGTCTGCGCCGTCAAAGCTTGTGCTTACAAGGTCAAGAGCAACTGTTGCATCAAGGCTTATGCTGTCCTGTGTGTTCTCCCCATCCTTTGACGGAAGATACATTTTTATGCTGTCGGGGATAAAGCCATACAAAATCCCTTTATTTCCCGTGACGGCAACAGGGATAATCCGGGGATGCGCAGGGCAAAGCTCATCAAGCTTACCCTCGCAAATAAGGTGAGCCGCCTCTCTGAAGCATTCTCCCGAAACAACAATCACCCTTTTTCCGTTAAAAGGGTCTCGGAGTATGTTTCCGCTGTCGCTCAAAAGGGTGAGGCTTTTTGATTTTCCGCAAATGGAAATGTCGCATTTCACCTTTTGCTGTGACGCTTTTTCCTTTGAGCCTTTAACCATACCTGACATTGCAACACAAGCCGCTACCACCACCGCAATGATAGTGAACGCCCCCATTCTGCCGTCCTTTGCGGCAAAATTTCCGACAGCACTCACCGCACCGCCAAGAGAAAGATTGACTGCCGCAAATGCTCCCAGGGTCATTGCCATTCCCTGAAAACCCGAAAAGTCAAAAGCGATAAAGCACATAAACGCCGCCACACCCGCCCCTGCCAACGCTGCCGCAATTCCCGAAATAGAAAAATACGCCGCACCAACGGAATAAACCGCCCCAACAAGCGAGGCAAGGAATACACGATGCAATTTATACGCCGCAGAGCTTATCGAAGCACTCGCCTGAAGCGCAAGAAAATCTATACAGAAATTTATTACAAAAAGAGAATCTATGTATATTACCCTGTCCAAAATAACCACTCTCTTATTTCGCTTACAAGCCTATTATACACAATCCCAATGGCGAAAAATGGTGAAACAGCGATCTGCGTACAGTATAGTTGTGGGGACGCTGTCCCCCACCCCCTGCTTAAGGACTTTTTGAAAAAAGTCCTTAAGAATCCCACAAACTTTAAAATGGAAGAAGTCTGTTATAGTTGTTGTAAAAAGCCTTTAATACTTTTAATACGTTGACAAAATCGAGGTATCCAACCGATGATTTTGCCCCATATCCCCCTTAACAAATTGACAAAATCGATGTATCCGACTGATGATTTTGCCCATATAAAAAACCGTATGCTGACTGCATACGGTTTAAGCTTTGATTATTTATGTAAAACTTATCAATATCCGAGCATTGCCGCACCGATGATACCGGCATCGTTGCCAAGCTTTGCGATTCTGATTTCGGTCTGCTTAACTGCGGAGCTTGTGTACTGTTCCTTTGAGATAACCTCGTAGAGAGGCTTGAGGAGATAGTCGCCCTCGTTGCAGATGCCTCCGCCGATAACAAGAACCTCGGGCTGGAAAATGTTTATCATGCTTGCAAGACCCGACGCAAGATACTTGATATATTTGTCAACAACCTCTTTTGCCGCCGCATCTCCTGCACGCATTGCGTTAAAGGAGGTACGTCCGCTTACCTTGCCCTCCTCTGCAACCATTTTGTGCATGAGAGAATCGGGACATTCTGCAAGCTTTTCCTTTGTCATGTTGATAAGACCTGTTGCAGAGCTGTATGCTTCCCAACAACCCTTTCTTCCGCAGGAGCAGGGTGCGCCGTCAACCTGGATAACAACGTGTCCGAGCTCGCCGCCTGCAAAGTTAAATCCGGAATATACCTTTTTGTCAATGATGATACCGCCGCCAACGCCTGTGCCGAGTGTGATCATAACGGATGTGTTGCAGCCCTTGGAAGCTCCCATTTCAGCCTCGCCCTTTGCTGCCGCATTTGCGTCATTTTCAACGTAAACCTTCTTTACGCCGGAAAATTCTGTGAACTTTGCAGCTATGGGGTAGTTAAGAAGGGGAAGATTGTTTGCATAAACAATGTAGCCGTTGTCGTGGTCAACGGTGCCGGGGCTTGCGATGCCGGCATATTCAACGTCATCCGCAGTGATGCCCTGCTTGTTCATGAGGTCGATGCAAAGTTTGCCCATGTCCTTGATGATTTCATCGGGTTCTCTGTCGGCATTTGTGGGAACGCTTCCCTTTACAAGAATTTTGCCGTTTTCGTCAACGATACCTGCGGCGATATTTGTTCCGCCAAGGTCAATACCGATATAGTACATAGTTTTTTCTCCTTTTATTTAAATTGCACTTTTGTGCAAAAAATTACACAATTAGATTATATTCCGAACCGTCCCTTTTGTCAAGAGTGCGTGGGAACAATTTACATTTTGTTAAAGTGAGCAAGTCCGCAAAGCCGCTGTTTACTTTGCTTTTTCTTTTCTTCTTTTAATCATGCGCACATCCTCGCCGGCAAAAATAAAGGTGCGGAATTCGCCCACAAGGCGAGAGGCAATTCTTGCATCATATGCCTTGGCAATGCCCTCGATTGAGTCGATATTTGTGCTTATAATCATGGCTTTTCCGGCACATATACGGGTGTTTATGATATTATAGAGTACAGACACGGTAAAGCTGTTTTTAAATTCTGCGCCGAGGTCATCAATGATAAGCAAATCGCAATCGAAATACTTTGATGTGTTTACTGCGGAGTCGCCGGCAAAGGTTTTCGCCTCAAAGGAATGGATGATATTCTGGGCAGTGTCATAAACAACGTCCATGCCGTCCTCAAGCACTCTTGCGGCAATGGCAGTTGAAATGTGGGTTTTGCCAAGTCCGGTTGTACCGTAAAAAATAAGGTTTTGCTTCTTTTCGGCATTTTTAAAGCCATTGGCATACTTTTTTGTTTCGGAAAGAATGTGTGACATAACGGTTCGGGGACACTTTCCGTTTGGAGAAACCTGGTCTGAATAGAAGCGCAAATCGAAATTATCAAAGGTCTGGTCTTTGAGAACGCTTCCGAGACCTGCCGTGAGAAACGATTCCTTGACAAGAGCTTTTTTGAAGCACTCACAGGGCACAATATCAACATACCCCGTGTCCGAGCATATGGGACACTCATATTTTACATCGGAATAGTCCGCAGGATAGCCTGCCTTTTCAAGCTGTGCGGCACGCATTTCACGAAGTGCTTTACTCTCGGTGCGCATTTTTTCAATTTCGGCGTTTGTGTCATTTCCACTCATTGCGGCAGAAAAAACACGAAGTCCTGTTGTTGAAAGAACTGTATCTATAATTTTGACATCGGGAAGCTTTTCGTGAAGCTCAATTTTTCGCTGCGTTGCAAGCTCTTGCGCAGCCTTTCTTTTTTTATCAAAATCTTCCTTGACCTTTTTAATAATTTCAGCGGAATATGCCATAATGACCTCCGAAATACAAATATACATTCTGATTATATACCAAAATCCTCAAAATGTCAATAACAATCGCAAAATATTGTAAAAAAACAGGTTAACCTACTTTGCAACTGCGGCATATTCTGCTAACAAAGAGCAAAACGCTTCGGCGGAGGATTTCCGTCGGGGTCATGCTCTTGCCAAAACAATGAGAAATGATTTTGTGTTAGGAGGATATTTATGTCCGAAAGAAATAATTCCCTTTGCAACGCTCTTGGACTTTCCGGAAACTCCACAGGTGCTGTTGAATGTGGTACATGCATAAGCATTGACAAAATATACGATGCAGTGAAAGACAAGGAATGTCTTGAAGATCTGAGAGTTTTCGTCAACGAATGTGGTCAGGATGCAATTGACCGTGCCAACAACATCCGTGTGAAGAACGCTGAGGTTCTCAACGTGTGCATCACGGTAAACGAAGTTGCTTTCAACCGTGGCTACTATTCCGTTAACATCCGCTATTATTTCAAGATAACCTTTGAAGCGTGCATCCCCGGCGGCAGAGCAGTTGAATTCTGCGGAATTGCTGTTTATGACAAGACAATTGTTCTTTTCGGCGGTGAGGGCAGCGTGAGCATTTTCACCTCCGACAGATTCAATGACAGCGTGTGCTGCGACTGTTCTACCATGCATGGTGAACACAAGACAAATCTTCCCAAGGTTGTTCTTGAGGTTGCGCCGCCCGTTAGTCTTGGCGTAAAGCTTGTTGAAAAGACTTACAACTACGGTTGCTGCTGCTGTGACTGTTCACAGCTCCCCGAAAACGTGACCTCTTGCGTTGACGGCTCTCTCGTTGACGATTACGGCACAAAGAATCTTTATGTGACGCTTGGTATTTTCTCGGTTATCAGAATGGAGCGTCCCTGCGGAATTCTTGTTAATGCCCTTGACTATTGCGTTCCCGAAAGAGATTCCACACAGTCTGCGGACACAACCAATCCCTGCGAGCTTTTCAAGTCCATGGCATTCCCGGGTGCTGACTTCTGTCCCCCTGCCCCTCCCTGTTGCTCATCGGGTAACTGCAACGGCAATTCAAGCGTAGGTGGCACAAACACAGGCGGTACAAACAAAAAGTGCGGCTGCTGATGTGAAACAACGTCCTCCCATACAAAGCGTGTGGGAGGACTTTAGTTTTGATAGTTTTGGAAAACTGCGCAGATATTTTTTGCACTCCACTGAAAAGCACGAACGTTTAAAAGTCATTTGTAAAAAAATGTTTTCCCCCTTGACAAATTGGAATAAATGTGATAAAATAAAAGGCGTTATGCGGGCGTGGTGAAATTGGCAGACACGCCAGACTTAGGATCTGGTGTCTTTCGACGTGGGGGTTCAAGTCCCTTCGCCCGCACCATTTTTTCGTTATCTGCGCAACAGATTGCATAAGCGAGTGTTTTTGCAAAACAAGCAAAAAAGGAGTAAGCTATGCCTAAAACCCAACCGATATACTCGGGGTTCTCTCCGGCGGCTCTGAACATTTATGACAAAAGTCTGATTCCACTTGCGGTGATAGACAGCTCACTCAAGGTTATTTACAAAAACAAAGCTTTCACAGAGCTGTTCGGGATACGAAAAGGTGCAAGCATCAAACACATAACAAAAGCAGGCAGTTCTGCTGAGCAGGTGTTTGACAATATAGCTGACTTTGAAATTCCCGTTTTATCCGAAACGGGAAATTTTCGTTTTAATGTGACTTTAATAACAATTCCGTTGCATGAATTTTTCAACGAAGATTTGTTTCTGCTTCTGACAGCTGATGCAAAGCTTTTAATGCAGGTTTCGCTCGGGATGGAAAATGAATTTGACCTTAATGACAACATTCTCAACATTTCCGCAGTTGAACTCAAAAGCATTTACAGCAAATACATAAATCCTTATATCTGCCACGTTATTTCCACAGGAAGTATTGAAAACATTATCAACAAACAAGACCGTCAAAAGCTTGTCAGGAAAATCATGCAGCTCAAAAAGCTTGAAATTTTCATGTATTCCGAGCTTCAGAGAAGTATGCGCATAGCAAAGGAAAGCAGACCCGAATATGTTGCTGTCAATGTCAATTCTGTCTTCAGGAGACTTTCGGAATTAGTGTCCAAGCACGCTCCGAGAGGATATTCTGTTGTTTTTGAAATTGATGAGGGAATAACTACAATTGCCGCAAAAAACGGTCATGAGCTGACAGGTCTTCTTATGTGCGCAATCAATTTCATTTTCAAGCTCCGTGGCGACAACAGCGTAACTCTCTCAATGAAAGACCTAAAGGACTGTATGGTCCTTGAAATTGCCCCGTCGGATAAAGCGGCTTTGGGTCAGAAATCCTCGGTTATTATTGAGAATTTCCGAAAAACCATTGCCCAACGTGATATTGAATTTATGGAGTATTTTGCCCAGCTTCTTGAGGCGCAATTTGCTTTTGATGCACAACAAGCTTCAATCAGACTCACCTTTGACAAAGCGGCGGCAAAGACAAAAGACCTTGTGCTTTACGATTCGATTGTCACGGCAAAGCAGCAGAAGATGGCACAGGAAATGTCGGAAATTTTCGCTCTTATGCTCTCACTTTACAAGTACGATTCAGATTCCGACGAAATATAATAAGCTTTTTGCAGGTTCGTCTGCACTATGCAAAAAATGCAAGTGAAACCGTCGTTGTCAGAGCATTTTTATTCAAAGAACAAAACAATAAGGGTGGGATTTGTGCAAGCTTATCCCACCCTTGATTTATGCAGTTTTAAAATGTTTTTGCGCTGCTATTTCCGGCTGTAATATGCATTTTTGCCGTATCTTGCGCTGCGCTTACGCCACAATCAATGTCTGTGCTTTATAAAGCCGAGAAGCTTGGAGATTTCCATTACCACAAAGGGAACAAGGATAAGTCCGAGAGCCGCAAGATAAAGAACAGGTGTGAGCGTTACAAGTCCGAAAATCGACTGGAGAGGTGTGAACACAACAAGGGCAACGAGGGCAACGGAAATAAGAGCTGCGCCGTTAAGCTTGCTGTTGGTGAAAGGTCCGATTTTGAAAAGTGAATGCTCTGTACGCATATTATAGCTCTGCACAATCTGCGAAAGGGCAAGAATGATAAACGCCATTGTCTGTCCGCCCTCAAGAGAGCCCATATACTTTTCGCCAAGGGCAAAGCCTATAAGTGTGAGAGCCGCAAACATACATCCCTGGAAGAACACACGGATTCCAAGACCGCCTGCAAAAATGCCCTCGTTCTTGGGCTTTGGCTTTCTTTCCATAACGTCAGCCTCAACAGGCTCCATACCAAGCGCAATTGCGGGCATACTGTCTGTTACGAGGTTTATCCACAAAAGCTGCATTGAAAGAAGCGGAGTTTTGTGCCAGAGAAGCATCGCCATGAACACCGTTATAACCTCGCCGATGTTTGTTCCGAGAAGGAAACCGACAACCTTTTTGATGTTGGCATAAATGCCTCTGCCCTCTCGGACAGCTTCAACAATTGTTGCAAAGTTGTCGTCGGTGAGCGTCATGTCGGAGGCTCCCTTGGCAACGTCTGTTCCGGTGATACCCATTGCGCATCCGATGTCTGCCGCTTTAAGTGCAGGTGCATCGTTTACGCCGTCGCCTGTCATGGAAACGACCTGATCTTTTCTCTGCCATGCCTTGACAATTCTTATCTTGTTTTCAGGGGAAACTCGTGCATAAACGGAAATGTTTTCAACCGTTGCATCAAGCTCTGTGTCTGTCATTGCATCAAGCTGTGCGCCGGTAATTGCTTTGTCGCCGGGTTCAAGTATTCCAAGCTCCTTTGCAATTGCAGAAGCGGTAACAACGTGGTCACCTGTTATCATAACAGGCTTGATTCCTGCCTTGCGGCATACTGCAACCGCCGCCTTTGCTTCAGGTCTGGGAGGGTCAATCATTCCAACAAGGCCCATGAAGATAAGTCCGTTTTCAAGTTCATCCGAGGTTGGATTTGTGGGAACGCTTTCAATTTCCTTATATGCAACCGCAAGGACACGAAGTGCATTTTCGCTCATTTCCTCGGTAATTTGCTTTGCCTTTTCAATGTCGCCTGCGATACAGCGGCTTGCCATAACGTCAAATGCGCCCTTGACAATTACTATATTCTTTCCGTCAATGGAATTTACGGTTGTCATGAGCTTTCTGTCGGAATCGAAGGGGATTTCCGCAAGGCGGGGATGCTTTTCGTTGAGGCTTTCCTTTGGCATTCCGTTTTTATGTGCCGCAAGAACAATTGCGGTTTCGGTGGGGTCGCCAAGATGCTTTTCCTCATCACCGTGGATAATAACGGAGCCGTCACAGCAAAGAGTGCCGTAGGAAAGAAGCTTTTTGATCGGGTCAGAACAGTTGACTGTTATATTCTCAACCTCGCCACCGTCGGTGTAAGCCTTAACAAGTGTCATTCTGTTCTGTGTGAGAGTACCTGTCTTATCGGAACAGATAACAGAAGCACTTCCGAGGGTTTCAACCGCAGGAAGTCTGCGGATAAGGGCATTTCTCTTAACCATACGCTGAACGCCAATTGAAAGGACAATTGTAACAATTGCGGGAAGTCCCTCGGGAATTGCGGAAACTGCGAGGGAAACGGCGGTCATGAACATATGCATGGGGGGAAGATTGTTTGCAATACCAACAACAAACACAACTGCGCACGCCGCAATTGCAACGATACCGAGGTATTTACCGAGCTGTGCAAGCTTTTGCTGGAGAGGAGTCTGTGATTCGCTTTCGTTATCGAGCAGGTTTGCAATTTTACCCATTTCGGTATCCATGCCCGTTGCTGTAACAATAGCCGTTGCGGTACCATAGGTTATACTGCAGCCCGAGAAAACCATGTTTGCACGGTCACCAAGAGGTGCGCCATCGGCAATCTCGGCATCATATTCCTTTTCACTGGGAACAGATTCACCTGTGAGTGCGGATTCTTCACTTTTAAGGCTTACGCTGTGAATAAGTCTTGCATCCGCAGGAACAAAGTCGCCTGCTTCAAGGCGGATAATATCGCCGGGAACAAGCTCTGCAGCATCAATGACCTTTTCTTCACCGTCACGGATTACTCTTGCGTGGGGTGCTGACATATTTTTAAGTGCATCAAGTGCCTTTTCCGCCTTGCCCTCCTGATAAACGCCCATAACGGCATTGAGAACAACGATGAGAAGAATAAGTCCGGGTTCAAAAAGCTCGCCCCAATTCTGCTCATAGCAGATAGCGGCAAAGGAAATAACCGCCGCCGCAATGAGAATGAGAATCATAACATCTTTGAACTGCTCAGCGAAACGCTGTAAAGTTGTCTTTTTCTTTTTTTCTCTGAGCTTATTCTGACCGTATTTCTGCGCAAGAGCCGTCACCTTTTCCGCGGTAAGACCCTTTTGCTTGTCGGTTGCAAGCTCATTCAGGACTTCGTCCAATTTCTGACTGTAAAACTGCAATTTCAAAGCCTCCTTGCAAAACTTTAATGTGCTTTTTATTGCGCCATTTTTGCGCATGACAAAATTATAACATACTTTTATCCCGAATTCATTTCACAAAAGTATATAATCTGTTACAGTTTTTGCCAATTCGCCGCATATTATCAACCGCCGTGGCGTTTTTTGCGTTCGCTGTTCCTTATTGCTCCTTAACCGCAAAGGAAAAACCGAAAGCTGCCACCGACATTGACGAGGACGGTATGCCGACGGTTACAGACCTTTCATTTGTCAAAACAATTCTTTTAAAAGAGTGCAGGACAAAATTATAATATCACGGCAAAAAAACATCCCGGATGCACAAATTACATCCGGGGCGTGTAATTTAACCGGGAGTAGTTCAACCGCCAATCCCGAAAAGTGTGTAGACAACAGGCACTGTCACGCAGGCAAGAATGTTTGAAACAAGGGCAAAGCCTGCGCCGAGCTTGCAGTTTTCATCAACAAGCTTTGGAAACACAATGGTGTTCACTCCGCACGGAATTGCAAGGAAAAGCACAACCGTTTCAACCGTTTCCGGCTTGCACATAAGCAAAAGGACACCGCCTATAACACAAGGAATCGCCACAAGGCGCATAAGGCTGATGACAAATATTCTGACATCTCCTATAATGTCCCTCGGCTTGAATTCCGAAACAACAATTCCCACAAGCAACATTCCCAGCGCACTCAGGCACGCCGAGGATTTATCCAGCACCTGCATTGCAACCTCCGGAAGCGCAAGTCCCGAAAGTCCGGCAACAACGCCGAGAATCATTGAAACAAGTATGGGATTGAGCAGTTTCTTTGGCTCAAGGCTCCGCTTTGTGAGTATGCAGAAGCCATATGTGTATGTGTACATTGAAATCGGAAGCGCAAGCACCATTAGATTCATAAGTCCCTCGCCGCCAAGGAGCGATTCGGCAAGGGCATAACCCATGTAGCCGTAATTTGGAATTGTGAGCGTATATTCAAAGACGCTTCTTTCGTATTTGTCCTTTGAAAAAAGCTTTGCTAAAAAATGCATCGTCACCGCAATGACAATTATAAGCACTGCACCTGTCAGCACAATTTCATACCTCTGCTTTATGTATGTGACATTAAAATTTTTCAGGTATGTTTTAAAAATGTTACACGGCAAAATAAAATAGACAAGCAGATTGGAAATGATTTTGCTGTGGTCACGGTTTACAAGCTTTGCTTTGCTTAAGAAAAACCCAACTGCGCCAAAAATGAAGAGCACAAAAATCTGTTCAAAAATAACGCTCATGTCAAAACTCCCCTCTTTATGAATTCATAACATTATACACCTGCAAAAAACAGATGTCAACAGTAAAAACACATATTTTTTGTCAATATACAGAATTATTTTGTCCTCAAGATTAAGCGGCACATTCCAAACGTGATTCAGGCGCATATTTAAATATCTCTTTGCCAAATCGCAATAACTTTTACAGTCTGCACACGCACATTTTAAAAGCAAAGCCGCAAAAGGTTAAATTCACCCCCAAAAACAGAAATATAGGCGGTTGATTTGTTCGCCGTGACGTGATAGAATAGAATCAGAACGGAGGTGTTGGCGATGGCAAAATATACAAATATTTTTGACAACGCAAAATGGATAAAATCAAATCTTGATGGCGATATGCACACGGAGCTTTATGCAAAAAGCATACGCTTTGAAAACGGAAAAACTCCCGTAAAGGCAGTTCTTCACATAAGCGCAAGAGGCGTGTATGAGGCATTTCTCAATGGAAAACGAATAGGTGACTTTATTCTTGCGCCGGGGTGGACGGCTTATCGTTCACGTCTGCAATATCAGAGCTATGAGCTTGATGTAAATGAGCTTTTATCGCCGTCACTTCTGACAGTCAGCGTTGCTTCGGGATGGTACAGCGGTTATATTGCAAGAGAAAAGCGTGATTTTCCCATTGCACTTATAGCGGTGCTTGAGATTGAATTTTCCGATGGAACAAGCGAAACAATTGTAACTGATGAGTCATGGGAAGTTTCGGAGGGTGCTTTTGCCGTGTCGGACCTATATCATGGCGAGCATTACGATGCAAATTTCGTTCACTCCTTTGGTCCTGTCCATATTCTTGACTTTACAAAGGACACTCTTATTCCCCAACAGGGCGAGATAATCTGCGAGCATGAAAGGCTTTTGCCTGTTTGCGAAATTATCACGCCAAAGGGTGAGCGTGTCATTGACTTCGGGCAGAACATAACAGGCTATGTTGAAATGGCATTTGACGGCAAAAAAGGTGAGGAAATAATAATCGACCACGCAGAGGTGCTTGACATAGACGGCAATTTTTACCGTGACAATCTGCGTCGTGCCAAGGCGAAAATCGAGTATATATGCAAGGACGGTTTCCAGACCTACAAGCCGCATCATTCTTTTATGGGTTTCCGATATATAAGGCTCACAAACTGTCCCGAGCACATTTCCTACAAATGCTTCAACGCAATTGTGGTTCATTCTGGGCTTAAGCGCACAGGCTTTTTCAAATGCTCCGACCCAAAAATCAACAAGCTTTATTCAAACATTGTCTGGGGACACAGGGACAACTTCCTCGATGTTCCGACGGACTGTCCTCAGCGTGACGAAAGGCTCGGCTGGACGGGAGATGCCCAGGTATTTATAAAGACTGCGACCTACAACTATGACGTTGAAAAATTCTTTACCAAGTGGCTTTATGACCTTGCCGAAGAACAGTATCCCGACGGTTCGCTTCCTTACACTATCCCTAATGTTTTTGAGGACAAGTGCTTCTGGAGTGAGGGAAAGGTAAAGCATGGAAGTGCGTGGGCGGATGCCATTGTCATTTGTCCGTGGCAGCTTTATGTTTCCTACAACAACACGGACATTCTTCGCAAGATGTACCCCTACATGGAAAAGTACATTGCATTTTTAAAGGCGCAGGGTGACGACCCCTACACCTGGCCCAACGGCGATGCTTTCGGCGACTGGCTTGCCATGGAGGATACCGACAAGCAGTTTATAAGCGATGCATTTTATTATTATTCGTTGTCGCTTGTCATAAAGGCAGGCAAGGTGCTTGGCAAAGACACAGGCGATTATGAGGCTCTTCTTGAAAACGTGAAGCTGGCGTTCAAAAAGAACCACCCTCAATACAATTCGCAGACCGAATGTGTTCTTGCCCTGCATTTCGGGATTTGCAATGACAAAAAAGAAACAGCTTCACTTCTTGCTCAAAAGATAAAGGACAACGGCAACCGTCTTTCAACAGGCTTTGTGGGAACTCCCTATCTTGCGCACGTTCTTTCGGACAACGGTTACACCGACCTTGCCTACACGCTTCTTTTGCAGGAAAAGTTCCCGTCGTGGTTATTCTCCGTCAACATGGGCGCTACCACAGTGTGGGAGCATTGGGACAGCATGAGAGAGGACGGAACAATGTGGGACACAGGCATGAATTCCTTCAACCATTATGCCTACGGATGCATTGCGGATTGGATGTACGGAGTTATGTGCGGCATAAAGCCCTGTGAGGACGCACCGGGATACCGTGAGTTTACTTTTGAGCCAAAACCCGACAAGCGTTTCAACTTTGCCGAAATGGAATATGAAACCCGATCCGGCAAAATCCGGGCAGGCTGGAAGCGCACGGAAAAGGGCTATGAATACCACCTCACCGTACCCCAAGGCACAAAGGCGAGGGTGTGTATCGCAGGAGAAAAGTCCGTCGTGGAAGCCGGGGAATATGTATTCTGAGGACATCGTTGTTTATAATCAAACCTAATCAGCAAAAAACTGCGTACAATTCCGCAAAGGTGTTGTACGCAGTTTCTGTTTGTTATACAATTTAACGTTGGTTGATTTGAGGAAATTATCCTACAAAACAATGCCATCCTTGAAAATGGAAATCTCCCTGTAACAGTTCTTTTCGTTGACGGTTTGCGCACCCTCGGCAACGGAAATGACATAGTCGTAAAACTCTTTTGTCAGGTCGTTGCCATCAAGTGTCGGGGAAGCATCAAAGTCAATCCAGTTGCTCTTTTTTGAAGCAAGCACCGCATTTGTTGAAACCTTTACCGTGGGGACAGGTCCTCCCAGAGGCGTTCCTCTGCCGGTTGTGAAAAGAATCATATGCACTCCGCACGCCGTGAGATTTGTTATGGCAACAATGTCGTTACCCGGTCCGTTGAGCAGGGAAAGTCCGTTTTTTGTGAGGGTATCTCCGTAATCAAGCACGTCTACAACGTTGCTCATACCGCCTTTCTGAACGCAACCGAGGGATTTTTCCTCAAGAGTTGTGATACCGCCTGTCTTATTTCCGGGCGAGGGGTTCTCATAAATAACCTGGTTGTGACGGGTGAAATAATCCTTGAAATTGTTGATGAGGGAAACTGTTTTTTCAAAAAGCTCACGGTTTTCGCAACGGTTCATCAGCAGATGCTCCGCCCCGAACATTTCCGGAACCTCCGTCAGCACACAGCTTGCTCCCCTGTCAATGAGATAGTCCGAAAGTCTGCCTACAAGGGGATTTGCCGTGATACCGCTTAGTCCATCGCTTCCGCCGCATTTAAGTCCGACCTTGAGCCTTGAAACGGGGACGGGTACTCTGCGGAAAGAGTCGGCATACGCCTTCAATTCGTCAATAAGCTTTATTCCCTCGGAAATTTCGTCCTTCACGTCCTGGCAGTTCAAGAATTTTACCCTCTCGTTGTCCCACTCTCCAAGCACCTTTTTAAATTCTTCGATGTTGTTATTTTCGCAACCAAGTCCGAGCACAAGGACACCTGCGGCGTTAGGGTGGTTGACAAGTCCTTTGAGAATGAGCTGTGTGGTTTTTTGGTCACCGCCGAGCTGTGAACAGCCAAAAGGATGCTCAAAGCACATAGCTCCCGTGAGCTCAGAAAGCTTTTTTGCGATTTTGTTGACGCATCCGACTGTGTTTATTATCCACACTTCATTGCGTATGCCAACTTCGCCATTTTTGCGTACATAGCCAAGGAAGGTCGCCTGTGTGTCAACCTCGTTTTTCTGACGGAGTGAGGGGGTGTATTCATATGTCAGATTGGATTTCAGGTTTGTTCTGACGTTGTGGCTGTGGACGTGTTCGCCCTTTTTGATGTCGCAGGTTGCGTGTCCGATGGGGTTTCCGTATTTTATGATGTTTTCACCCTCTGATATGTCGCAGAGAGCATATTTGTGACCGTCGGAAAGGTTTACTTCGACGTTGTCAAGCTTGTTTATTATCATGCTTATTCTCCCATTTTTGCGCTGACTGCCTCTGCAAGTGCGCTTAAATCCTCGTCCCAGAGGGCTTTGTTTGCAAGGATTGTTTTTACATCGGAGTTCTTCATAAATTCCGTGACCCCGGGGTCATCGTTTGTCATATCGGTTTTATAAAATGCAATGAGCTTTGCAAAGGAGGTGATGAGGTGATCGGGATTCTCACCCTTTCTCTTTATGTATTCAAGGATTGACGGCAGAACTCTCACCTTGAATTTGCTGACGGAGTTAAGTGAAATTGATGCGCAATAGTGTCTGATATAGGGGTTGTTGAAACGCTCAAAAACGTTTTCCGCATACTCACGAAGCTCGCTTTCGGGAAGATCAAGAGTGGGAATAATTTCGTCGTAAACGCACTTTTTCACAAACTCACAGAGTGTTTCGTTTTCCATGCAATCCTTGACGGTTTCAACGCCCATGAGCATTGCATAAGGGATCATGGAGGTGTGAGCACCGTTCAGAATACGCACTTTTCGGGTGCGATACATTTCAAGATTGTCGGTGACAATGATATTAAGACCTGCCTTGTGGAAGGGAAATTCCGACGTTATTGCGTTATACCCTTCGATAACCCAAAGGTGGAAAAGCTCGCTTGTGTTGAGCATATTGTCCTCGTAATCAAGCTCAATTATTTCGTCCTTGGGATAGCCTGTGACAATGCGGTCAACAAGGGTGTTGCAGAAAATATTCTCGCTTTCAACCCATGCGGCAAAATCCTCACCCATGCCCCAGAGCTTTATGTAACGGAGTATGCACTTTTTAAGGTTTTCGCCGTTTTTGTCGATAAGCTCGCAGGGGAGAAAAACAAAACCGGGAAGATTTAGGTCAAAACGCTTTTTAAGAAGCAGAGTTACCTTTGCGGGGAATGTGACGAATGGAGCATTTTCGGGTTTGTCATCACCGTTGAAGCAGATGCCTGCCTCGGTGGTGTTGGAAAAAACAAATCTGAAATCGGGATTCTCGGCAAGGGCAAGATACGCATTGAAATCACGGTATGGCTCAACGGTGCGGCTGATTACGTCGATAAGCTTTTTGTCAACGGTGGGTTTGCCGTCCTTGAGTCCCCTCATAACATGGGTATATACGCAGTTTTGCTCACTGAGCTTTGCGCAAAGTCCCTTTTCTATTGGTTGTACAACAACAACGCTTGCATCAAAGCTGTTGTCCGCCTCGTTTGTGAGCTGCAAAATCCAGTCAACAAATCCCCTTAAAAATCCGCCCTCGCCGAACTGAATTATTCTCTCTGTCCTTGCAGGCTTGTTATATTCGCAAAGTTTCATGGCGCATATTCCTTTCCGGATAAGTGTATTATAATGTTACAATTTTTACAAAACAAGTATATCACACCCCAAATAGGTTGTCAAGTGACAAAACGCCTATAACAAAACATTTTTTGCATTTTTCATTCATTCTCCAAGAGGGGCATGGAATTTTTATCACGCAAAACAAAAACTCCGTGGGTGCATCACTCATGATACAGCCACGGAAAAAACAGTTTAAAAGCCTCAGATTTTTATTCCCTCACGGGAAGCATGGGTGTTTATCAGTTTGAACAGATATTCAAAACGGACTTTTGTCTTTTCAACGTCGTCCCATATAACATAGTTTGAAATTGTCGCCGAAAAAAGATAAATAAGCGGTCGCACCTCGTCCTCAGAGCATTTGAAATACATGGCAAGCTGTTTTGAATATCTCTCATAAACAACTGCAAGAGAATCTCCGTTTTGTCTGAAACGCTCGCCATACACGTTGCTTGTTGCAAACTGAAAAATAAATCTGAGATGCTTTTTATACTCGTCCATAAGCTTTAAGCAATTGTCAAAAAAGCTTTTCAGATCCGCAAGGTTATCAGAGGCAAGCTCGAAAATCTTTTCAAGCACCCTTTCCGTTCCATATTCCGTTGCCTCAACAAACAGCTTTTCCTTGCTGTCAAACCAATAATACACGCTTCCGGACGAAATCCCCGTCCCTGCACACAAATCTCTTATTGAGGTGTTCTCAAGTCCGTTGTCCACAAGATACTCAAATGCTGCTTCAAGAAATTCCCGACGCTTGTCCTTTTGAGTTTTTCTCGCCATTTTCTCTACCCCTTTTAAGTCAGAAAAATTCAACAATGTGGATTGTACCACATACACAAGCCTTTGTCAAGTTTTTCGCAGGTTCTTTTAAAATTTTTTAACAGTAAAATGTTTTTTCAAGCACAAGAATCAGCCTTTTCATTTCCCGGTCATCGGCAAAATACTGTTTTTTGTAAAAATATGCAAAATCCCTTGACAAAACCAAATGCGTGTGTTATAATTGTGTCACTTAATTAACCGTGTTAATTAAATTCGCTTTTGTTTTTATCAGCTTTAAGGAGGAAAAATCATGTCTGTCCGATGGGAAGCAGAAATTATAAAGCCGTTAAAGGAGCCGCATTTCAGGTCTGCGCTGTTTGACTTTGACGGCACGGTGAGCCTTATAAGAAGCGGCTGGCAGGAAATTATGAACCCCTATTTCATCGAGGTTATAAAGGCGACGGGAACGAATGAATCGCACACGGAAATTGCAGAAATAGTGCGTGAATTTGTTGACCGTCTGACAGGAAAGCAGACAATTTATCAGTGCATCGCCCTTGACGAAGAGGTTGTTAAAAGAGGCGGAAAACACGTTGACCCTCTTGAATACAAGCACGAATATTTGAGACGTTTAAACGAACACATAAAGGACCGCAAAAAGGGGCTTGAAAACGGAACTCTCAAAAAAGAGGACCTTATTGTTCCGGGATCAATTGAGTTTGTGAGAAAGCTCAGGGCGGCAGGCGTGAAGTGTTATGTTGCAAGCGGAACAGACGAAAAGGACGTTATCTATGAGGCAAGCCTTCTTGGACTTGATGAGGTTTTTGAGGGCGAAATATACGGAGCAAAGGACGAGGTTATGGATTGCTCAAAGGAAATTGTCATAAATTCCCTCATAAACGATGGCGGAATAAAGCCGGAGGAGCTTGTGTGCTTCGGCGACGGCTATGTTGAAATTGAGCTTGTTGCAAACATCGGTGGATATGCTGTGGGCGTTGCAAGCGATGAAGAAAAGCGCGAGGGCATCAACGAGTGGAAGCGTGAAAGGCTTCTTTCGGCAGGTGCTTCAATGATAATTCCCGATTTTTCAAAGGCGGACAGCCTTATTGACTATTTAATTGGAGGTAAAAACAATGCCCTTTAAGAAATTTGACAGATCAGAGCTTAAGCTTCTCCCCCTTGGCGAAAGAATCCACGATGCAACAATTGACATTGTTCTCGACCCCGAAACCTATACCTCCGACTTTTCCGACGAGGGTCTTACAAAGGTTGCCGAGGCGGTTTACAAGGCAAAGCAAAACGGCTCAACCGTTCTTATGATGTATGGCGGTCACGTTATCAAAACAGGCAATCAGGCATTTATGATTGAGCTCATGAAAAAAGGCTATATTAACCACTTTGCCACAAACGGCGCAGGCTCAATTCACGATTTTGAGTTTGCCATGATCGGCGGCTCAACAGAAAGCGTTGCAAAATATATTTCCGAGGGGCAGTTCGGACTCTGGAAAGAAACAGGCCTTATCAACGACATTATAACACAAGCCGCAAAGGAAGACCTTGGCTGGGGCGAGGCTCTCGGACGCTATATCTGGGAAAACAATTTCCCCTACCGTGAAAAGAGCGTGCTTGGAATGTGCTATCATCTCGGTGTTCCCTGCACAGTTCACGTTGGCATCGGAAACGACATTATTCACGAGCATCCCAACTGCAACGGTGCGGCAATGGGAACCTGCTCCTACAACGATTTTCTCATTTACACCCAGAGTCTGACAAAGCTTTCGGGAGGTGTGTTTATGGATTTTGGCTCTGCGGTTGCAGGACCTGAGGTTTATCTCAAGGCTCTTTCGATGGTCAGAAATGTTGCAAAGCAAAAGGGTGAGCGCATAACTGATTTCACAACTGCTGTGTTCGACATTCTTGACATTCAGTCTGACGACAATTTCACCTCAACTCCTCCCAAGTCTGACCCCCGTTACTATTTCCGTCCCTGGAAGACAATTCTTTCAAGAACAGTTGCCGACGGTGGAAAGAGCTATTATGTCAAGGGTGAGCACGCAAAAACCGTCCCTGCGCTTTATCAGCTCCTTTGCGCCATGGAAAAATAAATGCCGCACTTGAAACGGAGAGTTAATATGGACTACAACAGAATAGTTGCGGCACTTGATGCCGCAAAGGGCAAAAGAATCGTTGTTATCGGCGATTATTGCCTTGACAAATACATTTATTCCGACCCTGCTGAGGACGACATTTCGGTTGAAACGGGACTTTATGCCCATCAGGTATATCTCAAAAAGATGTCGGCAGGAGGGGCAGGCTCGGTGTCAAAGAATCTTGCCACGCTTGGGGCAAAGGTTATATGCGTTGGCTTTGTGGGAGATGACGGCGAGGGATTTGAGCTTATCCGTGAGCTTAACGCCATGGGTGCAGACACCTCCTTCATGCTTCGCACTCCCGAACTTGCAACGGCAACCTATATGAAAACAATGCGAAAGCAACCCGACGGCTCTTTCCGCGAGGACACACGCATTGATTTCCGCAACCGCGGAATACCCGAAAACCTGCGTGCACGCATTGAAGAAAATTTAAAGGCGGCACTCAGGGATGCCGATGGTGTTATGGTTCTCGACCAATTCTTTGAGCGCAATTCCGGCGTTATAGGCGACGGACTTCGTGAAACTGTCAACGAGCTGTCAAAAGCTTCAACATTGCCGTTTCTTGCAGATTCCCGTTCGTTTATTTCAGAGTTCAGAAACTGTTATGTCAAATGCAACAACCTTGAGCTTATGAAAATCTGTCTGCCCGACGGGAATCCCGAAAGCCTTGAGGACATTGTAAAGGGTGGAAAAGCCCTTATGCAGCTGACAGGAAAGCCTGTCTTTACCACAAGGGGCACAGAGGGAATTGTCATTTTCGACGGCAACGGAATTTCAAAGGTTCCTGCATATGTTGTCACGGGAGAAATTGACATTGTTGGTGCAGGCGATGCTTCAAGCGCATCTCTCATTCTTTCCCTTTGCGCAGGTCTTTCCTGTGCAGAGGCGGCGGTGGTTGCCTGTGCGGTTTCGTCTATCACCATTCAGCAAATCGGAACAACCGGAAGCACAACCGTCGCAGAGGCAGCTCCGAGAATAAAGGCTCTTTGCGAGCTTTGCGATTGAGCTTTTCGCCTCACAACCTTCACCAAAAAGCTTATATGCGTTTTCACTTTTATAAATAATAATTCATTGCCAGCATAAGGCAAAATCCTGCGAGGAGCGAATATGTCGCACCCATTTCGCCGCCATATTCGTGGGTATCGGGAATCATTTCGTCGCTTATGACATAAAGCATCGTGCCGCCTGCAAACGCAAGGGCAAAGGGCAGAATTGCCTCGGAGGCTGTGACGGCAAAGTAGCCGAAAAGCGTCCCGACAACCTCAATGACTCCCGTCATAAACGCCGCCGCAAACGTGCGCCACGGACTTATCCCAACTGAAAGCATGGGCGAAATTATAACCATTCCCTCGGGGATATTCTGAAGTGCAATACCGGCGGCAATGGTGAAAGCCTCGGCGGTGTTGCCTGTTCCAAATCCAACTCCTGCGGCGATTCCCTCGGGGAAATTGTGTATGGCAATGGCAAGGACAAACAGAAGAATTTTGTCGGTGTTGCCACGGTTTTGCGGATGTGCCTCGTTGTCAATCCCCGAAAGGCGGTGAAGATGAGGCACAAGCTTATCGAGAGCATTAACCGTCAAAGCTCCGCAAAAAATACCTGCCGCTGTCACAGGAACGGCAAAAACGCCGCCATGCTCAAGGGACGGCATAACAAGTCCCTCAACCGCCGCCGTAAGCATCACTCCTGCCGCAAAAGCAAGGACTATATCACTGAATCTGTGAGAAATCTTTTTGAACATAAAGCCGACAACCGCACCGAAAACCGTTGCACCTCCAACGCCAAGTGCTGTCAGCAAAACAGGTTGCATAAAAAGTCCACCTCCGATATATTGTATATCTCTTGCGGTGAAAATGTCACTTGTGAAAAGGCGGCAAAACTGCCATTGTACCTTGTAACTTGTTAAATCCCCATAACCAAGAGAACTTTTTTGCACAATACGTCAAAGATGTTGTTTTTACAGAGCATGGCAGCTTTAATCTGCGGCACTTTTCTTTTGCCTTTTTGACAATTGTTTTAAAACTGTGCTTGACTTCAATAGAATAATATGATATACTGTACGATATAGACTCATACGGAGGATTGCTATGCTATATTCAAGACAAATTGAAACAAGATATACTACCGACGTCCTTGTTGTAGGCGGGGGAGCAGCAGGCATAGCAGCGGCTATTGCGGCTGCAAGAATGGGCAAAAAGGTTTTGCTCTGCGAATCAGGCGGAGCCTTTGGCGGTGTTGGCACATCGGGACTTGTGCCGGCGTTTGCACCCTTTACAGACGGCGAGAATTTCCTGTGCGATGGCATAGGTCTTGAAATAAGAAAGAATATATCAAAGGATATTCCCCTTGACACATATTGGTCAATCATTGATGCAGAGGAGCTCAAAAGAGAATACGACAGCATTGTAAGCAAATCCGGTGTTGACTTTTTGTTTTTCACCACCCTTTGCGATGTTGTGACAGAAGCCGACTCAAAACGCATCGACTATGCCGTTTTCACCTCCAAAACAGGCATCTTCGCCGTAAAAGCCTTGGTTTACATAGATTGCACCGGCGACGGAAACCTCTGTGCAATAGGCGGCGGAGGCTTTGAAATAGGTGACAAGGACGGAAACGTGATGCCTCCGACGCTCTGCTCTCTCTGGGGAAACATTGATCCTGCAGTGTTCAGAAACCCTTCCACCGCCGACATTGAAGATGCCTATAATAAAGGTATTCTCTCTTTTGAGGACAGGCACCTTCCCGGCTTCTTTATGAAAAAAGGCGAGCTTTACGGTTATGGCGGGGGAAATGTCGGTCACATTTTCGGCAACAATCCCCTTGACGAAAAATCTCTTACTGAGGCGATGGTCTGGGGAAGAAAATCTATGGTCGAATACAAGCAGCTCTATATGCAATACGCCAAAGGGTGCGAAAACCTCACGCTTCTTGCAACAGGAAGTGTTCTTGGAATAAGAGAATCAAGACGTATCAACTGCGACTACACTCTTTGCGTGAACGACTTTATCAAAAGAGCCGAATTTGACGACGAAATCGGAAGATATTGTTATCCTGTTGACATTCATGTGCAAAACACAGACTCTGCCGAGTACAAACGTTTCAAAGAGGAATACGAAAAGAATCTCCGATACAAAAAGGGAGAATCTTATGGCATTCCCTATCGTTCTCTCATCCCCCGTGACTTTGCAAATGTGCTTGTTGCAGGAAGATGCATGGGTACCGACAGGCAAATGGAGGCATCAATCCGAGTTATGCCGGGCTGTTTTATAACAGGCGAGGCTGCAGGAACTGCTGCGGCAATGGCTTGTGACAAGCAAGGACTTGTGAGAGACATCTGCACAAGGAAGCTTCAGCACACACTTGCACAAAATGGTGCTTACATGAGAAATGATCTAAAATAAGAGGAGAAAGTACATATGAAAATCAGATTTCTCGGCACAGGTGCTGCCGATTGGAAGCTCTCAAAAACAGAGCAGGAAATCATCGCAGACGGCACTTTTTACAGACGTTCAACCTGCAATCTCATTGACGAACAGATTCTTGTTGACCTTTCCCCACAATCCTACGACTATGCCGTAAGACTCGGCGTGGATATGTCAAAAATCACCGACCTCATTATTTCCCACACCCATGCAGACCACTACTCGGCAAAATCCTTTGTCTCCTTTGCAAAAGCAAGCGGAAAAGTGATAGACATCTGGTGCGAAAAAGATGCAGTATGTCGCCTCGGACTCGACGAAGAAACAAAGGAATATGCAAGGGTGCATCCTCTTTGCCACGAAGATACCTTTGAAATACACGGCTATAAAATCACCGCCCTTTCCGCCAACCACCTCGTTGAAAACTCCAACGAAACTCCCCTTCACTACGTCTTTGAAAAGGACGGAAAACGCTTTTTCTACGGTCTTGACGGAGGTTGGTTCACGGCACGCACATGGGAATATATGCGTCTTAAAAAGCTGTGCTTTGACGGCATGGTTCTTGATTCAACAGTTGGCGACAAGGACGGCGATTTCCGCCTTGGAACACACAATTCAATCCCCATGCTTCGCCTTATTGTTGCCTCTCTCAAGGAAAATGGTATGCTTCATGCCGACACAAAGCTTATTGCCTCTCATCTTGCAAGGACGCTTCACCTCACAGAGCTTTGCGATGTGAAAAAGCAGTTCGCAGAAATTGGCATGACAGTTGTGTGTGACGGCGACGAGCTTGACATTTAAAGCTTCATCACGGAATTTGCTCTTACGGCGGATTCCGTGTTTTTTATGCAAAATTTAAAGCAAAAACCTAAAATTCTTATACAAGCACCTCAAAAATTATTATATACACAAAGACAAATTCATGCTATAATTACGTTGAAAATATAAATTCAGGGAGTGTGCATTTATGAACGACACGAAAAGGCATTACCTTGACGGAAAATGGGAGCTTTGCTTCACCATGCCGGACGGAAAGGCCATGAAAGGAACGGTAAATGTTCCCGGAAACATTGAACCCGAGCTTGCTTCTCTGGGACTTATTGACGATTATCTTCCGGGTGATTATGAATTTGCCACGGCAGAGTTCTGCGCCGTTGACGACTGGACCTACACCCGCTATTTTGACGCTCCGCAAGGCAATCCCACATGGGAAAAATTCCTTGTTTTTGAGGGCATTGACACTCTTGCCGACATTTATCTCAATGGTGAACACGTTCTTTACTGCAACAATATGCACATGGTTCACAGGCTTGATGTGACAAAGCTTCTTCGTCCGGGTGGAAACGAGCTTCGGGTTGTTATCCGTTCAAGCGAGCTTTGGGCAAGAAAGCACCCACACGATATGTTTTCAACCGCCCGTGAAAAGGTGAGCTATTATGATTCCCAGAGTTATCTGCGCAAGGCTCGCCACCAATGGGGTTGGGACAATGCTCCCCGTCTTATAACCTCGGGAATTATCCGTTCGGTTTACATTGAGGAGCTTGCGCCCGAGCGTTTTGACGAGGTTTATCTCTACACGGCAAAGCTGACGGAAAGTTCCGCTGTGCTCGGCTGTTCATGGATTTTCAGCACCGACAAAAAGTGGCTTACGGGATACAACATAAGGCTTTCTGTGCTTGACGACGACAAAACAATACATTCCCTTTGCCAGACGGTTGACTTCACGCAGGGCACGCTTCGTTTCGGAATACCGCTTAACAAAATAAAGCTTTGGTGGCCGATTGGCATGGGACAAGCGAAAATGTACACTTTCCGTCTTGAAATGCTTGACGAAAGTGGCAGGGTGTGCGCACTCAAGGACACGCTTTACGGCATAAGGACACTAAAGCTTTTGAGGACAGAGTGCATGAGCGTTGACGAAAGCGGAAAAACCGGGGGAGAATTTGTTTTTGTTGTAAATGGCGAAAAGGTTTACATAAGAGGAACAAACTGGAAGCCGCTTGACCCTCTTGCTTCTCTTGCAGATGAAAAAACAAGAAGCGGAAAGGCTCTTGAAGAAATAAAGAATCTCAACTGCAACATGGTTCGCATATGGGGTGGCGGAATTTATGAAGACGAGTTTTTCTTTGAGTGGTGCGACAAGAACGGCATCATGGTGTGGCAGGATTTCATGCTTGCCTGCGAAGTGCCTGCGTGCGACATCGACGAGGGAACAACAGGTGCGGAATATGCAAAGCTGATTGCCGCCGAGGCAAAGCAGATTATCCGAAAGCAACGCAACCACCCCTCCCTTGCCCTTTGGTGTGGCGACAACGAAAACGACCTTTGCATACGCTGGACAAATCTTCATTCAAATATTTTGCCCTCGGACAGTCTTATCACACGCAAAATTCTGAGAAACGCCGTTCTTCATCACGACCCCTACCGTGATTATGTTGACAGCTCGCCCTTTGTAACCGACGAAATACACGCCGAACACCGCAGAATCGGAAGATTCTCCGACTACAATCAGCCTGAAGACCATCTTTATCCTGCAACAAAGGATTTGCCCTCGGCACTCCGTGAAAGTCACAGCTGTTTTATCGGCGAGGTCGGACCCATAAGAATAAACGCCGCTTCTCCCTCAGAAAGGATATACGAGCGTGAAAAGGCAAGGCTTGAACGGTTGTGGGACAGTCCCATCATCTACAGCACCTTTGCGCATCAGAACGACGGCTATTTCACAGGCTGGCGCAATATGTGCCGTGAGATGTGCATAAAGTATTTCGGTCGTGACTTCTCCTTTGGCGAATGGAAGGACCACACTCTCGCCGTAAACTACATCTGTGCGGAGGTTTTCAAGGAGGTTATTGAATACTGTCGTGCAAACCGACCGGAAAAAACGGGAGTTATATGGTGGAGCCTTATGGATATGTGGCCGATGGCGTTTAATTATTCGGTTATTGACTGCGATTTCAACCGCAAGCTGCCATACTTCTGGATTCGTTCCTCACAAGAGGAAATCGCACTCATGGCTGTCAGAAATGAGCTTGGCGGCGAGGTCACTCTCCATGCGGCTAACGACACTCTCAACGATGCCATAATCGAATACACTGTGACGGCATACGGCAACGACCTTGCAAGCCGTGTTATAGCGTCGGGCGTTGTTAAACAGAGCAAAAATTCCTCCTCGCTTATTCAACGCATTGCCGACAACGGCGAAACAAAGCCGGAGCTTTGGATTATCACCGCAAAATGCAGCGATAAGGTCAGCACAAACCATTTTATAACAGGTAAAACAAACTTTGAAACCATGCGTGAATGGGTAAAAATAATAGGCGAAATCGGCGGATATGCCAACGAAATTCTTGAACTTATGTGATAGTGGGGTTTCGCCCCACGCCTGACAATGCTCAATTGCGGTATGTGGGGTTTCACCCCACACCCCACACAGAAAACTTTTTGAAAAAAGTTTTCCGTGACCTTTCAAAAACTTTAAATATAGGTTTGTTTATAATAGTAATATTCCTGTTGAACAACAAAAATCCCGGCTTTGTAATTAAAGTCGGGATTCATTTTATATAGTTATATTTCCCCCTTGTTTTAAAGCTTTTCGGGGATTCCAAAGGGGCCGGGGTTTGTTTTACAAACTCAAAAGTTCGCTTGCGAACTTCCTTTTCTCGAAAAGTACCCCTTTGGTCGGGCGTGGGGTGAAACCCCACATACACAAAACGCTCTTACTTATTAGCGTTGTAGTCGGGATTTACATAATAGAGTTTGAAGCCTGTTTCGCCGATTTTATTTTCGAGGTTCTCAGCAGCTTTACCGTTGAAGGTATACTGTGTAGCGCCGTTTGCGCCGACCTTAGTAAAGCTATTGCCGTATCTCTGGACATAGGTGTTGTTTGCGAAAGTGGGAAGCCACATACTGAGGGATGCGCCGAGGTGGCAAGCGTTATAAGCATCGAGAAGGAAGAGGTTACCTGTAATCTTGAAGCCGTCCTCCATTCTGTTGTTGTGGTCCCAACCCTTGATACTTGCGGAACGGCTGGGGCTCATTCCCCAACCCATGCCGGAGCGTGCAAGGATATTATCGGTGTAGTTGATGTTCTTGAGGAGTCTCACAACAGATTCCACATCGCCCCTGCCCATGAAGTATTCAATGTTATAGATACACTTGTCAATGACGTTGTTCTTGAAGTATACATTCTGTTCAATAGAATCGCTTGTGCCGCCGGTTGAAAGCTGATGTGTGATACCTGCGTCGTAGCACTGGTAAACATAGCAATTATCAATTGTAAAGCCGTCGCAACCACCGTAAACTTCAACACCGTTACCAAAACGTGTCATGTTTCCGTTCTTGTAATTCTGCATAGAGCCGCCGATGTAACCGATTTCGCAGTTCTGTACCGTCACGTTTCTTACAGTACCCATGCCGATACCGTGAGAGCCGGAGTACTTGAGGCAAAGGTTGTCGAACACAACATTGCTGTTACCTCCGATGAGGTTGCCACGGTAAACGATTTCAATGGAGTTGTAAACTTCGCCGGGGTTGCCCTCGTCACAGCGCACATAAAGTGTGCTGTTTTCGTTCTGTGCAACGTCCTGACCGTTTATTGTGTTGTAAACGCTGATAAAGTGGTCGTTCTTTTCAAAGCTTGTCTTGGGGTCAAATGCAACGCCCTTGATGTAAAGACCGCCGTTCTTTGCAAGGGGAACAATCTTCTCGATTGTCTTTCCGCCCATCTCATAACCGCCGTTGACAACAATGTTACCAACATCATGCGTGGAAATCGCATACTTCCAGATGTTTGTTGTACCCTCAACAAGCGTCCAGAGAGAAGCATCTGCAGCATCACCGTTTACGTTGCCGTTGAAGACAGGCTTTTCGCCCGCACCGTATGCGGAATATGTAACGCCTGCCTTTGCAGTCCATCTTTCACGCCATTCGTTGCCTCTCTTGAAGACAACCATGTCTCCACTCTTTGCAAGAGCATTTGCCTTTGCAACAGTCTTTAGAGGCTTGTCAGCAGAAAGACCGTCGTTGGTGTCGGCGCCGAAAGTGGAAACATAATATGTCTTGCCGGAAACCTTGAGTGTGGAGGGAGTGTTTCTTATTTCGATGATTCTTTCCTTCATCTTTGCAAGAGCTTGGTCTGCAAACTCTTCGCCTGCTTCATAATCGGGAGTGAAGTCCTCAGACACAACCGCACCGTCAAGAGCGTAGAGCCAAACCTCCTTGCCCTCCTTGTTGACAGCCGCAATGTGTCCTATCGCCGCATCGAGAATGTCTGCGTATGCCCAGTGTGTAGGTGCAACATCCTTGAAGAATCCCTTTACAGAGCCGAACATACCGTCTGCATTTACCTTCTTGCCGTATGCATTGTTGATTACCTTTACAACCTCGGCTCTCTTGATTGTTGCATCGGGTCTGAAAGAGAATGTGCCGTTGAAGTTGTCGTAACCGTTTACAAGACCTGCCTTACCTGCAGCCGCAATAACCTGTGCTCTGGGATGATCTGCGGGTACATCGCTGAATGTGCCGTTCTTGCCTGCGTCCTTGAGAAGACCCATGTTGTAAACAAGCTCAACAAATTCGGCTCTTGTGATCTTCTGATCGGGGAGGAAAGTTCCGCTATAGCTCTTGAGATAACCAAGGCTTTCAACGTAGGAAACGTACTTGTGATACCACTTGTCGCTTGTCACGTCGCTGAATGTGCTTGTCTTGTCTGCAGGAACATTTGCATCTCCGCCTGCAACAAGACGTGCAACGATTGTGCAAGCCTCGGCTCTTGTCATTTCGCCGTCAACTCTGAATGTGCCGTCGCTGTAACCGGTGATGTAGGACTCGTGGTAAGCAGATCCTGTTGATTCTTCGGGAATAACAATAATCTTTGCAACATACATTCTGTCATTTGTGCTCATGTTCTGACAGTTGTTGCTGCCAAAGGGATGAATATGAATCTGCTTGATAATGGGGTCAACCGTTCCGAGAGCCTTTGCTCTTACGGGTGTGAGGTCAATTGTTGCAGTTGCCCAACGTCCCTCTACAATTTCATCCATTGTCTTAAGGCTCGTTGCACCGCTGAAAGTATTCTGCTGCATGACATTGAAATTCATCTTGCCGGAAACAGGGTTGTCAGAAATGTACTTGTAAACGATGATTGCAGTTGCATACGCATCAACGTTAATCTTTGCACCGCCGTAGCTCCAACCGTCAAGGTTGATTGCACCGCCCTTTTCGGAGGAGGGATTTGGAATAACCTCAATCGCAGGAACTCCGTCGATTTCAACCTTGGAGGTGAAAGCCGTATCCCTCTTTTCGCAGATTTCCGCAAAATATGTTGGAAAATCAAGGACAATAATGTCCTCTGCAACAAACTCATCTTTCCAGTAAACGGAAAATTCAACGTCGCTCTCGCCCATTACATATTCGCTTCCGGGAGCAAGAATTGTCGAGCCTGTGGAAGGAAGCCAACCTGCGGCAATACGTCCCTTTGATGTAAAGGGAATTTCGGGAAGAATAACCTTGTCCTCAAATTTCGCCTTAATGGGAGCAGGAGCAGTGCCCTCTGCCTTGTCTGTGCCGGACTTGAAGGTTACATTGTACTCGACATCGCCGTTGGGATTCTTGTAGGTGAATGTCCAGTTGCCGATGAGGATATAGTCCTCTGCCTTAAAGGTTGAGGGAACAAGCTTTGTACCGAAGGGATAGAAGTGAAGCTGAGTGAGAAACTCTTTGTCTTCGTTCATGTATTCGCCGACCTTGCTGACAGGCAATACAATAGTGGACCATTCGCCCTTCTTCAACGTCTCAGGCGAAACCGCAGTAACGGTGGACTTAAGTACCTTTGCAGTACCTGGCAGGAAGTTTATCTGAGGCATAACGTCCTGATCATAGTCGGATGAAAACTTGTACTCAATCGTGAGGTATCTGTACTTTCTGAAATCAACCTTGTGATTCTCAAAGCCGTAACCGTCAACGACTACAGCACCGGATTCCGTACTGTCAGGGAGAGGAGAAATCTTGACAACCTCGCCCTTTT
The DNA here is from genome assembly GCA_045542335.1 of Eubacteriales bacterium. Lineage (GTDB taxonomy): Bacteria > Bacillota > Clostridia > Oscillospirales > CAG-382 > CAKSUT01. The sequence continues at coordinate 30,266 of JAZQKV010000070.1, forward strand.
CGGGGTCTTCAACAGTTGTCACCTCTGCCTTGATTTTTTTGTCTACGTTGCCCTTTTGAATCTTGGTGTAAGGGATAACAAGCACCCCTTCTTCAGAAACAGCAGGTGTTTCCTCTGCGTTTACGCAGAATGCTGCCACCGTTATCGTCATCATAATGGCAAGCATAAGTGAAATAATTCGATTGAACTTCATATGCGTTCTCCTTTCACGTTCAAAAATTTCAATTGAACAGCGACATTATACCATATACAAAAGCAAAAATCAACCGTTATATTTATCTTTTTTCATGGTGTATCTTATTGTTTTTGAGCCTTTTTAACAAATTCACCACAATATTTTTGTGCATATAATCTAAAATCAAAAAAAGTTTACATATCGGCAAAATTCATGGTTTTTCCGATAAAAAGAAAAACGCCGGTTTCACATAAACCGACGCCACAATCTATCCCATATTCACCACAAGCTCGCATTTTTCCCTTATCCCAAAAGCCCCAAAATATCTTTCTTCAAGGGGAATCCAGCGACTTTTGAAAATCTGTGCCTTTTGCTCGCCCTCTCTTGCGGTAATGCGTTCAAGCTGACCCTCGGGCGAAATATCCGCAAAAATATGCAGGTCGTAGCTGTCCCAAAGCTCAGGGTGACAGGAATATGAACCTTCCACAAGCACAATCCCCCTGCAAGATGCTCTCACACTCTCGCCGAGCTCCATGCGTGAACAGTCAAACGGACGGTAAACAATCTCCCTTTCGCCCTTGGAAAGCGGAGCAAGCACCTCTTCAAAAAAGCGTTCCCTGTCAACATTTCCGCCGGGTTGTGCAAGGCGTTCCGCCGTCCTTTGCTCAGGACGGAGAAAAAAGTCGTCCATGCGAAAAAAAGTGCAGTCAACTTTTTCGCCTATTTTTTGCGCAAGGGTTGTTTTGCCTGCGCCGCATCTGCCGTCTATGGCAACAATTGTGATTGCGCCCTGCTTACCTGAGGCAAGCTGCATTATTCTTTCAATTATACTTTGTATATTATACATCATCTTTAGCTATCAATTTTTCGCACAGCAGTTTTTTTCGCCGCCGTGTTTGCCGAAAGGAACAAGCTTTGCTTTTCCGAGAGCCACCATTATTGCCGGGATAAAAACAAGCTGAAGAACAATTCCGGGGACAGCATTTGTGAATGCGCCTGCGATAAACGCCGCAAAGGTGAAGGCTTTTCCGCCGACTCCCAACAGCACCACCTGCACAACTCCCCACACAACTCTGCCTGCAAGCATCGCCCCGACAACACATCTGTAAAGAGATTTCACGCAGTGCCACCTTGCATGGGAATAAAGCCACCCCACAACAAAGCCATATGTTGCAAGCTCAAACGCCATTGAAACGGCATTCGGGAACATATGCGGCATCCCAAACCACACCGAACGAAGAACCGGCAACACCGCCCCCACCGCAAGACCGTATTTCCATCCGCAGATAAGTCCGCAGAGAAGTACAGGGAGATGCATTGGAAGAAGCATATTTCCTATACTCTGAATCTGGCCCGTAAAAAACGGAAGAACAATGCCAATTGCAATAAACATTGCGGCAAGAACAAGGTTTTTAAACGCCTGTTTTTTCATTTGTGTATACCTCTAATCCGGAAAGAGTGTTTTCGTGGTTTGATTATAGCACAATGCCGCAATTTAGTCAACGCCACTAATTAAATATTGTGTTACAAAATAATTACCTCTGTCATTTTTATATTTTTTCAAGGCTCTTGACTTGCGGGAAAAAATGTGGTATAATTTTAACGGTAAACGTAAAGCCATGTCAAAAGGAGCGCATTTCCCCATGAATCACACCGCCGTTTTATTAAAACCCATTGACTATTTTCCGCTTATGAGCTTTTATAAAAGTCAGAATGTATCTCCTCTCCCCCGTTTCACAAGACCCACGGAGGAGTGTATGAAAAGCTATGCCGCAGTTAAAATCGGAGCAAAAATAGTTGCCTCAGCAGGCGTTTTTGTCACAAACATCATTTGCGGCGATAAAACTCTCAAGGCGGCATATGTCAGCTCTTACGCCTGCATGGCTGAAACAGAGGATATAATCAACGCCCTTGCTGCACGCATAAAGGATATGCTCGAAAAAAGCGGTGCGGATATTCTGACTTGTGAAGATTGCGCCCTTGCGCCTGTTCTCGGCTTTGAAAGCAAGGCTTACAAAAATGTTTTCACTGTTTCACGGGAAAAGCTGTGCGCAGGCGACCAAAGCGGAGAAATAAAAAACGTCTTTGCCTTTGTTGAACTTAAAGTAATCATGGACGAGGATTATTCCGACCTATGTGCAACCTATGCAAACGGAGTGCATTTCGATATTCCGGACAATCTCTTGCGTCTGTCCCTTTGCACAGGCGGGCTGAGGCCTGTTATTGTGAAAAACAGCCGTGGCAAAGTCACCGCCCTCATGCTTCTGACCCCCGACGGCGAAGTGTGCGAAATCCACGCCGCTTGTCCCGACGACGTTCCCGACATATTCAAGGCTTACATGATTATGCATGGGCTTGACACTCTTTTAGTGTCAGTTGTGCCGGGGGATGCACAAATGTGCAAGGTTATTTCAGCCTTCAGCATCGACGAAAAGCAAATCTCGACCACTTTTTACAAAGGAAACGAAAAAGACAGCATATATCTTCCCCAACTCATCTGACACCCAAACACCTACATCTATTTTATAGGAGGAAAAACCATGGAATCAAAATACTCTGTGCCGCTTACCTCGGTAATTAAGGAATGTGAGCTTGAAAGGCTTTATGTACCGGAAAACGAAGAAGAAATAATTATTCAGCGAGATGAGGTCAACCGTCCCGGTCTTTCGCTGACAGGCTTTTTCGACCACTTTGAGCCCGCCCGTGTGCAGATTATCGGCAAAATGGAATACCGTTATCTCATGTCCCTTGACGAGCAAACAAGGTTTAAACGCTTTGAAGATTTTCTTGCAAAGGGCGTTGTTGTTGTCATCTTCACCTCAGGCCTTGAGGTTGACAAGCCTTTCATTGACCTTTGCGCAAAATATTCCGTTCCCCTTTTGAGAACCTCCGAGCAAACCTCGCCCTTTATGGCAAGGCTCATTGCCTATCTCGGCGTTCAGCTTGCAGAGCGCATCACACGCCACGGCGTTCTTGTTGAGGTTTACGGCGAGGGTATTCTCATTCTCGGCGACAGCGGAGTTGGTAAAAGCGAAACGGCAATTGAGCTTGTAAAGCGTGGGCACCGCCTTATCGCAGACGATGCGGTTGAAATAAAGAAGGTTTCGGCAATCACCCTTGTGGGAAGTGCGCCGGAGCTTATACGCCATTATGTTGAGCTTCGTGGAATCGGAATTGTTGATGTACGCCGTATATTTGGTATGGGTGCAGTAAAGCAGTCGGAGAAAATCGATCTTGTCATTCAGCTTGAAAACTGGAAGGATGGAAAGTTTTATGAACGTGTGGGACTTGACACGGAATACCACGAGATTATGGGCATAAATCTGCCCTCAATCACAATCCCCGTTAAGCCCGGACGCAACCTTGCCATTATCATTGAAATTGCCGCCATGAACAATCGTCAGAAGCGCATGGGTTACAACACCGCCGTTGAATTCAACAAACGCCTCATGGGACAGTTTGAGCAAAGCGACAGCGACAGATAAAAAGGCATTTGTGGGGAACTTTTACAAAGAAACATTTTGAAAACCCCGGCAAAACTCATGCTTAAACCATGAAAATATGCGATTTAAAAACCGAACGGTTATTTTAAAAACCGGTCGGTTTTTTTGAAAACCCAAAATAACCGAGTGGTTTCTTCAAAAACCCAAAATAACCGAACGGTTTTTTCAAAAACCCAAAAAACCCGATAAGGATAAAGATACAGATACAGATACAGATACAGATACGGGTACGGATACAGATACACACACGGAAAAAGAAACGGAAACTGAAAAGGATATGGGTACAGGCACAGATACGCACGCAGAAAAGAAAACGTAGTATGCGCAGTAGCAGACAATAATTCCGAGGCTCTCTTTTCATAGTTCTTTTGTTGTTACGACAGGGGGTGAAATTATGAGAGAGAGTGTGTGTGTGTGAATTGCGCCTCCCGAGATAGAACAAATGTTTTATTATTTACAATTTGTGCCTTGAATTTTTGGGGAAAATATGGTATAATATACGCAGAAAGTCCTGCTACGCAGTCCTTTGGACTTCGTCCTCCACGCTTTGCGTGGCTGCGTTATTGACGGCTTCGCAAAAATGCTCTTGCGAGCAAGCATTTTTGCTTCATGGTATAATCTACGCAGAAAGTCCTGTCACGCTGTTCTTTGGACTTCGTCCTCCACGCTTTGCGTGGCTGCGTTATTGACGGCTTCGCAAAAATGCTCTTGCGAGCAAGCATTTTTGCTTCATGGTAT
>JAZQKV010000071.1:0-16713 GCA_045542335.1 Eubacteriales bacterium
AGACCTCTGTTGAGAACGTTGCGTGTTGCGTTAACAATGGCAACTCTTGTTGCTTTCACGGAGCTGTCCTCGGTTTTAAGCACGGGGCAGTTCTGATAGAATCTGTTGAAGCATTGGCAAACATCAAGCAGGTAACGGCTGATAACAGAGGGCTCAAGTTCTTCACGAGCCTGATTTACACGTTCGGGGAACATATTAAGAGTCTTGATAAGAGCCTTTTCAAATTCGTCAGAAACGGCTGCCATACCGTCAAGCGAAATGCCGTCCGAAACACCTGCCTTGTCAAGAATACCTGCGCATCTTGCGTGAGTATACTGAACATAAGGTCCGGTGTTGCCCTCAAAGCTGAGAGCTTCTTCCCAGTTGAAATCAACGTCTTTGATACGGTTGTTGGAAAGGTCATTAAAGATTATTGCGCCAACACCAACCGCCTTTGCAACATCCTCTTTGTTTTCAAGACCGGGGTTCTTTTCGTTGATAATGGCAAGAGTATTTTCAATTGCCTTGTCAAAAATATCTTCAAGAAGAACCATGTTGCCGGAGCGTGTGGCAATCTTTGAACCGTTAAAGGAAACAGTTCCGAAAGGAACGTGCTTCATATCCTTTTCCCATTCATATCCAAGAAGACCTATAACCTTGAAGAACTGCGCAAAATGCAGGCTCTGTCCCGCACTTGTGACATAAATACACTTGTCAAAATTATAGGTGTCCTTGCGATAGAATGCCGCCGCAATGTCACGGGTCGCATAAATGGTCGAACCGTCAGACTTGAGAATAAGGCAGGGAGGCATATTGTATTCGTCAAGAGGAACGATATAAGCACCATCGTCAAACTTGAGAAGATCCTTTTGCTTAAGCTCGTTTACAACTCTGTCTGTCTTGTCATAATAAAAGCTTTCGCCAAGCCAGCTTTCAAAATCTGCGCCAATAAGCTCATAGGTTTTCTTGAATTCCTTGATGCTGACATCCATGAACCACTTCCAGTATTCAAGAGCCTCTTTGTCGCCCTGCTCCATTTTTGTAAAGTTTTCTCTTGCCGCATCCTCAAGCTCGGGGTGTTCTTCAACTTCCTTGTGGAATTTAACGTAAATCTCGTTGAGAGCCTTTATTCCTCGTTCTTCAATATCGTCCTTGTTACCCCAAAGTTTGTATGCCGTAATAAGCTTTCCAAACTGCGTTCCCCAGTCGCCGAGGTGGTTAACGCCAACACATTCATAACCCGAAAACTTAAAAAGGTTTTTTATGGATTGACCAATAACTGTGGAGCGCAAATGCCCGATATGAAAAGGCTTTGCAACGTTGGGAGAGGAGTAGTCAATAACAACCGTCTTGCCTTTGCCAATTTCAGAACCACCGAAATCCTGTCCTTTTTTGTTGATGGAAATAAGGTCATCTGTAAGAGAAGAAGCACTAACCTTTACATTAAGATAACCCGAAACGCTCTCAACACTGTCAAAAGCACCGCCGAGATCACTTGCAAGAATTGCATCCTTGATGCTGTCCGCAATTGCCGGTGGAGCTTTACGCAATGTCCTTGAAAGCTTGAAGCAGGGAAGGGCAATGTCACCCATGCTGCTGTCGGGGGGATATTCCATCATTCCGCTAAGCTCGTCAACTGAAAGGTCGGGATAAACTTCATTAACCTTTTTTGCCAGCGCAACCTTGTAATTATACATATTAAAAATCCTTTCCGCAGGAATATATTTTCCTAAAATTTGTCATGCCAAAATGCGATTATTTGAAAACAACCTCAGTGTCCATGGGAACAACACCGATATAGGTCTTTCCCTTGTTGATAAGAAGCTCTGTTTCACCATCTGCAAGATAAAGCTTGTAAGGGGTTGTTCTGTCTGCCTTTTTCCAAACGATTTCGGTGTATTCTCCCTCTGTTGCAACATAACCCTTGCCTTCTCCGACAAGATTTACAGAAATTCTCGCCTTGTCGTCACCTGCAATTTCGGAGTGCTTAGCATAAAGAATGATAACGTTCTTAAAAGCAATCTGCTCGCCTGTGTTGCCGTCGATCTGAGGTGCATTTGTTTTGTCAAGGGAGGAATTCATGTTGAAATACTGTCCCTTTTTATAAACGCCTCCATCGGTGTCATATTGAAAATATGCCTGTACATATCTGCTGAACGGAATGTAGAGATAGTTGCAGTTCAAACCGTCCTCAAACTTAACAGAATCCTTTGAGAATGAAAGCGGCGCAGAATAGCCATCTTCAAGAGTGAGACGATATTGCTTGTCGGAAATTCCCTTGGCAAGTCTTGCTCCGTCGGTCATGATTGTGTGCTCCTGTGCCATGGTCTGACGGCGCACCATGTCCATAAAGTAAACGGTGCTTGCAACGGTGCGGTCGTTTGTGCCGTCAAGATTGTTTATTTTGCGCTCCGCAAGCGTGTTGTAAGCATAAACGCTGCCACCGCAGTGCGCATAAATTGCATCATGAGCCTGGGCAAGGTCTATGTAATAATCACGGGATGAACGCACAGAACCTGTTTCGGGAAGATTCTCATAGTCAGAAAAAATTGCAAGGTATCTTGTGATTCCCGCCTCTGCTCTTACCTCATAGAGTACATCCGCAAGTGAAATTCCAAGCTGTGGAATAGAAGCACGCAGATTATTTATCATAATACCGCAAGGACGCTTGACAGCAAGCTCCTCGGAGCATTCCTCACCTGTAAGAAGATTGTAAACACCGCTTACCTTGTTTGAATTCTCGTCGTTTTCCTCCTCAACGATTTCATCACCGGACACTTCTCCGCTTTCGCTGTTTGTTTCGTCGCCGGGAGTTGTCACGTCAGTTTCAGCATCGGGATTGTTTTCAGCACCAACATTTTCCGCATCAGTTGAAACTTCAATCTGAGTGTCGTTTGTAACATCGTCATTGTTTTTGTTATCCTTGTCGCAGGCGTTCATGCAAACTGTTGCAACAGCGCAGGCAAGAAGAAAACAAGTCAAAGTGATTTTCTTATTCATATGTAAACCCTCTCTTTGAAATTTATGTAGGCAAATGTGCAATGTGTTTCTTTGAAAAAAGCTAAATAAACCATTGCACAACAAATAAAAGCGAAATAATATCCGTAAATTGACCATTAACTATAATATTATATCAGAATAAAGCATATGTTTACACCAATGAATGTAAATTTTTATGCAACAATGTCGAAAATACAGGACTTTTATCCAAAAATCACTTCAAAAGTGCATCAACATAAATGTCAAGAGCCTTTTCGGAAAGAGAGCCTGTGTACTGATATAAAATCTCTCCGCTTTCGCTTATAAAGAGGGTGAGAGGAATTGAGTAAACGGAATAAGCATATGCCGCTTCCATTTGAGTATCAAAATACACGGGGAATTCAAAGCCGCTGTCTTCAGCAAATTTTTTTACACTCTCAACTGTGTCACGGCTTCCGTCGGTAAGATTTACCATCATAATTGAAAGCTTATCACCTTTTTCACGATAAAGCTTGTCAAAATGCGGCATTTCATTCATACAAGGACCGCACCATGTCGCCCAGAAGTTGACAATTGTGGGTTTGCCGTCTTTTCCTATAATATCAGATAACTTAACAGCATTGCCGTCACCATCGTAAACTGTAAAATCAGCTGTCACATTGCCTGAGCTTTCTTTGTTGTCGGGAGAGGTGTCATCAACTTCAAGTCCTGATTGTACCTGTCCGGTTTTTGCAGGGTCAGAGTCGAGAGCATCGGGGATTGAATCGGAGATGCTGTCAATCAGGTATTTTTCGGAAATATAGTCATAGCCAAAGTATGCCGCCACCATAACAAGTGCCGCCACAATGATAAGAATAATAGTGAAAAGTCTGTTTTTCATAATTAAAACTCCTTATTTATGAGAGTATGTCCATAAGCACGTTCATAAGTCCAAGGCACATCATAATGCCAACAACAATAAGAAATCCGCCGCAAATGCGGTTGATAACAAGATAATTACGCTTAATAAACGAAAAAGCATTTTTTAGTCTGTCAATAAGCAATGCCGAAACAATAAATGGGATACCAAGTCCAAGGGAGTATGTGAAGAGCAAAAGTAAACCCTTAATGGCTGTTCCCGAAACCGAAGCCATCATGAGAGCCGAGCCGAGAAAAGCACCGACGCAAGGCGTGAGGCTGACGGAAAATACCGCACCAAAAACAAGTGCTGATAATATTCCCCCAACAGGCTTTGCCGCCCCTGTACCCTTAAAAAACGGCAGATGAATAATTTCCAGAAAACCAAGTCCCATAATAATCACGATAATGCCGCATACAATGTTGACAACGTTTCTGAACCTCGTCAGAAATGCGCCAAGTGTTCCTGCAAAGAGTCCGAGGGCACAGAAGACCGCTGTAAAACCAACGACAAACGCAATAGCCGAGGAAAGGGTTTTACCCTTTTTTGAAGTTTTTGTCATGTCAGAGTTGCCTGAAAAATATGACACATATATCGGCAACATCGGCAGCATACAAGGCGAAATAAATGAGATGAAGCCTTCGAGGAACGTTATTAAGTATTCCATAATTATTCTCCTTTTTGCGTACATCTATAAAAGATTATACCACATTGCACATACTATACTGTTTATATAATGTGAATAAATTACAAATTTTAAACCGGAGGTATTGTAAAATACACTTTTATAACGCCGAAAAAATGCTTTCTGTTGAAAAGGGCGCAGAAATTATCACCTCAACCTACCGTAACCCCGGCATTGACAAATGGAATGTTGGCAAAACCTTGTGGGCGGTTTTCTTTTGTAATGATAAATGAAAACAGCAGCCATGGATAACGCTTTTCACATGACTGCTGTTCTTTTATTACTAATAAAAATTTTGAAAGGTGTCGGAAAACTTTTTTAAAAGTTTTCTGACCGGGGCGTGGGACGGAGTCCCACATCATCATCCTCAAAATATAAAGCTGACCGGGGCGTGGGGCGGCGCCCCACATAAATCACTTGTCCTTAAATTGCTCCGTAGAAAGCTCCCAATCTTCACCCTCTCGGAAAGGTGTCTTGAAACTCTTTGTCAGCTTGCCCTGCTTTTCAAGGTGAATGTAACAAGCTCTGTCGCAAGCACGTCCGCAAATGCAGGATATGTAGGAGTGCTTTGCAGGCGGATAGAAGAATGTGTTGTCAATAATCTCCCGAGCTTTTTCCGGCGTTACATCCGCTTCACCTGCAATAATCTCAAGCCTGTCCTCAAAGTCTGCATACGCTTCCGGCGGCATGAACGGATTCTTTTTGCCGTTTGCTCCTGCGTAATACACAGCACAGTTCCACTTGTCAATGCTGCCGTCCTCTTTAATCGCCTTGCCGTGACAAGCTTTTCTGCACTCTCCACAGTTGTCGCAAAGTGTCTGCTCAAGGACGGGTGAGGGAGCAAGCTCTGCATCTGTCAAAATGAAACAGTATCTCTGGAAAGGTCCGAATTCTTTTGTGAGAAGCTGCCCGGAAAAACCTTTTTCGCCAAGTCCGCAGGCAACGGCTGCCTTTTCAAAGTCAATCTGCTTTTCAATTGTTGTACCACGCTTGATTTCATTGTGAAATACTTCGGGATTCGTGCTGTCGCTTTCTTCCATCATCAGATAATGGCGTCTTTGCGGAAGCGCATCAAACCCTGCATCCTCAATGACCTCTGCAACTCTTATGAGCGCAAGCGGCATTACAACCTCCTCAAGGTTTTCAACGCCCATCGTGGTGTACTGATAATAGGTCGTGCCCTCCTCAATTGTTCGCATGATGCCACGCAGAACTCTGAACGCAAAACCAATTACCGTCTTTGTTTCGGGATATATTTTGAGAATATTCTTGTCGTGCTCAAAACGTTCAATGGGCGCAAAGCCAACAATGTCTGCACCGCATTTTTTAGCCATGTCAATTATGTTCTGTCTTAAATCAGCCATGTCGTTTCTTCCTTTCTTCTTGATACCAATTTCTTAAAGCTTGCCCTTAAGATGCTTGTAGCACGCTGTTTCGCATTTTTTGCAGCAAAGACATGCCACATATCCGTATTGGGTGTTGGGAAGAAATTTAAGCTTTGGATAAATTGCCCTTGCACTTTCGGCATCAAACTTCTTTTGACCGTTGATTATTGCCTCACGCTCGGGATCGTCTTTGAGAAAATCCTCTGTCATAAAAGGATTGGACTTGTGCGCACCTCTGTAATATACAGCGCACTGCCAGCTGTCACGTCCGTTTTCATCAATTGCGTTTCCGGGACAGGCTTTGATGCACTCTCCGCAGTTGTCGCAAAGGCTCTCTGTCATGGGCGCATCACATTCAAGAGGAGCATCTGTTATAATAAACATCCAACGCATGAACGTGCCAAAATCCGGAGTGATAACCCTGCCGTGAAGTCCCTTTGTTCCAAGTCCGCAAACCTGCGCTGCCTTTTCATAATCAATTATAACGTCGGGAACAGGCTTTCCGTCCTCAACTGCACTTGCAAATTTCAGTTCATATGTATCGAAAACCTCCGGGTTTGTCGTCTTGTCACCCTGAATGCGAATACCGGGAATGTATCTCTGAGTGCAAGCATCATAGCCTTCGTTTTCAATCACACCTGCCATCTTGAGAAGAAGAATTTCAGCAAAATCTTCGTCGATATACTTGACACCCGTTGAGGTGTAGGTGTAATAATGATTTCCGTTTTCCATTGCCTTATACATCGAACGGGGAACGCGGATTCCCATGCCGATTATGCACTTTGCATTAGGAAGAATCGAAAGGGGATTTCTTTGCGGATCATCGCCCACAAAATATTTGATGTCTCCGATGCCGCAAACAGAAGCACCGAATTCCTTGGCTTTCGCCTTGATTATTTCAGAATTTATCATTGTCGGTCCCTCCTTATCTGTCAAGCTTCCATGGCTTTTTGCGTGTACGAAGCGGCTCTTTGAATCTGCCTTCCATGCAGCCGCCCTTCTTTTCAAGCATGCTTACACAACCTCTTATGCATCCGCCGCATTTTGCCATGTTGTAACCGACCCAGCTCGGGAAATACTTTTCCAAAGCACCGTAAACTTTCATTATTTCAGCTTCGCTTGCAGTTGTCTTGCCCTCAAGAAGATCAAGATCACCATCTTTGTTTTCGTCAAACACTTCTTTGGGGACAAAGGGGTTGTAGTATCTTCCCGCATGAGTGTAAAAGGCGTAACACTTCCACATATCAATGTCGCCCCATTCGCAGATTTTTCCTGCAAGGTTAACTGTGATTTTCTTGTCCGAATTTATTGGAGGAATACAACCACCGGGACATTCACGAACGCAAGCTCCGCATTTTCTGCAAAGCGGCTCTCCGTCATAAAGAGGGTCGGGCTCAAGCTCAGCATCTGTGAAAATGAAAGCAACTCTCTGCAAAGGACCGAAATCTTTTGTAAGAAGCATTTTGCTCCAACCTATCTCACCAAGACCGCACGCAACAGCTGCAAGTCTGAACTGGAACTGCAAATCCGGAGGAACCTTGTCCTCGGAAACGGCCCTTGTGAACTGAACCGAACGGTGATGATCAGTCTTAGTTTTTGCATTGTTTGCAATTTCAATCTGTTCTTCGGGGGAAAGGGAGTTTCCTGGAGAGCCGTCCATGTCGGATACAACGCCTCTCGCACCGGTGTTTCTGTAAACAACCGCCTCATACCCCTCATCTTCAATTACCTTGCCCACGCTGTAAAGCACCGCAGGAGCATAAATTTCATTGATTCCGCCATATGCCATCGAGGGATACTGATAAAACTGTGTTCCTTCCTCAATACCTCTCTGAACACCTCTTGGAATTCTGAAAACAAAGCCTATAACTGACTTCGCTTTTGGAAAAAGAAGCTGCGGATTCATGACATCCGGTGCACCGTTGAATCTGTCCATAGAACCGATTCCGCACATATCTGCACCTGCGTCAAGTGCCGCTTTCTTTATCATTTCTGATGTTAACAAGCTGATTCCTCCTTAAATAAGTGTACGCTTAAATAGTTATTTGTGTGTTTAAAACATTAAACTTCTAAATCTTCCTCAAGATAGCTCACACCGCCAAGCTCACTCAAAACATTTTCATAAACCTTGTCGCAATAACCACATTCAGAGCAGTTCTTATTGCAGTTCATAACAGTTTTTGCAAAATCACCCGGGAACTTACGGTTGTCAATAATTTGCGGAAGAATAATTCCGGAATGAGAAGGCTCAAGAAGATCGGTAATTCCGCCATAGAATTTGCCGTTTATGTATGCCGAGAGCACCGAACAAGGATTTGAGTGTACTCTTGTGGCAAGCTTCACACCGTCAAAATACTCATCATAAAGGTGTAAATCCTCAGGCCTCACAAAGCTTGTGTCCCGTATAAGACTTGCTCTCTTTTGGGGATTTGCAACATATTCATGACAAATTCCCGAAAAAACATAGGCATTGTCCTTTGTCGATGATTCGTTTTCGTGAGCAACAAGATTGTCATGAAATGTGTGTGCTGAACAGTGATTAAGGCAACCGCTGTTGGCAAGCATATAAAGCCCCTTTCCACTTGCTTTGCACCACGATGAAATCTCCTTTATTGCGCAAAGGTTGCGGTTGTGCTCACGCTTTAAATAAAAGCTGTCAAAAAGATGAGCCACATAATCCATTGAGCAGATATTGCCGATACCCATGTTGACAGATGCTCGAACGTCAATTCTCTCAAAATTTGCCTTCAGGAATTTTGCAATGACGGGAGAGGTGGTCGTGACGGATGCAAGTCCATAGTTTTGTTCAATGTAGTCAACTGTGTCGCCGATTTTGTTGAACAAAGAACGTGCAAGTGCATCACCGCCATAACAGTTGCCGTTGAAAAGGAGATTGAATTTCAAGCCCTCGTCGGCAAAACGTTTTATATCCTTTTCAAACTCACGCTGAATCTCCCATGGGGAATACTCATTGCTTAAATCCTGCGAGTTTCGTCCGTTGGGAAAATCTCCCCACGAAAAATACACTTCTCCGATGTGTTCTTTTTCTCTGACAATCATATCCGCAAAACGCTTGTCGGACGAAAGTCTGTAACCGACTGAAAACTTCAATTTACTTTGTTCCATGAAAGCCTACACCTCCATTCTATGTTTGATTATATAATATTTTTGTTGAAAAAGCAATTGACAAAACGCTCATTTTGTTGTACAATACGGTCATAAAGCAAATATCTGTGCATCTCATAGCGATAAAGAACGGAAAAACGCCCAAAAAGGAGTGCTTTGGACATGAAAATTTGCCTGCTTACAGATTTGCCCGAAAGGCTTTTTGGTATTGATTATCATTATTCACTCATAAATTTCAATAAGATTCCCATTGAGCAAACCGGACGCTTCACGTCAAGAAAGGGTGAGCGACCCTGGAGCAGAATAATGCTCATAACCGAGGGTACAGCCGAATTTGTTTTTGCCGATAAGAGCTTTTGCGCCGTCGCAGGTGATTGCGTGACAATTCCCGGAGACAGCGAGTTTACTCTTTTGTGGACAAAAGGCGGAAATGACGGTTGTGTTTGCTCATATGTCATGGCATTTTCTCTTTATGACAGGCAAGGCGATGAGCTTGTTCTTTCGCAAACACCCTCAATTATTTCTGCCGAAAAAAATGAGTATATCCGCACTCTTTTTTGTGAAAGTGTAAAGGAATATTCGGGCAGGGGAAGTGTTGGAAAGCTAAAATGCAAATCAATCCTTTTGAATCTGTTAAACACTCTCTGCGACAGAAAAAATCACACTAATCGAGACGGCTTCAGCCGTGAAAGCAACTCAATTTCGCCTGCGCTTAAGCTTATTGACGAGAACTTCGCAGCCGACATTGACATCTCAACATTAACAACTCTTTGTCATGTAAGCGAAAGCACCCTGCGTCGTGCGTTTATTTCGGAAAAAGGTATGTCACCAATGAAATATCTGTGCAAGGTGAGAATGGCAAAGGCATATGACCTCCTTATGCAGGGCGGAATGAGTGTCAGCGAGGTTGCCGCAAGCGTGAACATCCCTGATATTTCCTATTTCAGCAGACAGTTTAAAAGCACATTCGGTATAAGTCCGGCAAAAATTAAGTATGGCATGGTTTAAAATAATAAGTAAAACAAAAAGCAGGGGTCCGACTTTTGTCGAACTCCTGCTTGAAATTTTTACGCTATTTGATTACTTGTCTTTTTTGTTGGTCTTAGCGCAAGCTGCAACAATGCTTCCCAAAGCAATAAGAGCAAGAACGTTGGGGATAACCATGAGGTAGTTAAAGAAGTCGGTGAGCTCCCAAACGAGGTTGTTTGAAAGGAGAGAACCGAGGAAGATAAACACGATTGCAATAATGGAATAGATGAGAGTTGCAACCTTGCTGTTCTTGAAGAGATACTGAACGTTGATCTTTCCGAAGAAGTTCCAGCCGATAATAGTTGAGAAAGCAAAGAAGAACAAGCAAACTGCAACAAAGATGTTTCCTGCGCTTCCGAACAAAGTGGAAAGGGAAAGCTGCATTGCGTTTGTCTTGGAAACGATTGCTTCTGCGCCATTTGTTGCTGCAACATAAGCATCAGGAGCCATGTGACCGAGAGCAAATTCGGAAGTAGCGCCTGTGAAAAGGGAGGTGATAACAACAAGAGCAGTCATTGTGAGAACAACGAATGTGTCTATAAACACACCAATCATCGCAACAACACCCTGGTCGTGAGGCTTTTCAACGTTAGCCTGTGCATGAGCGTGAGGTGTTGAACCCATACCTGCTTCATTGGAGAAAAGACCTCTCTTTGCACCCTGGCTGATAGCAGTCGAAATTGCCGCACCAAAGCCACCGCCGATAAGAGCGTCGGGAGTGAATGCATACTTGAAAATCATAGCAATTGCTTCGGGTACATACTGAATACGTGCAATAAGAACAACAAGACCGCCTGCGAGGAAGATGATAGCCATAATAGGAACAAGCTTTTCTGTTACAGACGCAATTCTCTGAATACCGCCGATGAAGATGAAAGCGGAAATTGCCGCAACGATAATGCCTGTAACCCATCCGGGAAGACCAATAGCGGTGTTTACACTTTCAGCGATAGAGTTGGACTGTACCATTGAACCCATGAAGCCGAGGGCGAGAATGATAGCAACTGCGAAGAAGCCAGCAAGGAAAGTTCCAAAACCGCCCTTGAAAGCCTTCTTGATGTAGTAAACAGGACCGCCGAGAACTTCGCCGTTTTCAGCAACTGTCTTTGTTTCCTGTGCGAGAGTTGCCTCTGCATAGATTGTTGCCATTCCGAGGAATGCAATAATCCACATCCAGAAGATTGCACCGGGACCACCAACAAGAATTGCGCCGGAAGCACCAACGATGTTACCTGTACCAACCTGTGCGGCAATAGCTGTTGCAAGAGCCTGGAAAGAGCTGAGACCGGACTTCTGCTTGCCGCCCTTTAAAGAGAGGTTGCCGAAAACTCTCTTCATACCTTCGCCAAAGCAGCGAACCTGAACAAACTTTGTGCGGAATGAGAAGTAAAGACCGCATCCCACAAGTGCGATAATAAGAATGTAGTTCGACAAGTAAGTGTTGATGTTTGCAACGATAGGAAGCAAAAATGCCTCGATTTGTGCCATAATAAATTCCTCCTTAAAATAAAAAAGAAAAAGCCGTCAAACTGACGACTTCGGAAAACAACGTGCAAACAAACTTCAACGCATAATATGAGAAGAAGTTACCTGCTCCGTACTTTTGCCTGAGAGATTCAGCCGTGCTTGTCGAACCACAGCCTTGCACCTTCGGCACTCGCCATATGCGAGGTTCTCCGGAGTCCCCTCCACATCCAGTTTCACAAATATACTCGTGTTTCTGAATGCTTCGACGGGTTTTTTCAATTTTAGAATGACATAAGTATAGCATGACATTATAGACTTTTTGACAGTATATTGTGAATTTTTTGATAATTTGACATATTTCTGAAATCTTGATATACCTTATGATTCAGAAACGCTTTTTGTGAAAAATCACCTCATGCGCTCGCTGTCCTCTTTCAGATCCTTTGCAATGCTCATAAGCTCATCTGACCACGGGTCTTCAACATCTTCGCGCGCCTTTTCCCGAATCAAAGACTTTTCAAATCCGCTTCCCGTGTAAAGCCACGAACAAATAACCGTTGTAAACGGGATTGTCATGAGAATACCAAGGCTTCCGATGAGGATTTTTAAACATTCAACAATTATAATTTCCCTGTTGAAAAGATACATAAGAGAGTTGCTGCTGTTGTAGTAAACAAGCAGAATAAAGCCGATTGAGCTTCCGACATGAGCAAGAATGAGCGTGTTTGACATTGTACCCATTATGTCACGTCCGATGGTAAAGCCCGAGCTCACAAGACTCGAAAAAGTAGGTTTCCCGACTTTTATGGCAATCTCGTGAAGCGATGCCGCAATATCAACTGCAACGTCCATAACCGCCCCCACCGAGCCGATTATAACCGAAGCAAACACAAGACCTTTGAGATTGACGCTTCCGTTCATGTCAATATACGAAAGGTAAAGAGAGGTTTCATCAACAAAACCTGTCAGCTTCACAGCAAAATCTGCCACAACAATTGCAAGGCATGAGAAAGCAACTCCCGCAACACAACCAAGTCCTGTCGCAAGGCTTAAGTATTTCAAGCCGTTTACTATGCAAAGAGTCATAACAACAATGTAAAGGCAGGTGAAAATTGCCCACGCATAAATGTTTTTACCTGTAAAAACTGCAGGAATCAGCATGAAGAAAACAGCGCACACCGTAAGCGACAGCGACACAATTGTCCTTGCACCATTTGCTTTGCCGAAAAGAAGAAGTCCCGCCGCAAACATAATGAGAAGCACCCACAACACATCAGAGCGTATGTATTCTGCAAAATACCATGTTCCGTCAGCTGCAATTTCCGCATCGGAATCGGCATAGGTGTTGACAAAGGTGAGAATGATTTTGTCGCCGACACTGACAGGGCGAATGTTCTGATTGTTGTAGTTGCTCACATTCTGAAGTGCCTCAACAGTTTCACCTCTGTGTTCACCCGAAAGTATGCGACAGGTCATGGGGATATTGTAGTCCTCAAATTCTCCCGGAATATCATTGAGATTTTGCTTTTCCCCAACGAAAATAACAGTCGCTTCCTCAAAAACGCTTTGCGAACGCTCTGTGTTATCAAGCGCAGACTTTCCCGATGAGGCAATTTTGTTTCCTGCAATCAGAATCACTGCACAAATAAGAAGAATTATCACTTCTATGAAATAATTTTTGTTTCTTGAACTTTTAAAGCCGTTTGTCAACGACATTGTTTGTCCTCCTTTTAAAGAGCAGTTATATCCTTTACTGTTATTGTTCCACATTTGTTGTCAACAGAAAATTTAATCTCAAAACCCGAAAACTCAAAGCCATAAATTCTTTCCGGGTCATCATGATAAGCCGGGCGAGGGTCCTGCGAAAGAACAGCTTTAAGTGCCGAAATTTTTGATTCGGACATTTTTTTGCAAAGTTCTTCCGGAAAAACAACTTCAAGTTCAGCTTTTTCAAAATCAAGCGAAAATCCGCCAACCGCCTGTGCGTGACTGTCCGTGTAAGCAAGATATGGCTTGATGTCAAAAATCGGAGTTCCGTCAACAAGGTCAGCACCGCTTATGTGAATAATGGGACTTGACGGATTTGAAAGGTCAATGCCCTCAAGCTTTACCGAGGAAAGACCGATGGGATTGGGCCTGTACGGCGAACGAGTTGCAAAAACCCCAACACGCTTGTTGCCTCCGAGCTTTGGCGGCCGAACCGTCGGTGACCATGAACCGTCAGTATTGTTGACCTCAGAAAAGCCCCATATGAGCCATATGTGTGAGTATCCATCAAGACCTTTGAGGGCATCGGGGATTGCATACTCAGGCTCAAAGGTTATGGTCGCGCGAATTGCATCGGTGAGACCACTTTGCCGTGGCACGCCGAACTTTGTGGGAAAATCTGTGTGTATGGTGGCTATTGCCTTTATGTTCATGGACTTCATGCTGTCACCTCGCTGTGCTTTATATTATAGAACTTTTTTCTCATTTTGTCAAGAGGCTGAAATAGCTTTATTTTTTTATAAAAGCTCTTGACAGAGTGACAGACTCGTGTTATAATACACATAAGACATAAGACATCAGACAATTTTACCAACGGAATATGTTGACAGAGAAAATATAACAGGAGAGTTTAACAATGAAATTCAGACCCGAATCTTTTCCCACCATGATAACCCCATATCATTCCGACGGAAGTGTTGATTATGAAACCGCCGCATCATATGTTGAGTGGTATTTCAACGGAGGATGTGACGGAATTTTTGCTATCTGTCAATCCTCGGAGATTTTCTTTCTTAGTCTCGAAGAACGTGTAAAACTGCTTAAAACGGTGCTTGAAAAGCGCGATGAACTTGCCGAAAAATATGGCAGAAGAATGACAGTTGTGGCTTCGGGTCATGTTTCAGAGAGCCTTGATGACCAAATAAATGAACTTAAAGCGGTCGCTTCTCTTCGCCCGGACGCTGTAATTCTAATCACAAACAGACTTGCCGATGAGAACGAGAGCGATGAGGTCTGGATCGAAAATGCGGAAAAGCTTCTTGCAGGACTTCCTTCCGATATAAAATTTGGTATGTACGAGTGCCCATCTCCTTATAAAAGACTTGTAACAGAAAAAACGCTGAAATGGGCGGCTGAAAAAGGAAATTTCACTTATATGAAAGACACTTGTTGCAATGCTGCCGAAATACGTCGCCGTCTTGAAATTATCAAAGGTTCAAACTTAAAGCTTCTCAACGCAAATTGTCAGACCCTACTTGAAAGTCTGCGAGACGGGGGACAGGGATATTGCGGAATAATGGCAAATTATCATCCCGAGCTTTACGCCTGGATTTGTCACAACTTTGACAGTAAACCCGAAAAGGCGGAACTTATTGGCAAGTTTCTTTGTACCTCCGGATTTACCGAAGCAGGACTTCCTTATCCTCTTTCCGCAAAGTATCACATGAATCTTGTGGGTATTCCAACCGAAGTCACAGCCCGCAATCGTAAGGGCGAAGTGTTCACCGATTATCAAAAGAACTGCGTGGGACAGATGAAGGACCTTGCCACATACTTTTATTCACTTTTGGATGAAAACTAAAACTGTACGAAAGGAAGAAAAAGAATGAAAGCGCCAACCTCCTGGAACTATTGTCCATACAGACCGTTCAACGGGATAAATCCCGATGAAATTTATATTTGCCGTCTTGCACCGTATGAAAACTATCTTGAAATAGAGTGGATAGATAAGCGTGCGAATAAGAATGATAAATATTTTCTCAGCATAAGGAAAAGAGGGACAGATGAGCTTCCCCGTGTCCTTGAGGTTTCCGAATGTGCCTTTACGGTTGATAATCTTGAGTGTGATACCGATTACGAGTTTTCCGTCACTTGCGGAAAGTATTACAGCAAGACTCGCCTTGCACGCACAGGCAAAGTTCCGGGCGTTATAGTAAACTATCTCCATCCGGATGATGATTATTACACCTTTTCAGGCAGATGCCTTTGCTCGCCCGAAATAGTGAAGCTTCCCAATGGCACGCTTGTTGCATCAATGGACGTTTTCAAGGCTCTTTTTCCGCAGAATCTCACACTTCTATTTTCTTCCGACGATATGGGAAAAAGCTGGAAATATCTTTCAGAACTTTGTCCTTGCTTCTGGGGATCAATGTTCGTTGTCGGAAACGAACTTTATATGATGGGATGCAGTACGGAATACGGAGATTTGCTTGTGGGCAAATCTTCCGACGGCGGTAAGACATGGAGCAATCCCACGGTAATAGCGAGAGGCACAGGTAAGCTTTTGGAAGGCGGTTGCCACAAAGCTCCATGCGTTGTGACAGAGTACAACGGCAGAATCTATACCAGCCTTGAGTATGGCTCATGGGATGCGACCAAGCTTTTTGCTTCTTGCGTTGTGTCCGCACCCATTGATGCTGATCTTCTTGCCCCCGAAAGCTGGAGTATTACACCTCCATATTATCTCTGCACTAACAGAAATCCCAAAGGGGACAGAAAAATGGGGATGATAGAGGGAAACATTGTGGAAATACCCGGAGAGGGACTCTTCAACATTCTCAGAAGTGCCGGACACAAAGACGGCCACGCAGTTGTGCTTGAAATCAACACAAATGATCCCGAAGCTCCCCAGATTCCCAATTTCAATGACAGCGTTGACAGCATTGAGGATATTGGCGATATTGATTTTCCGAGCCACAATTCAAAATTTGAAATAAGATACGACAAGGTTAGTGGAAAATGGTTTGCACTCGGCACATGGAACTACTACAATCACCATGTTGCCGACAGACGTGTACTTTCTTTCTTCCGTTCTGATGACTGTAAGAAGTGGGTAAAGGTCATGGATCTACTTGATATCCGGGGTACCTGTAAAGATCCGTCAAAGGAGGGCTTTCAGTACCCGTCATTTATAATTGACGGCGATGACATTCTTTGGTTGTCAAGAACGGCAATCAATGAGCCTGCAAACTTCCATGATTCAAATTACACAACTTTCCATATAATCAAGAATTTCCGAACACTTTAGGAGGTTGATAATCACGTGAATATGAGGAAGATAAAAAAAGAAAGTCTGACCGAAAGGGCAATTAAAGAGATAAAGAACTATCTGCTTTCGGGGAAAATCAAAGAGGGCGACAAGATTCCGACCGAAGCAGAGCTTTCCGAAAGGCTTGGTG
>JAZQKV010000072.1:0-6569 GCA_045542335.1 Eubacteriales bacterium
GGATGTTATCAAATGCAAGAATCCCCGTTGCATAACATCTACTGAACAGGAATTACGCCATGAGTTTGTACTGACGGATCCGGAGAAAAAGGTTTACAGATGCCTTTATTGTGAAAGCATGGCAAAAAGATAAAATTTGCAAATCAAAGTTCCCCTTTACGCATATAATAAGCGTAAAGGGGAGTTTTTTATGCGTACATATAGAAGCGGATTTAAGCGGAAGTTGAGAAAATTTGTTGTTGTGTTTTGTGCGATTACACTTGTTCTGATAGTTGGGATTGTCGGTGTTGAAAGAAAGATAAATCCACTTCTTTGTCAGCTTGCATCTCAACGTGCAAGAAATATTGCAACAATGATAATCAGCCAGACAATTTACAGCGAAATTGAAAGTAAGGGCGTTGAATATGATGACCTTGTAGTGCTCGAAAAGGATGCAAGCGGCAGGGTGAGTGCACTAAAGACAAACATTATTAAAATTAACAGCCTGAAAACATATCTTACAATGGCTGTGTCAAAAGAACTTGAAAATCTTGATGAAGTTGTTGTGGGAATACCGCTTGGAAATATGATTAACGGCTCATTTCTCTCGGGAAAAGGACCGAATGTTGAAATAAAGCTTATGCAGGCAGGCTCGGTTTCAACAGATGTGTCAAATTTGTTCACCGATGCAGGGATAAATCAGACAAGTCATAAGGTTATGCTCGATGTTAATGCAACAATTAAAGTTCTTGTGCCTTTTTCTTCGGTCACGGAGGACATTACAACAAGTATTTGCATTGCGGAAACAGTTATAGTAGGAAGTGTTCCCGAGGCTTATACAAAGGTTGACTATGCACCTGAAAGCGCAATCGGAGATGTTATGGATTTTGGTGCAGAAGCAAACTGGGAGGTTGGCAGAGACATTTATAACGACTGATTTTTAGTTGCGACAGAAAACAAAACAGACCGTAAAATATGAAGTACGGTCTGTTTCGCATTTTAAAGATAACATTGAGGGATGAGGGATGCGGCTTCTTTGTCAGCAAGGAGTATGAAATCACGATGCTCCTTGAAAACTGCGGCAGGACATTTTGCTGAAAATTCACTTTGTAGAATATAGGCCACCCATTGTGCCATCTGTATTCCGCTTGCAACAAGGACAGCATGTCTTGACTTGAGAATACCAAATGGTGAAACTGTGACGACGGCTGAGCCAAGGAGATCTTCGGAATTCCTGTAAGGTTCTCTGCAATCAAAGCAATTGGTAAGCGGAAGATTTGCGAGCAATGCTCCGTAAGGCATAATTTCGCCGCAGAAGACATCAAATCCGCCTGAACTTCCAACGTGGCTGTTAAGTTCGTTTACGGTTTTTTCGCTATAAGTACCCTCAAAGGCTTTTCCGCCCGTTGAAGCATCAAAGGAGGTGAGCCTTGAAATGAGAGCTTCGTCAATTTTTTTGCGGCGACTGATTTCTCCTACGCTGTTTTCGTTAAGAAACTCCCACGATGGAAAGATTGAAATGTTCTTCCATGAAACGTCTTCGGTTGAAAGCTCTTTCAAAAGTCCGAGATTCGGTTTGTCTGCAGAAAGGCAAACCTTGAGATTTCGTTTTTCATCGCCCCTTGAACGTTCGGCACGAATGAGCTTTGCGACTGTTTCTGCGGCAGCACCGTGAAGCTTTTGCGCATTTTCATACACTTTTACTCGCATATTTTTATCCTTTCAGAAGCTGAAATGTGTTAGTTATGTAATTTCAAAACAGATTATACCATATAATTTACAGATAGTCAACAACATTTGGTTAATGTTTTTAAACCTAAAATAAAACGGTGGTGTGCGATAAATATGAAATTTTTATTTAGTGAGCTTTGCGATAAGGAAGTTATAAACTGCTCAAGCGGAACTAGCATTGGTTTTGTTATAGATATTACAATTTCGTGTGATGACGGCAAGGTTATTAGTTTGCTTGTATGTCAGGACACAGGCTTTTCTTTTAGAAAAAGCAGTCCGATTTGTATTCCCTGGGAAAAAGTTGACAGAATCGGGAAAGATTTTATAATAGTAAACGGAAGCTTTGGTCATCTTGAAGAAATTGAGCAACATGAAAAGCTTGGTTTCAAGACTTTTTTCAGCAAAGGTGCACAATAAAAATGAGAGAGCATTTAATGCTCTCCCGGTGTCAGATGAAAATAAAATCGGTGTCCCAACAGGGGATATAGCGAAGATGCCGCATATACATTTTATAATCGGGATTGAGCGCAAGAACCTGTTCGGGGATTTCAAAATAATCGCCGGTGCGATGATATGCAGCAATTTTGAGGACAGGCTTGTATTTTTCAATCGTTTGCGCAAGTCCTTGCAAAACCTGTTTTTCTGCGCCCTCGGCATCAATTTTAATTACGCCGCAGGAGTGACTCAAAATGTTGTCAACGCTATTTGCGGGAATAAGTGTACGTTTGAGATTGCGGTTTGCACCTGTTGAACTGTTCCTGCCGGAACGAGAGAAAAATTCAAGCTCTGCACTTTCGTTCCAGGCTGCAATGTTGTGAGTGTTGACACCACAAATTTTTTCAGCCTCAAAACGTGCGAGCATTTTTTTGAAATTGCGGGCGTCGGGTTCAAATGCACTTATTGGAATGTTTTTCCCGAAGTATGAGCAGAACTGCGAAACTGTGTCACCGTTGTATGCGCCAATGTCAACATAACCCTCGGCAGCTCGTTTAGTCATAAAAACGTTATACTGTTCAGAAATGTCGCTTTCACATTCGAAAAGGTATTTTATGTTTCCGCTCAATCTGTAATTTATTGCACAGCTAAATGTATGCCTGGATTTGTCATCGGCAAGGCTGTTATAAATGCTTTCAAGACGGTTTATGTTATCATAAAAGTATTCGCTGTCAAAAAGTCCGTCTCCGAAAACGGGAACATCGGGCGCAAAAACGGGCACTTTTTCGCTGATTCTGCAAACATTACTGATAACATCTTCAAGGCTTGACGCAAAGGAAAGAAGCACAGTGAAATCATAAAACTTTTCGCATATTTCTTTAAAGCCAACAACCTCAAAGCCTCTGAAAATCTTACCTTTTTTGAATCCATCGCTTGCAAAAACGCCGTTTATGCCTATGCCTTTTGATTTAAGTACGTCGATAATCTTGTCTGCGCCGTCGCCCGTTCCATAGAGTATTATGGGGCGCTCCGATAGTTTTAGCTTAGACCAAAGGTCAAGATCTTTTTCAACAATGCTGTCAATAAATTTACTCATTTTGCACCGCCTTTCATAGCGTAAGAACCATTATATACTTTCTTTGTAAATCTCTCGTATATCTTTTTTGTTTTTTTCTTAAATTTTTATAAAATCATTGTCTTTGTATTGAAAAAGGAGCTTGTTTGTGTTATAATGAAGTTGTCACGATATGTCGGAGGATAACTCATGAAATATAAATTTGAGCAAAGGATTGTGTCTTTCATTATTTGTGTTGCTATGGCTTGCACAGGATGCATGGCTGTCTACACAAAAAGCGAAGAAGTTTCACCCGGTCTTACATACACAAGGTCTGTAACCTATGACGGAAAAGAACGCGAGACAGAGTTTATTTTTGAATATGACCCAAAGAACAAAACTGCAATCGAGTTTTTATATGGTAACGGTGTTTATGGCTTTTCGACTTTGGGAAGAATGATAAAAAATGCGCAAGATAGCGGAAAGAATGTTGTCGGAGGAATAAATGCGGATTTTTTTGCACCGCAAACAGGTGTGCCAATGTCTGCAATGATTGTCGATGGCGAGTTAATCAGCTCTGATGATGATAAACCTGCGCTTGGCTTTGGCGAAGAGGGAAATGCTTTTATTGGCTATCCGTCAATTGAAATCAAAATCTCGGGAGAAGAGTTTTCTTATGAAATTGGTCATGTAAACAAGACACCGACAGAATATGCGCCATATTTACTTACAGACAAATTTGGAAACACAACAAGGACAAAGTACCCATCAACCGAAATTGTTCTTATGCCTGTCACTGAAATCTACAGCGAAGAAATATATAATAAGTATTTGGACGAGTTTGCGTTTGACATCAAAACCGAAGATAGCAATGATTTTTCAGAAATTGATCCTGAAATTAAAGAGGATATAGAAACTGAAACGAATGATAGTTTTGAATTAAAAGAACAGACAGAACAGCGTGAAGCATATAGTGAAAGCTCTGAAAGCACGGAAATAATAAAAGAATCAGATGATGAAATACATGAGAATATTTTTGATTTTTCTGAATATTTTTCCGGCGAAAGACTTTCTGCAAGTTCAAGAATTGAATCTGTTGTAACGGAGATCCGATATTCATGCGTAAACGGAGAAATCCCGGAGGGCGCTTTTGTTCTGACGGTTGATGACAGACCATATAAAAACATTTTTTCCGTCATACAGGTTGGACAGAAATATGTGATTGAAACATCATGCGCTGAAAAGTGGGAAAGTGTGTTTTCGGCAATTGGCGGTGGAAGTATGCTGTTAAGAGACGGTGAAGCATGCGAGATGCCGGATGACTACATTTATAAAGTGAAAAATCCGAGAAGCTCGGTGGGCATAAAAGAGGACGGTACACTTGTGTTCTTTGCCGTTGATGGAAGAAGAAGCGGCTACAGCGATGGGATGACAGCTAAGGTTTTAAGCAAACGTCTGCAAGAGCTTGGCTGTGTTGATGCTATGAACTTTGATGGTGGTGGCTCGGTTACGGTCTATTCTGCGCTTCCCGGAATGGAAACTCATCTTGCGAATCGTCCGTCCGATAACGCCGAAAGAGCAATTTCGAATTCTGTTGTGTTTTTGAATGGTGCAAACAAAAACGACGAAATTGGCGGGTTTTATATGGAGCTTGATGATTTTTATGTGCTTGGAGGCGGCAACTCTTATGCGTTGCCAAAAGAGGTTTATGTTCATGACAAGGCATATTTTCCATTGGGTAGTTTAAGTGCAGATGAGTATGTTCTGAGTACAGATAGCGATATTGGCGGCATAAATGAATATGGACATTTCGTTTCGGGAGATGCTGAGGGAATTTGCGAAATAATGTGTACAGTTGGTGATATAACAGAAAAAGCCGCAACTGTTTATATCACAAATTCTCCCGATACTTTTAAGATTGATGCTTCGGCAGGTTTGCTTTGTGAAGAAACTCCAGTTGCATTGAAAGCATCTGCAAGCAAGGATTTGCTTCCGGTACACTTTGATTTTGAAAAGCTGTGGTGTTCTGTTAATGGCTCGACTCTTGCACCGCTTCCTTTTGAGGACGAGAATTTTTGTGTGAGTAAAGATGGTATTGTTTCTCTAAAGTCCACGGGAAGTGCTGATGCTTGCGAAATTATTCTTGCGGCAGGTGATAAATGCGCTTTTGTTAACCTTGAGGTTTATAGATCTTTGTTTTATGATATGCAGGGCCATTGGGCGAAAGAAGTTGCCGAGGAGGCAAACAGGCTTGGGATAATGGAGGGCATGACGGGGAATGATGGAAGGATTTTGTTCAAGCCGGATTCTCAAATTGTTCTTGCTCAGCTTTGCGCCATGATGTCAAGATTTTTGGGAATTGACAAAGAAAAATATAATGACTTTGATTTTGATTCAAAGGGATTAACCGTAAAATATGATTCTGCTACCGAGTGGGCTTTGCCGTATGTCGCATCTCTTTTTGATGCAGGAATTTTGAATCCGTTTATAGTTTATAATGATTTTGCCGGAATGAGCGTTGATATTACAAGTCAGGTTTCACGAGCAGATGCAATGAGAATGATAGGTTATGTCTGTCCTGCGCTGGAAGTGAGAAATGAGCATTTTGAGCAGATGAGCGAAAATGATGAAGAAGAAATGGATGAAACATCAAATGTCGTTGGGAATTCATTCGATGACAACATTTTTGACAAGTATTTCGATATTTCAGAGCTTGAATCAGATCCCTTTGCATATAACATTGCAAAAGCACTTCAAAGTGACGTGTTTACCGGATTTCCTGACGGCACAATGCGTCCCGGTTCGACGCTTTCAAGAGCACAGATGGCAGCTGTTTTTGTGAGGGTTTCGCAAAACCGCTGAATAACAACTATGACTTTGAATAAGTGAAGCTTTTTGGGATATAATAAGAAAAAACGCATTGTGAGGGCTTTATGCAGTATTTTTGGTTATGTATGTTTTTAGCTTTGCTTTTATACAGGCTGTGTTTTCCTGATTTCAAGGGCTACGATGGAGTGATTTTGTCGTCTTTTCTGTCATTTGTTTTGGCGGTTATGGGAACGGCTGATTTTCTTCAGTGTGCAGTGTTCCTGTTTTCAATGGTGGCGGCAAGTGTATTTGCTATTGTAAGAAAAACGTTGGCGTATGGCAAAGATTGCAAGGATGAATACTGTATACTTCTTTGTGAAGCAGGCGAGGGAATATATGTCATTTTGCGTGGTACGAGGACGGCAATAGGAATAACTTATGCTGATAAAGTATATCGCAGGGGAGATGTTGTAAAGATATGCAATTGGTATGATGACAAGATGGTAAGCGTTGAATTTGTTTAGTGACTAAATGAAGTCGGAGGCCAAGCGGTCTTAGGAAG
>JAZQKV010000073.1:0-3467 GCA_045542335.1 Eubacteriales bacterium
TTCGTACAATCAAGTACTTCGCTGAGCTTTAATTCAGAGTTTTATAATTCAGTTTTTGCGCCTACGGTTTTTCCGTGGGCGCATTTATTTTTATGTATATCATTATTATGACGTAATTCTTATTCAATTCAAACTGCAAACTCACAAAAAGCAACAAATAAATGTTGTTTTTTGCTATTATTATCTGAAAAACTATTGACAAAACAAAACAAATGTGGTATGATGTATGCGTAAAGATACAAAAATCGGTGATTCGCCTTGTGGCAACTATCGAACGAAATATTATCCGGAAAGCGAGTGTGCTCCGATGTATAACATAATTGAACCCGTAAAATCTCCAAGAATCGAAAAGCTTAAGGAAGAATTGTTTAAAAAGCTCCCCGAAATTGAAGCGGATAGAGCTGTTCTTCTTACGCAATCATATATGGAAACCGAGGGTGAGCCGATAATCCTTCGTCGTGCTAAAGCTTTTAAAAACATTTGCGAGAATATTCCGATTACAATTCGTAACGATGAACTAATTGTTGGTTCTGCAACAAAAGCTCCGAGAGGTTGTCAGACTTTCCCAGAATTTTCATTTGAGTGGCTTGAAGCGGAGTTCGACACGATTGAAACTCGTAAAGCAGACCCTTTCTATATATCCGATCAGACAAAGAAGACGCTTTCGTCTGTACATAAGTATTGGAAAGGGAAGACTACAAGCGAGCTTGCACTTTCTTATATTTCGCCTGATGCAAAGCTTGCAATGGATCACAATTTCTTTACTCCGGGTAATTATTTTTATAACGGCGTTGGTCATGCGACGGTTAAGTATGACGAAGTTATCCGTGACGGCTATGTAGGCATTATTGGAAAAGTTCGTGCAAAAAGGGCTGGGCTTTCTGTGGGTGATGCGGACTATGTGAGAAATTCCGCTTTTCTTGAGGCTGTGGAAATCAGCTGTACCGCTGCTTGCGTTTATGCTGCGAGATATTCTGAACTTGCCCTTGAGATGAGTAAAAATGAAAGAGATACTATAAGAAAGCGCGAGCTTGAGGTAATTGCTGAAAATTGTAAGCGTGTTCCAATGTATGGAGCGAGAAACTTTTACGAAGCTTGTCAGTCTTTTTGGTTTATTCAGCTCCTTTTGCAGATTGAATCAAGTGGACACTCGATTTCTCCCGGACGCTTCGACCGTTATATGTATCCTTATTATGAAAAGGATATTGCTGATGGAAAGATTACCCGAGATTTTGCACAAGAGCTCATGGATTGTATTTGGGTCAAGTTCAATGACCTCAATAAGGCGAGAGATGCTGCATCTGCAGAGGGGTTTGCAGGTTATTCTCTGTTTCAGAATCTTATAGCCGGTGGTCAGACGCCCGATGGAAGAGATGCAACTAATGACCTTTCATTTATGTGTATTTATGCAACTAAACACGTTCTTTTGCCAATGCCGTCTTTCTCTGTGCGTGTTTGGAACGGAACACCTCATGATTTCCTTGTGAAAGCGGCTGAGCTTACAAGAACAGGCGTGGGCTTGCCTGCTTATTACAATGATGAGGTGATTATTCCTTCACTTGTTTCAAGAGGACTTACAATTGAAGATGCAAGAGATTATAATATAATAGGTTGTGTAGAACCGCAGAAAGCAGGTAAAACCTGGGGATGGCATGATGCAGCATTTTTTAATATGTGCAGACCCCTTGAAATGGTATTTTCTGCGGGCATGGACGATGGAGTGAGGGTTTCTCCTGACACAGGAAATGTTGACAATTTCAAATCATATAAAGAGTTTGAAAGTGCTTATCGCACACAAATGGAATACTTTATAGAACTTCTTGTCAATGCTGACAATGCAATTGATGTTGCGCATTTTGAGCGTTGTCCTCTTCCGTATTTATCCTCAATGGTTGATGATTGTATTGACAGATGCCTCACTCCTGAACAGGGTGGAGCGGTTTATAATTTCACAGGTCCTCAAGGCTTTGGAATTGCAAATGTTGCTGATTCGCTATATACAATTAAAAAGCTCGTGTTCGAGGATAAGAGGTTTACGCTTGCTGAACTTCATGAGGCACTTAATAACAATTTCGGAAAACCCGAACACTCGGATATACTTCTTGAGGCTATCAAGTCAGAACTTACAAATCGCGGCGTTGCGGCAAATGACTATGTTATTAAAAAGATTTTTGAAAAGGTGCTTTCAGATAATAATGATAAATATTCCCGCATAAGAAAAGAAATCATTTCTGCTGATAAATTTGGAAACGATATTGATTCTGTTGATGAGCTTGCAAGAGAAGCGGCGTATATGTACACAAAACCGCTTGAAAAGTACAAGAATCCTCGTGGCGGTATTTTTCAGGCAGGGCTTTACCCGGTTTCTGCAAATGTTCCTCTTGGCGCTCAAACAGGTGCAACTCCAGATGGAAGATATGCTCATACGCCTGTTGCTGATGGTGTTTCACCGTCTGCCGGCTTTGATGTTAATGGTCCGACATCTTCTGCAAATTCCGTTTCAAAGCTTGACCATGGAATTGCTTCCAACGGCACGCTCTTTAACATGAAATTCCATCCTTCGGCTCTTGAAGGAAGTTCAGGTATTGAAAGCTTTATTGCTCTTATTCGAGCTTATTTTGATCAGAAGGGAAGCCATATGCAGTTCAATGTTGTGAGTCGTGAAACGCTTCTTGATGCTCAAAAGAATCCCGATAAATATAAGAGCCTTGTTGTTCGTGTTGCGGGTTATAGTGCACTGTTTACCACACTGTCAAAATCCTTGCAGGATGACATTATCAACAGAACCGAGCAGCGTGGTTATTGATTACGGAGGCTTTGGCATATATGACAAACAATTTGGAACAGGTTGTTGGCAGGATTTTTGATATTCAGAAGTTTTCTGTTCATGACGGCCCCGGAATCCGCACAATTGTATTTCTGAAAGGCTGTATGCTAAGATGTCGATGGTGTTGCAATCCTGAATCTCAGGAATATGATATTCAAACCATGCTGAAAGCAGGGGAGAGTGTGACAGTTGGCAGAGATGTGAGCGTTGGAGAGATAATTGACCAGGTGAAAAAAGATATGCCGTATTATCGTAGAAGCGGAGGAGGTCTTACGCTTTCCGGTGGTGAAACGTTTTGTCAGCCTGAATTTGCGGCAGCACTTTTTAAGTGTGCAAAGCACAATGGAATCAATACAGCTGTTGAAACAACCGCGGCTCCGGAATGGAAGAATATTGAGATGTCTTTGCCATATGTCGACTATTTTCTTATTGATGTTAAGCATACAGACAGTCAAAAGCACCGTGAATTTACCGGTGTCGGAACTGAAACAATAAGGGAGAATATAATTAAGATTGTTGCAAGCGGCAAGAATGTGACAATAAGAGTACCCACTATTCCCGGATTTAATGCAACCGAAGTAGAAATACGGGACATTGCACGTTTTGCAAGCGCTCTTGGCGTTAAACAAATGCACCTCTT
>JAZQKV010000074.1:0-2034 GCA_045542335.1 Eubacteriales bacterium
AATTAAAAATAATATTTGCAAGCGTGCGGTGGCTTCGGATGTAAATAATAAGCCGCTGACAAAAGCCTGCGAAAATGCACAGCGCTTCGGCGTGTTTGATAAAATTTCATTTTGTCTTGCAAACGGTATTTCCGAGGTACACCCTGAGCAGTATGGCGTGACAGATATAATCATAGCGGGTATGGGTGGTGAACTTATTGCAGAGATTATTGAAAAATCCGATTATACAAGAATTCCCGGCGTGAGACTTATTCTTCAGCCTATGAGTACTGTCCAAGAGCTTCGCGGTTATCTTGCAGAGATGGGATATGCCACAATCGAAGAAAAGCTTTGCTGTGCTGGGGACAAGTACTATACCTGCATAGTTGCCGAATACGACGGTGTCCGTCGGGAAGTTCCGCCGGTGAGACTTGTAATCGGTAATATTGACGAAGACAAAACAAACCCATACGTAAACGGATTTTTGGATAAAACAGCGCTCAAAATGAAAAAACGCATTGAAGGCAGACGTCAGGGCGGCCTTACCACAACCATTGAAGAGAGAACTCTCCGTGAACTTTGTGAAATTGCAAAGGCAAGGGGACATATTATAGATTTAGGAGAAGATGACTGATGACTTTATCTGAACTTGTGCGTCACTTCGACACAATAGCCCCGAGAGAACTTTCTATGAGCTGGGACAATGACGGAGTGATGTTTGCATCTGATTACAGCCGTGAAATAAAAAGGGTTCTTGTAAGCCTTGACGCTACGGATAAGGCGTTGAGTTATGCTGTCGAAAACGGCTTTGATTTGCTCCTCTGCCATCATCCTTTAATCTTTAAGGGAGTGAAGCGTGTTGACGGTTGCGATACGGTGTCTTCCCGGCTCCTTAAAGCCATAAAAAATGACATTGACATTGTATCACTGCATACACGTCTTGATGCCGCTGTGAACGGCGTAAATGATGCTCTTGCTGAGTGCATCGGACTTAAAACAGTTGGGAACTTCGGCGATGACGAATGTGACAGCCTCGGCAGGATTTGTGAAATTGAACCTATTGACGTGAAAGACTTTGCTCTGATAGTAAAGTCTGCTCTCGGATGTGACAGCGTTCGCCTTACGGGTAACGGAACAGTTAGCCGCGTGGCACTTGTGGGCGGAGACGGAAAGAGTTTTGTTCCTGGGGCTGTAAAGTGTGGTGCCAACGTACTTGTCACCGGAGATGCCGGATATAATGTCGCAGAAGCCGCTGCTGAAAGCGGTCTTGCCGTTATTGAAGCAGGACATTTCCATACTGAATTTCCCGTATGCCGGTTGCTTGCAAAGTATGTATCTTCACTTGGGCTTTATGCGGAAGTGTTCAGAGATTGTCCTTACATAAATATCTAAATTAAAAGGAGTTTCGTTTTTGAAACTCCTCCAGTGCAATGACAAACCCGCCTAAATGGCGGGTTTGTCATTGCACTGGAGGGCGCCGAATAAGGCGCCCTTGAAAATTTGTGTCAAAAATGGCAAAGACCAGCGAAGCCGATTGAAATATTCATAGAAATATGGTAAAATGAAAACATAGATCAATAAGAATTAGCGAGGTGAGAATATGGCAATGTGGAATCCGTGGAGAGGTTGCAGAAAGTGCAGCGACGGCTGCCTCTATTGCTATATCCACAAGGGCGACGCAAAGCGCGGAGTTGATACGAGCATCATCGAAAAGACAAAGGACTTTGCAAAGCCCATAGAGCGCTTGAAGAACGGCAATTACAAAATGAAACCCGGCATTGTATATACCTGCTTTTCCACCGATTTTCTGATTGAGGAAGCGGATGCATGGCGCAGGGAATGCTGGCAGATGATCAGGGAGCGCGCGGATTGCACCTTTCTCTTTCTCACCAAGCGCATCGACAGATTTATGGACTGCATTCCCGATGATTGGGGCGACGGTTATGAAAACGTCGTGGTTTGCTGTACGGTTGAGAACCAAAAGAACGCCGATTACAAGCTCGGAATTTTTGAAAAGCTCCCAATCAAGCACAAATGTATCACCGCACAGCCGCT
>JAZQKV010000075.1:0-44206 GCA_045542335.1 Eubacteriales bacterium
GAATACGATAAGACTGTAAACAAGTACACAATCACATGGGTTGTAGACGGAAAAGAAACCGAAGAAGAGTATGAATATGGTGCAACACCTGCTTTCACAGGAAGCACAGATAAGGCAGCAGACGCACAGTATACATACACCTTTAAGGAATGGACACCTGCAATTGTAGCAGTAACAGGCGAAGCAACATACACAGCAACCTACGATGCAACCGTTAACAACTACGAAGTAACAAAGGCAGAATCCGTTGAAGGCAAGTACACAGTTGAGTATGATTACACAGGTGACTTTGCGGCAGTTCCTTACGGCACAGAAATCACAGTTACCGTAACACTTGACGAAGCTTACACCCAGAGCACACCTGTTGTTACAGCAAACGGAGAAACACTTACTGCAGTTGAAAACACAACATATCAGTATAAGATCACCGTAACCGAAGCAACAGAACTTGACATCTCCGGCGTCAACGCAAAGAATAAGTATGCACTTACAGTTCCTGTACTTGATGCTGAAGAGGATGTAATCGCAGATGGCACAGTAACAGATGTTGAACACGGCAGTGTTTACAACGGCACATTCACACTTCCTGCTGCTAACAGCCAGATGACAGGCAACATCGCTATCACAATCGACGGCACTGCAGGCGTTGCAACATACGATCCTGATGCTAAGGTTTACAAGTACACAATCCCCGAAGTTACCGGCGAACACAAGGTTGTAATCACAGGCGAGCTCGTTCTCAACACCTATAATGTAACATTTACAGGCATTAAGAACGCCGACGGTACACCTGCTGCTGATGTTGTTGTTCCCGTAACACACGGCAATAAGGTTGTTGGTGCTCCTACTCCTGTAACTTATACGGAAGCTGTTGACGGCTACAAAGTTGAGTACACATTCAAGGAATGGACACCTGTATTTGATGCAGAAGCTGTTGTAACAGAAGAAGCAACTTATACCGCAACATACAACGAAGCTGTTGCTGTAACAGGTATCGTAGACATCACAGTTGCAACTCTCAGAGAAGAACTTGTGGAAGAGGCTGATAGGTACACACTTCCCGAGAATACAAATTATCAGGTTAATGCAGTTGTAACCGTTAAACTCGGCGATGTTGATGTTACAGAAAAGTTCGATATTGCTGAAAACGACGCAGCAATCACAATTGATTCCAAGGAAGGCGGCGTTGCGGCAGGCACTTACACCATAACTGTTTCCAAGCAGAGATACCTTGATCTTATTATCACAGTAACCGTTGAAAACGGCGAAACTGTTGGCACAGATGCAAGCATCGCACTTACAGGCGGTGACATCGTTGACACAGTCGGCACAACAGCCGGTGACAATAAGGTTAACATCAATGACTTTATCGTTGCAATCAGAGCGTTTGATAAGTCTGCAAGCATAACAGCTCAGGCAGCCGATATCAACGAGAACGGTACGATTAGCATTGATGATCTTGTTGCACTTAAGAGCAGCTTTGGCGCGACAGCAGCAACAACAGCAGTTCTTCCCCCAGTGCAAGAAATCACACTCGATTAACGCCAAAAGCTTAATAAATAAGGCTTAAACTAAGCTCCCACCCGTAAAAAGGTGGGAGCTTTTTTATGATAAAGCTTTTGAGATAGCGCAAAGAAAAACTTGCCATTTCAAATCTTTATAACCCAAGTTGTAAATTGCTGTCAATAATTTTTCCCATTCTAAAGTTTTTCGGGGATTCCCAAGGGGAGCTTTTTTCAAAAAGCACCCTTGGGCAAGATATTATCCTTACAACTCCTGATGAAAAGAACTGCGCATGGAGGATTGTTCGCAAGAGCGTATGCCGACGAGGTCTGAATCGGAGAGGACACGGGCGGAATGGACGGCATTTTTGCCGAATCGTGCGCGCAGGGAATCAACGGTGCGGTCAAGGCGGCAAAGCTTGTCAATTTTTTCTATGTCGCCGTCGAACATGGAAAATTGAGAACCGCTGTTTCCAGCCTTAAGGGAAATACAACGGATACCCATGCTTCGGATTCCACCGGGAAGATAGTGGGCAAGAAATTTTTGGAACATTTTGAGCGATTCCTCAAAAAGCGTTCGGGTGCAGTCCGTCGGGCGGTCGAGGGTAACCTGCTTTTCCGTCCATAAAAGTCCGGATGTGCGAATGCTCACGCAAATACCCGAACAATGAAAACCGTGCTTGCGAAGCCGAAGCCCGACCATTTCGCTGAGCATCGAAAGCATGGCACGCACATCATCTTCGTTCACAATATCACGAGGCGCAGTGAAAGAATTGCCAATGGATTTGACGGGAACACTTTCGTCCTCAATCATAACCCTCGACGTGTCAAACCCCGATGCCCACATAAGAAGTCGTTCACCGTTTATCCCAAGAAGCATATTCATAAACGATGGTGTCTGCCTCACAACGTCGGCAAAAGAGTAAAGCCCATAGCGTGCAAGCCTTTCGGTGGTCTTGGGACCTGCAAAAATCAGCTCTGAAATACGCATCGGCAAAATGCGCTCGGCATAATTCAGCGGTGACATGAGAGAAGTTGCATCAGGTTTTTTGAAATCCGAGCCAAGCTTTGCAAACGCCTTGTTGTCGCTGACCCCAACCGAAACCGTAAGCCCAAGCTCACGCTTGATACATTCCCGGATCTCGTCCGCCGCCAGAATACCGTCCTCAAGCCCCTTTATGCCGTAACACCCTGTCAGCTCAAGCCAAGCCTCATCCGCACCAAAAGGCTCAACTCTGTCGGTGAATTTTGAGTAAATCTGCCTTGCGCGTCGTGAATATTCAAGATAAAGGTCATAATGCGGTGGCACAACAACAAGCTTCGGACACTTGCGAAGAGCACTGCGAACAGGCTCTGCCGTCTGGATTCCGTAAAATTTAGCCTTGAAATTTTTCGCAAGTACAATGCCATGCCTGTCGTCCTCACTTCCGCAAACAGCCACGGGAAACTCTGCAAGGGCAGGGTTGAGCATACATTCCACACTCGCAAAGAAATTGTTCATATCCGAGTGCAGAACAACTCGTCCCTCGTTGATGCCCCGTCCCTCCATGTAATCAATATACATATTTTTTCTCGCCGAAATTGTTTTGTTTGACATATAAATTTCTCCATTCAACAAATAGAACAACTATTCGGAATATATGTTCTAAACAATTGTACCACACAAATGTTCTTTTGTCAATAGAAAAAGGGAAAATTTAGTTCTTTAGTATTAAATTTTCGTCTCCCTCATAATTTATAATTGTTCTGTTCTCTGCTGAGAATGAGGGATAACAAAAAGATTTAATCCAAAAAAACAAAATTTAACAATTGGGAATTATATTACTAACTTTTTTTCGCTTGAAGCAAACCCAAAAGAGGGGTATAATATAAAATACCTGTATTGTTTGCATCATATGAAGTATATAGATTAAAAAGTGAACTACCAAGGAGGTAAAATCATGACAAAACAAGCAAATGACTATAAACTCCCCGTTTATACACTTGCCGAAGAGTTGTTCAGCTCAATTTCTCATGGCATAGGCGCATTGCTTGCAATCGCCGGATGCGTTATGCTGATTGTTTTCGGCGCACTCTACGGAAATGCCTGGGGCGTTGTCAGCGGCTCGATTTATGGGGCAACTCTTATTATACTTTATACAATGTCAACCCTCTACCACGCTATTTCAAATAAAAAAGCAAAATATGTGTTCCGTATTTTCGACCACACTTGCATTTTTCTGCTCATCGCCGGTACTTACACTCCCATCACTCTCACGGTTATGCGCCCGGTTAATCCCGGACTTTCGTGGACAATCTTTGGTATCGTCTGGGCTATCGCAGTGTTGGGGATCGTTTTTAACTCCGTGAGCCTTGAAAAATCAAAAAAATTCTCTATGGTTGCCTATGTCCTCAGCGGCTGGCTTATCGTTATGGGATTTTCCACATTCTCAAAGGCTATCGGCAAAGAGGGAATGCTCCTTATGCTGTTCGGAGGAATCGCTTACACGGCTGGCATAATTTTCTATGCTCTTAAAAAGGTTAAATTTATGCATTCTGTGTGGCACTTCTTTGTGCTTGCAGGCAGCATACTTCATTATTTTGCAATTCTTCTTTACGTTATTCCCACAAAATAATAAATATTTCCATGCAAAGGTGCGTGATGCATTTTGAATAATTCTTACGTCAGATTTACCACAACCAACAAACAGCTTGCCGGACTTTATGAAAAGTGTGAAGCAACCGCAAGACAGAATATAAAAGATTTTGGTGGCAGAAATGTCCTCATTGAGGGCGGAGGCTACACAAGCATTTGGCTTGAAACTCAACCGATGGGCGGCGAAATGTACGCCAAAAGAAACCTTGAGGTTGCCCTTAATAATCAGCTCTTTTTCATGGACTACCAGAGAGAGGACGGAAGAATCCCCGGTCAGATTTCCGTTACCAAAGAGGGCAAAATAAATCCCATTTTCACTCACTATCAGGGTAATTGCTTCCCCATGCACGCAATAAATATGTATTACCTTGCCGAGCAGAAAAAGGATTACCTTGAATATCTCGCTTCTACCCTTGAAAAATTCGACGCTCACCTTTGGAAAACCCGTGACTCCGACGGCGACGGCTGCCTTGAAGTGTGGTGCGTTTGGGACTTGGGTGAAGACGGAAGCACAAGACTTGACGGCTTCCATGGCGGTTGGGATAAGGATTTTCCTCCCGAAGATACACCTGCTCCCTTTGAATCAATGGACTTCATGGGCTATTCCCATGAAAACAGACGTGCTCTTGCCAGAATCTGTGACATTCTCGGCAACGGAAAAGGCGATTTGTGGCGTGAGCGTGCAAAAGAGGTTAAGGATAAAATGCATTCTTATCTCTGGCGTGAGGACAAAGGCGCATTTTTCGACCGTGACAAAAACAACAACTTCCTTGATACACTCTATCAGGGCAACATAAAAACAATGTATTATGGCTGCTTCTCACAGCAAATGGCAGATAGATTTATTGATGAGCATCTGCTCAATCCTAATGAATTCTGGACTCCGCTTCCCCTTGTTTCAATTGCAGTAAATGACCCGAAATTCAAAAACGTTGAGGTCAACAACTGGAGTGGACAGCCGCAGTCACTTACATATCAGCGTTCAATCATTGCGCTTGAACAGTATGGACGCTTTGACCTCATTCCCATACTTGCCGATAAATACATGAACGCCGTTATGACAAGCGGAAAGTTTACCCAACAGTATGACCCATATACCGGTAAAACAAGTCTTGGCTGGGGTGCCGGAGATTACGGTCCGTCAATTCTCACTTGCCTTGAGTTTGTGTCACGACTTTACGGAGTGCACAAGCAGGAAAACACAATCTATTGGGGAGCGCATGACGACGGCTTTGACAGCGAATATACATACGGAATTTGCGGCAGAGAATATACCGTAAAGATTTCAGACGGTAAGGCATATGGCTTTGTCGACGGAAAACAAGCTTTTGATGTGACATGTGGCACAAGACTCTTTACCGATAATGACGGAAAGAATATTACTGTTGTAAATACAACAAGTTGCGCAAAGCAAATTGAAATATGCGGCAAAACTTTAACCCTTGACAAAAATGAGCGTGTCAGAATCTGAAGTAATGACAGGAAAACTCCTGATGCGTATGTTCTTTCACCCATGATTTTACATATAATACAGCATAGACTTCAATGAATGTGAGGATTTTTTAAACATGGTAAAAATAGCGAAATTTGGCGGCAGTAGCCTTGCCGATGATATACAGTTCAGAAAAGTTGCGGAAATTGTGCGTGCCGACGAGAGCAGAAGATATGTCGTTCCCTCGGCTCCCGGAAAGAGAAATTCCGACGATACAAAGGTTACAGACCTGCTCTATCGTTGCTATGACGCAGTAAGTAATAAAGAAGAATTTGAAAAAGTTTTCGGTATAATCAAACAGAGATACCAGCTTATTATTGACGGACTTGAGCTTGACCTTGACCTTGACGAAGAGTTTGAAAGCATCAAGCAGAGCCTTCTTCACAAGGCAGGACGTGACTACGCCGCAAGCCGTGGAGAATACCTCAACGGTATTATTCTTTCAAAGTATCTCGGATACGAATTTATTGACGCTGCCGAGGTAATCTTCTTTGCAAACGACGGCTCATTTGATTCCGAACGCACAAATGAAGTCCTTTCCGAAAGACTTGCCAACGTTAAAAGAGCCGTTATCCCCGGATTTTACGGTGCAATGCCCAACGACACAATCAAAACCTTTTCACGAGGCGGTTCGGATATAACCGGCGCAATTGTCGCAAGAGCTGCACAGGCTGATCTTTACGAAAACTGGACCGATGTTTCCGGCTTCCTTATCGCTGACCCCAGAATTGTGCCCGATCCCAAACCAATTGAGGTCATCACCTACAGAGAACTTCGTGAGCTTTCATACATGGGCGCAACAGTTCTTCACGAAGACTCAATTTTCCCTGTTAAAATTGCAGGAATACCCATAAATATAAGAAACACAAATTCTCCCGACGATGCAGGTACAATGATTGTTTCCTCCGTCCGTGAGCAGGTTTTCCAGACAAAAAATGTGCAGATGGATCTCAAGCAGATGCACAAGGTTGAGGGAAATGTTGTCACAGGTATTGCAGGCAAAAAGGGCTTTGCTGTTCTCACACTTGAAAAAGATATGATGAACGAGGAGCTTGGTTTCGGAAGACGTGTGCTTGAGGTGCTTGAAAAGCATGGACTTGTTTTTGAACATCTTCCCTCGGGTATCGACACGATGAGCGTTGTCCTTGACGAAAGAGATCTTGCAGGCAAGGAAGATGCACTCATTAAGGAGCTTTTCCGTGTGACCGGCTCTGACAGCATCAATATTGAAGCTGATATTGCCCTCGTGGCAGTTGTTGGACGCAAGATGAAAAATGCAAGAGGTACTGCGGCAAGAATATTTGCTTCCCTTGCGGAAAACGGAATCAATATCCGCATGATTGACCAGGGTTCAAGCGAGCTCAACATTATCATCGGCGTTGACAACAGCGACTTTGAGAATTCTCTCAGAACAATTTATAAAGAGTTTGTTGAAGAATAAGCTTTATCTTGACTGAAATACAAAGTCTTGCTGACTTTGATTTCAGTCCTGCACTTATACGAAATTGAAGTTGTCCTGACTTCATGTTTAACACAGGATAAAAATAAAGGAGAGGTTTGAAAGAGGGCAGTATTGCTTTGAGCTTTCAGACAAGGTGAAAATGGCTAAACCTATTATTGCTATAGTTGGCAGACCTAACGTTGGAAAAAGCACGTTTTTCAACAAGCTGGCTGGAAAAAGAATCGCCATTGTTGAAGACACTCCCGGCGTAACAAGGGACAGACTGTATTTTGAAACTGAATGGTGCGGAAAAAAGATGATCATGATTGACACCGGCGGTATCGAGCCGAACACCGGTGACCTCATGATGAGTCATATCAAAACACAGGCGCAAATCGCAATTGAAAGCGCAGACGTAATTGTTTTTATGACGGATATCCACGCAGGTGTTACAGCTGACGATGGAGAAATTGCCGCAATGCTCAGAAAGAGTAAAAAGCCTGTTGTGCTTTGCGTAAATAAAGTTGATTCCGTCGGCGCACTTCCGCCTGAATTTTATGAGTTTTATGAACTTGGACTTGATGAACCGTATCCCGTTTCGTCTGTTCATGGAACGGGAACAGGAGATATACTTGACAGAATCTGTGAGCTTGTTTCAGATATCGAGCCCGATGAAGAAGAGGACGATTCTGTCAAGGTTGCGGTTATCGGACGCCCAAATGCCGGAAAAAGCTCGCTTGTCAACAGACTTTGCGGTGAGCAGAGAATGATCGTGTCAAACATCGCCGGAACAACCCGTGATGCCATTGACACATATATCGAAAATGACCAGGGTAAATTTACATTTATCGACACAGCCGGTATTCGCAAAAGCGGAAAAATTTCCGACAGTATTGAAAAATACAGCGTGCTTCGTGCACAGCTTGCGGTTGAACGTTCAGATGTTTGCATAATCATGATAGATGCAAACGAGGGCGTCACGGCACAGGACGAAAGAGTAGCCGGAATTGCTCACGAAAACGGAAAGGCATCAATTATTGCCATAAACAAGTGGGACTCCATAGAAAAGGATTCCAAAACAATGGATGAGTTCCGCAAAAAGGTTCGTGAATCTCTTGCCTATATGACGTATGCGCCAATTGTTTTCATTTCGGCTCTTACGGGGCAGAGAACAGATAACCTTTATGAGATTGTGAATTATGTTAACAATGAGGCATCAAAGCGTGTTTCCACAGGTATGCTCAACGATGTTCTCAATGATGCAATCACCCGTGTTCAGCCTCCGTCAGATAAGGGCAAGCGTCTTAAGATTTATTATATAACCCAGACAGGCGTAAAGGCTCCGACCTTTGTTTTGTTTGTCAATAACGCAGAGCTTTTCCATTTTTCTTATCAGCGTTATATTGAAAACAAGCTCCGGGAAACCTTTGGATTCGAGGGTACGCCAATTAAGCTTGTTATCCGAGAAAAGGACGATGAGGAATAAAGCACACAAACAGATAATAAATAATAACAGAAAATTTTGAAAGGGGAAAATTATGTTTGAGCTTTTTGAAAAAGGTGTAGTGGGACTTTATCCCCCGGCACAGGATATGCTGCTTGCAATAAATATCGTTTCGATTATCCTTGTTGCACTTGTTGGCTATGCACTTGGCAGCCTTAATTTCGGAATTATTATTTCAAAGCTTGTTTATCATGACGACATAAGAAAATATGGTAGCGGAAATGCAGGCACAACAAATATGCTTCGTACTTATGGCAAGGGTGCAGCACTCGGAACTCTCGCCGGCGATTGTCTTAAGGCAGTTGTTGCAATTATTATCGGTTGGATAATAATTGGAAACGGCGGCGGTTATGTTGGCGGTCTTTTTGCAATAATCGGGCATGTTTATCCCGTTTATTATAAGTTCAAGGGCGGCAAGGGCGTTATCACAAGCGCAATTACAATTCTCATGCTTGATCCGATAATTTTCCTTGTTGTACTTACATTTTTCATCGTCATTGTTGCAATATGGAGATATATTTCCCTCGGCTCAATTCTTTCGGCGGCAATTTATCCCATGATTGTGTATGTTAAATATGGCCCTTCACCGCAATTCATTTTTGCACTCGGAATCGGAATATTTGTGATTTTTCTCCACAGAACCAATATTCAGCGACTTTTTGACGGCAAAGAAAACAAGCTCAGCTTTAAAAAGACTGATAAAAAACCCAAACAATAATTTTTATCTTGACTGAAATGCGAATTCTGAACGAATTCGATTTCAGTCGGTACGTGATGGATTTTAACTTGACTGAAATGCGAATTCTAAACGAATTCGATTTCAGTCGGTGCGTAATTGATTAAAATGAAGAATCGAAGAAAAAAACTTTAAAGTTTAATGCAAGCTAAATCGAGCTTGTCTAAAGCTCGATTTTAATCAAATACATAGAACATCCGAAAGGAACTCTGACTTCGCATTTCGACAAGATAAAAATCTCGGAGAGATGACAAATCCCTTTGCACAAGCTAAATCGGAATTGTCTAAATTCCGATTTTAATCAAATATAAGGTCAAAACCGAAGTCATTCTGATTTCGGTTTTGACAAGATAAAAATGAGAGGAGGGACTGAAATCGAATTCGTTCAGAATTCGTATTTCAGTCAAGATAAAAATGCCTATTACGGAGTTTTTGGAGCGTAATGCAACGCTCTATGGGAATGAAACAGCACTTGTTGAAATCAATCCCGATGTCAAAGAAGTAAGACGTGTGACCTGGAAAGAATACGAACTTATCGAGTCCGGCTTTTCAGAGGATTACAGACGTGAAATTACATGGGGCGTGTTCAACGAAAAAGCAAACCGTTGCGCAAACCTGCTTTTGAGCAGAGGTATCAAGAGAGGTAATAAGGTTGCAATACTTATGATGAA
The DNA here is from genome assembly GCA_045542335.1 of Eubacteriales bacterium. Taxonomy (GTDB): domain Bacteria; phylum Bacillota; class Clostridia; order Oscillospirales; family CAG-382; genus CAKSUT01. Next base: position 9,982 of record JAZQKV010000075.1, read on the forward strand.
CAGCCTTGAATGGTTGCCGATATATTTTGGAATACTTAAAATCGGCGCACTTGCCGTTCCGCTGAATTATAGATATACTTCGTCGGAAATCAAGTATTGCCTTGACCTTGCTGACGTCGATGCACTTTTCTTTGGCCCCGAATTTGTCGGACGTATGGAGGAAATCTGCGATAAGATTCCCCACGTTAAATTGCTGTTCTTCATGGGAGACGTTTGCCCCAATTTTGCCGAGAGCTATCCTCTCCATGCAGCAAACTTCTCAAGCGCAAATCCCCAAATCGGTCTTGTTGACGAGGACTACGCCGCAATTTATTTCTCGTCCGGTACAACGGGATTCCCCAAGGCGATTCTCCATGACCACGCAAGCCTTGTTCATTCGTGTAAGGTTGAGCAGAATCATCACGGTCAGACCCATGATGACGTTTTCCTTTGTATTCCTCCGCTTTATCATACAGGTGCAAAAATGCATTGGTTCGGAAGCCTTTTCAGTGGAAGTAAGGCGGTTCTCCTCAAGGGCGTAAAACCAAAGACTATTATCGAAACCGCTTCTAATGAAAAATGCTCAATTGTGTGGCTTCTTGTTCCGTGGGCACAGGATATCCTTGATGCAATTGACAGAGGCGAAATAGACCTTTCAAAATATGACCTTTCAAGATGGCGTCTTATGCATATCGGTGCACAGCCCGTTCCAACAAGCCTTATTAAACGTTGGAAAGCTTTGTTCCCCAATCATGAATATGATACCAACTATGGACTTTCCGAGTCGATTGGCCCCGGTTGTGTGCACCTCGGCGTTGAAAACATTCATAAGGTTGGAGCAATTGGTATTGCAGGCTATGGTTGGCAGACAAAGATTATCAACCCCGATGGCAGCGAGGTCGCAAGAGGCGATGTCGGTGAGCTTGCAGTTAAGGGTGCCGGTGTTATGAAGTGCTATTATAAGGACGAAAAGGCGACAAATGAAGTTCTTCACGACGGCTGGCTCTGGACAGGCGATATGGCTATGCAGGACGAAGATGGCTTTATTTACCTTGTTGATAGAAAGAAAGACGTTATTATAAGCGGCGGCGAAAACCTTTATCCCGTTCAGATTGAGGACTTCCTCAGAGCCAACGCAAAAATCAAGGACGTTGCCGTTATCGGCCTTCCTCACGCAAGACTCGGCGAAATTGCCGCAGCTGTTATCGAGGTTAAGCCCGGAGAAACACTCACCGAGGACGAGGTTAATGAGTTCTGCCAGGCGCTTCCAAGATATAAGCGTCCTCATAAGCTTATTTTTGCTGATGTTCCGAGAAATCCCACAGGCAAAATTGAAAAACCCAAACTCCGTACAATGTATGCCGGCGACAAACTCGTTGAACAGCAGTTTAAGGGTTGATTACGAAAGAAGTTTTTTAGGTGTAAAAAATCCAAGTTGTTAAGACTTGGATTTTTTTGTTTGTGACGAAATGTCAAAAGCAAAAAACTTAGTTATGACCTCATTGTGGTTTTCTGCAATTGCCGTGTTTGTCAACAGAGAAAACCTCATAAACGCCGTCGTCGCAAACGTTGATGTGGGTTGCAACGGTTGAGGCAATCTGAATCTTGTCTTTGAAAATGCGGTAGTAGCAATGCTCGGTGTCGGAAACCTTGTCCCATGTGAGTTTTCCGCCTTTGTTTTTAATGTTTGCAATGGGTGACGGAGTTCTTTCAACATAGTCTGTTGAAAGAAAAACCATGGAAAGGGCAGGGAGGGTTATTTCAAAATTCCCGTCGGGTGCATCAAGAGTTCCGGTGTGTGCCTGTAAATCGCAAAAGTCGTTGTAAGGCGGATTTGCGGCTTCATAAACATACTTTCTGAAAGGCTTTTGGGACTTGTGTTCAATCGAAACATCAAGTGAAATGGACTTGTCGGATAGATTTATGAATGTCGCCGTCATTGAACCATCTGGATTGGTTACGGCGGCGGCTCTTATAAGGCTTGCGTTTGTGGTTACTTCAAGCACCCGTGAGCCTTTGCGGAAAAATTTTGCCATGTACCCAAGAGTGTAAAGAGCTGCCCTTGGGCCATAGTCTTTTTCATCATCACACCATTTTGCAAGACCATTTTTGTTGTAGCGAATGTCCAGACCGTGACCCGAAAAACGTGCAACGTCGTATCTTGCCTTTTCTTCAATAGTGTCGCCGTTTTCGCGAATAAATGGGTCAGGATAGTCAAACATTGTCCAGAAAACAGCCGAAAAGCATCCCGAATTTATGGCGGCAAGCGCAACCTCTGCAACGCAAAGCGCATAAACACCGTCCTGTTCGGGGAAATCCACGGCATATGAACCGTCGTTACTCATGACATTGTGGCTTTGCGTCCATTTCAAAGCATTGTTGATGCCGTATTCGCCGAGAATAAAACGCTTTTCACGCTTGCGGCACATTAAAACATAATTTGAAAGAGTCTTAACAAGGTCGTCATAGGTTTCGCTATCGCCAAGGGACTTTTTGCCGATATAAAGATGACCACAATAGCACTCGGTTATGTCGTTGATATTTTCCAACGCCCATGGCAGATGTTGGTCGATAAGATTTGTTCCGGAGCTGTCGGGAGCAATAAGACCAATGTCAAGACCATGGCGGCGGAAACTGTGGTAAAGCTTTTTGTGAAGCTCGGCGAAAATGTCTAGATGTTCCGAAAGATAGGCATATGTGTTTGCACAGGAAAGCTCATTTGTGGTGCAGAAGTATCTGATTTTGGTGCAGTTTCTGACCTTCACAAGGTATTCAAGTTTTTCGGCAACCTTTTCGCAGTATTCGTCAAGGTTGAGGTTTTCATCCGGAATGGGCATACGACCGGGAACAACGTAAAGAAGTGTGCCTGATTCACGGAAAGTCAAGTCGTAATAATCGGCGAAGCTCTCCATTGCCTCTTGTGACCACTCGGCGAAGCCGGCGAAAACTCTTGAATAGGTGGGCGAAATTTCCCTGAAAACCTTTAAAACCTTTTGTTCCTTGAATTCTTCCGACATTAGCGGGAGCATGGTCGCTTCGCTATTGTGAAAACCAAATCCGCCGAAAAGCCATCTTATTCGAGGTTTGCTGAATTTTATACTGTCCATTTTATGTATCCTTTCGTAATGGGATGTGTTGCGTTAAAGCAGTGCTCGATTCCGGGAATACAGCAAAAACGCTGTTTATATGAGTATATTATAAGCAATCTCTGCACCAAATGCAATATGCAATATAAGAAAATTTATGTAAAATATCGTAAAACACTTGATAAAGGAATTTTTTTCTGATATAATGGCTAAAGAATAGCATTTTGCAAAATAACGGAGGATAAAATGGATTACCTTGATGGAGTTTGTCCTGAAGTGCGGACAGCTTTTGCGCTTCACAGATATAACGTTACAAAAAAGTACACGGAAACAGGTAAAAAGTGCAACAGCCTTGTGTATTACATTAAGGGAGGACACGAATTTGTCTTTGAAAATCAGACAATAACTGCCTCTGAGGGAGAGCTTTTGTTTTTGCCGCAAGGTTCAAAATATACAAACACAACTCTTTCGCCTGACACAGAATATTATCAGCTTGGTTTCGTGTTTTGCCGCAATAATGATGAATATGCTCCGATTGAAGAACCGTTTAAAATAACTTTGCCGGAAAGTATGGAATTCTGTGCGAGAATCAAGGCGGTATATGATGGATATTCGGTTGGAGGCAGGGGATACGAATATATATGCGGTGGAGAAATACTTAAAATGATAGGTATACTTCTTGTGAAAGGAACAAATCTTCGCAAGAAAGAAATGGGAATCGACCGCATAGAAAAAACCGTCAGCTACATTGAGGAATACTATTACCTTGACACATCGCTTGACGAGCTTGCAAAGCTTTCCGCAACCTGCACATCAAACCTCGAAAAACTGTTCAAAAAGTGTTTCGGGAAATCTCCCATCGAATATCGCAACGAAATAAGAATACGCAACGCAAAGCGTTTGCTTGCCGGCGGATTGTCTATAAGCGAAACTGCTTCACTTACAGGCTTTTCCGACCGTTTTTACTTTTCAAACACATTTAAAAAGCTGTGCGGAAAAACTCCGGGAGAATTTGTCAAAGAGATAAGGACAGAATGGTGAGAAAACATCATTTAAATGTGTAAAAATGGCAGCTTGTATTTTATCCGAGCTGCCAGACTGAAAATAAGTAGTTTTATAACCAACAAAATCGTCACCTTTTGATTGGGGCGGTAAGCTTGAGTTTGTCTGTGAGTTTTCTGCTTAACCCATGTTGGCAGGGCGTGGGGCAACACCCTACCAACACAGCACTAACCAATAAACTCCTGCACAGGCTCATCGGCGACAAATCCGGTCGCAAGACCGAAACTTACGGAGATTGCGTTGTTTACTCTGTCCATTGCAATTTCGTCAAGATGCCCCATTTTTTCTTTAAGGCGGCGCTTGTCAATGGTGCGGATTTGTTCAAGCAGTATAACAGAATCTTTCGCAAGACCGTATTTGTCGGCATATACTTCAATGTGTGTGGGGAGTTTGCTTTTTGTAGTGCGGCTTGTGATTGCGGCGGCGATGACGGTCGGACTGTATTTGTTGCCGACATCGTTCTGGATAATTAGCACAGGACGTATCCCGCCTTGTTCACTGCCCACAACGGGGCTTAAATCTGCGTAGTAAATATCTCCTCGTCTGATTGTCACTTTGTTCACTCTCTCATTCTCGGCATTATTGCTTATGTTTGGACATCCTTCTGTTTGTGGTTTGTTCCTGTGATTGTATTTTTAACCGTTTAAAGTGGGATTATTCAGAAAAATGCTTCAAACAAACACAGCAAAAAAACTATGCTGTACGATGGGAAAACAATGTTCCCTTAATATTGTATTCGAAACAAGAGATAAGTGGCAATGCACGCACAGCCGAAGTTTTGATAAAGTTTTCAAAAAAACGTTGTTCTGCTTTTGATATAGGCGGTCTGCAAGGATATACCTCACAATTAAGCCTATTTTTAAACAACCCTAAATGTTTATGTTTGCAAAAAAATAAGGGAAACCAAAAAGGCTTCCCTTTAATTCTCTATATTAGGTGTTGGTAATTGCTGTTACAAGAAATAATTCCCTGACCAATAGGGGAGAGAATAAAATGCTATGAAAGCATGGAACAGTTTAACACAAAAGGAATACGCTTATAAATCCTGACCATTGTTGATAAGGATTCCGTCATGCCGCACGTCCGACGGATTTTCCCCGGTGACCTTTTTATAAAACTTTGAAAAATAACCAATATCCGAAAAGCCTGCAAGATCCGCAACGTCCGCAACCGTGTAAAGCCCACCTGTTAAACATTCGGTTGCGTAGGCAACTTTTTTTTCGTTTATATATTTGACAGGCGACTTTCCGTAAACCTGCCCGAAAAGCTTTCTGAAATGGTTTTCCGACATATTGCACATGGATGCAAGATGAGAAACACGGATTTTCGGGTCGGTGAAATGCTCGTCAATGTATAAAACAGCCGGAAGAAGCTTTGTTATGGTTGATGAGTCCGACGGATCACTGTCAAGCTCGGTGAAAACAATGTGCGTAATGTTATAAACAATCGACTTTGCAATTGCAGAATAATGCGGTTTGCGGCTGAACATTTCGCTGTGAAGCTTTCTGAAAAGATTTTCCATTTCACCGCTTCGCCTTATTTTGAGCACAAAAGGCTTTCCGTCGAGAAAATTGTCATCATCGCTAAGAAAGTCGAGAAGAAACACCTCGCCGCACTTTTCATACCTTGGTTCGGAAGTGTAATTAGAAAATTTTGGCAGATATACAAAATCTCCAACGTCGCTTTTCAAAACCGTTCCGTCTCCAAATTTGTAAACAGAGCCGCCGCCCTTGAAAAATACAAAACCGTGAGCGTGACGCTCTTTACTAAAGCTCAACTTGCAATCGTGGTTTTCTCCCATATACGAAAGCTGATGGAGCTTGGTTATGTTGAAATTGTCATTCATGCTTCTCACTCCTTTGCATGAAGTTGCCATATACTTGCATATAAGCTTTTCTGTATATATGATACCATAAAAAATGATTGTTGTCAATGAAATTTTCAATTCGTTTTGGATTTTTCGCCCGAAACAGGAAAAATTTTGAGCTCTGATATAATGAAAGTAAATACCCATTTTCCCAAAAATCTCAATAAACGCAATTATACATATTGTTAATTATTTGGCAAAAAAATATCCAAAACTCTCTGGTTGAGTGAAAAAAACGCCCAAAAATACTTTATTTTGCCTGAAAAGGTATTTACAAATTCATTTTAATGTGTTATAATATCTGTGTGCGTTTAAAGGCAAAGCGTTTGCCTTTAACGAACCAAAAAATTTTTAATCGGAGGTAAATCCCAATGAAAAAGTTTCTCGCGATTCTCATGGCAGCTCTCATGTGCATGGCTGCAATGGCAGGCTGTAACACAGCTACAAACACAGACGACACAGGCGCAGACGGCGAAAAGGTAATCAAGATCGGCGTATTTGAGCCTTCCACAGGCGACTCTGCATCCGGCGGTAAGAAGGAAATCCTCGGTATGCAGTATGCAAACTCTCAGGCCCCCACAGTTACAATCGGCGGCGAAGAATACAAGGTTGAACTTGTTATCGCTGACAACGGTTCCACAACAGATAAGGCTCCCTCCGCAGCTTCTCAGCTCGTTGACGCAGGCGTTTCAATCGTTCTCGGTTCTTACGGTTCCGGCGTTTCCATGGCAGGTAGCGAAATCTTCAATCAGGCAGGTCTTGCAGCTATGGGCGTAACCTGCACAAACCCCAACGTTACAGCAGGTAATGATCACTACTTCAGAATCTGCTTCCTCGATCCCTTCCAGGGCTCTGTACTTGCAAACTTTGCAGCTGATAAGTTCGGCGCAAAGAAGGCATACCTCCTCGGTGAGCTCGGTAACGAGTATGACCAGGGTCTTGTTGCTTTCTTTGAAAAGGCTTTCACAGCAGCAGGCGGCACAGTTGTTAAGGACTCCTTCCCCACAAACAACGCTGACTTCACAACTTACCTCAACAAGGCTAAGGCTGAAGAGTGCGATGTAATCTTCACACCTGTTTCCATCGCATATGCAACACAGATCATCACTCAGGCAGCTACCCTCGGTATCGAAGCTCCTATCCTCGGTTCCGATACACTCGATGACAACAAGGTTCTCGAAGCTATCAACGGAACAGAAATCAAGCTTTACGTTTCCACCTTCTATCAGGAAGGCGGTTCTCCCGAATTCGACGAGGGCATCAAGAACTATATCAACACAAATGCTGACGCAAAGACAGCAAACGGCGGCGACGACACAATCTCCGCAGTTACAGCAATGGGTTATGACGCTTACTATGTAGCTCTCGAAGCTATCAAGGCTGCTGACTCTGCAGATGCAGGCGCAATCAAGGCTGCTCTTCCTGCTGTTACCTACACAGGCGTTTCCGGCGACATCGCATTTGACGAAATCGGCGACGCTGTTCGTGACACAGCTTACATCAAGACAGCTGTTGACGGCGCATGGACACTTGAAACTGTTCAGAAAGCTCAGTAATCACAGTTATCTTGCTATAATCTCGCTTGGTGGGGCATTTTTGCCCTGCCAAGCGGATAACTGTTTTTGTTGGCTGTCTCGAAAGAGCCGGAAAACGCCAAAAATGTCAAAGAATAATGACAAATTATATAGATTTGTCGTGTCTATGCTTTCAGAAAAGCGTATTCCTTGGCATGGCTTGATTTGAACTCCGACTTTTTCGAGGCAGCCAAAGTGCCGAATTTTCAGAAGACGAAAATAAATGTGAAAAACAAAAGAAACTTTAACAAGAAAAGAGAGGTAAAACCGTGCAGACTTTCCTTTCCACACTTATATCGGGTATTTCCGTCGGCGGTCAGTATGCGCTGATAGCCATTGGTTACACCATGGTATATGGTATTCTCAGACTTATAAACTTTGCTCACGGCGATGTTTTCATGGCGGCGGGTCTTATGATGATTTATCTTGTATCGTCGTTGCCGTGGTATGCTGCTCTTCCCGTTATGATTGTAATGACAGTTGCATTCGGATTTCTTATCGAACGAGCAGCTTATTTGCCGCTTCGTTCCGCACCCCGAATGAGCGTTATGATTTCCGCAATCGGTGTCAGCTACCTCATTCAGAACGTTGCAACCTACATAACCGGCGGTCAGCCCATGAACTATCCTGTTATTCCTTTCCTCGCAAAGCCCGTCGATATTGGCGGCGCAAGAACAACCATGGTAACTGTTATCACGCCCTTTATTGTTATTGCACTTGTTATTGTGCTTACGCTTCTCATTAACCACACAAAGATCGGTATGGCAATGAGAGCTGTTGCAAAGGATTTTGAAACAAGCCGTCTTATGGGTATCAAGATTAACAACGTCATTTCCATGACCTTTGTTATCGGTTCGGCTCTTGCGGCAGTTGGTTCTGCACTTTACTTTACAAATTACACTTATATCACGCCTGTTTCCGGAGCACTTCCCGGACTTCGTGCTTTCGTTGCAGCTGTTTTTGGCGGCATAGGCTCAATTCCCGGTGCTGTTGTGGGCGCATTTATCATTGGTATCTGCGAGAACTTCATTAAGAGTACACCTTACTCCAACTTCTCAGATGCGTTTACGTTTGCTTTGCTTATAGTTATCCTCGTTGTTAAGCCCACAGGTCTTTTCGGCGAGAAGACAACCGATAAGGTTTAATGGGAGGTGCTTTTGATGAATAGTTCGCTTACAAAGAAAAATCATAAAGGCACAGTTATTGCCATTATCTCTTGCGTTGTTTTCCTTGGACTTATAATTCTCCTTGAAAACCTTGGTCAGTTTTTCCCTGACGTTAAGATTCTCAAACCCACCTCAATGCTTTTCACAGTTCTTAAAAAAGGTGCGGTTTATTCCCTTATCGCAGTTTCCATGAACCTGCTTAACGGCTTTACGGGCCTTTTCTCCCTTGGTCATGCAGGCTTCATGCTTCTCGGTGCTTACACCTACGCTATTCTCACCGTTCCCATGAACATGAAGGACTCGGTTTACTACCTCTACGGTGGATCTTCAGTTGGATTCTCCATGCAGGGAATATTTGAGAATATCTTCGGTGCAGAGGGAGTCGGCGGAGCTGTCAGCATGATAATCGGCGTCGTAATCTCGATGATTTGCGCGGGCCTTGTTGCGGCACTTTTTGCATTCCTCATCGGACTCCCCGTTCTTCGACTGAAGAGTGACTATCTTGCAATTGCAACACTTGGCTTTGCTGAAATTATAAGAGCTGTTTTCCAGTGGGATAAGCTCGGCAGAGTAACAAACGGTGCAAATATGCTCAAGAGCTTCCCGATTTTCACAAGCTTTAATATCAAGGGCTCTGACGGAAAGGTTGCGCTTTATCTTTCAACCTTTGTTCCTTTCCTTGTTGCAATTTTGTGTATCACGGCTATCGTGCTTCTTATAAACTCCACCTATGGTCGTGCTTTCAAGGCAATCCGTGACGATGAAATCGCCGCAGAGGCAATGGGTATCAACCTTGCAAAGCATAAGATGATGTCCTTCTGCATTTCCGCTTTCTTCACAGGAATCGGCGGTGCGCTCTTTGCAATGTACACCACAAATGCACAGGCAAAACCCTTTACATCTGCACTTACATATGAAATTCTCCTTATCGTCGTTATCGGCGGTATCGGCTCTGTAACAGGTAGCTGTATTGGCGCAATGCTTTACGTTGCCTGCTCGGAATGGTGGCTCAGATTCCTCGACAGCGCAATGACAGTCGGCGAAATTAAGATTCCGTTTATGGGCGAGCTTGGAAATTATGTTCCTGCACTTAACGGCGTTCAGATGCCGCTTCTCAAAAACGGCTTCAGAATGGTTGTGTTCTCTGTTGTAATCATGATTGTGGTGCTGTTCTTCAGACGAGGAATCATGGGTACAAAGGAGCTTCCCGACCTTTTCAAAAGAAATGGAAAGAAAGAAAAGAAAGTTAAAAAAGTAAAGGAGGGCAAGGGTAACAATGGCTGAGAATGTGCTTCACGTTGAAAATATAACCATGCAGTTTGGCGGCGTTGTTGCCGTTGATAACCTTTCACTTGATGTTAACGAGGGCGAAATTGTTGCTCTCATCGGACCGAATGGTGCCGGAAAAACAACAGCGTTTAATGCTGTAACCGGCGTATATGAGCCAACAAACGGCGCAATCGACTTTTGCGGAAAAAGAATTCTTGAGAATCATCCTCAGGGAAAAATGAAAAAGCTTTATGCCGGACAGAATAACGGTATGTATAAGCGCATCATAACAAAAACCCCCGACATGATAACAGACCTTGGCGTTGCAAGAACATTCCAGAATATTCGTCTTTTCAAGGAAATGACAGTTTTTGATAACGTTCTCATTGCAAAGCATCTCCATCAGAAGTCGAATTTTCTTGCGGCAACATTCCGCTTCAATGCGGCAGAGGAAAGAAAAATGCGAGAGGAAACAATGGAGCTTCTCGAAATGCAGGGACTTGCGCATCTCAAGGACGAGCTTGCAACAAGCCTTCCTTATGGTCAGCAAAGACGTCTTGAAATCGCCCGCGCTCTTGCGACAAACCCAAAGCTTCTTCTCCTAGATGAACCTGCTGCAGGTATGAACCCCCAGGAAACCATGGAGCTTACCGCTTTTATCCGTGAGCTTCGTGACAAATATAATCTTACAATCCTTGTAATTGAGCATCACATGGACCTTATCATGGACATTTCCGACAGAATTTACGTTATAGAGTTCGGAAAACTCATTGCCGAGGGTGCGCCTGCCGAAATTCAGGCAAATCCCCTTGTAATCAAGGCATATCTCGGAGGTGACGACGAAAATGCTTAAAATTGAAAATCTCTCCGTTGCATATGGCGGTATCAAAGCGCTTAATAACGTCAATCTCACAGTTCCCGAAGGACAGATTGTAACACTTATCGGCGCAAATGGCGCAGGAAAAAGCACAACTCTCCGTTCAATCGTCGGACTTGTAAAGGCACACGAGGGAAGCGTTACCTTCAATGGCAAGGACATTCTCCATATGCCCACAAACAAGATAATCGAAGAGGGTATAACCCTTGTTCCCGAAGGACGCCGTGTTTTCCCTGACCTTACAGTGCTTGAAAATATCAAAATCGGTGCATATCTGAGAAGTGATGACCTGACCGATGACATAAATTGGGTTTATGGCATTTTCCCCCGACTTAAAGAAAGAAGCTGGCAGGCTGCAGGAACTCTTTCCGGCGGTGAACAGCAGATGCTCGCCGTTGCAAGAGCGCTTATGAGCCATCCTAAGCTTCTCATGATGGATGAACCATCGCTCGGCCTTGCCCCACTTGTTATAAGGGACATTTTCAACGTAATAGGCGAAATCAATAAGCAGGGCGTGACAATCCTCCTTATCGAGCAGAACGCCAACATGGCTCTCAAAATTGCCCACACGGCGTATGTTCTTGAAACAGGAAGAATAACGCTTTCCGGAACAGGCGCAGAGCTTCTTGCGAACGAAGCTGTCAAGGAAGCATATCTCGGAAAGAGTAAGAATTGAGCAAACGGTAACTTGCAGGTGAGCGTATCACCCGAATTTGAAAGGAATAATCATGAAAAGAACCGAAATAAGAGAAATTTACGCCGATATGAACGCTTTCGGCGGAAAAACAGTCACCCTTGGTGGCTGGGTAAGAAGCGTGAGAGACAGCAAGGCTTTTGGATTTATTGATCTTAACGACGGTAGCTCTTTCAAGGGAATTCAGGTTGTTTTTGAAAGAGAAAATGTTGAGAATTACGACGAAATCGCAAAGCTCAATGTTGGTAGTGCGGTTGTTGTTACAGGTGTTTTAACACTTACCCCCGAAATGAAACAGCCTTTTGAACTCAAGGCGACAACAGTTGAGGTTGAGGGTACTTCCACTCCCGATTATCCATTGCAGAAGAAAAAGCATAGCCTTGAATTTCTGCGTGAAATTGCATATCTTCGTCCCAGAACAAACCTTTTCTCCGCAGTTTTCAGAGTAAGAAGTGAGGTTGCCTTTGCAATCCATCAGTTCTTCCACGACAGAGGATTTGTTTATGTTCACACTCCTCTTATCACCGGCTCCGACTGCGAGGGTGCAGGTGAAATGTTCAGAGTTACAACTCTTGACGTGAATGACCCTCCCAAAAACGAAGATGGAACTGTTGATTTCACACAGGATTTCTTTGGAAAGTCCGCAAACCTCACCGTTTCCGGACAGCTTGAAGGCGAAACCTTTGCCATGGCTTTCGGCAATATTTACACTTTTGGTCCCACTTTCAGAGCTGAAAATTCCAATACTGCACGTCATGCGGCAGAGTTCTGGATGATCGAGCCTGAAATTGCCTTTGCAGATCTCAATGACAACATGGAGCTTGCATGGGACATGATCAAGCACATTATAAATCATGTAATGGAAAAGTGTCCTCAGGAGCTTGAATTTTTCAATAAGTTTGTTGACACAACTCTCATGGAAAGACTTACCGCCCTTGCAAACAGCGACTATGAAAAGGTGACATACACCGATGCTGTAAGACTCCTTGAGGAATCGGGCGAGAAGTTCCAGTATCCCGTATCCTGGGGTTGTGACTTGCAGACCGAGCACGAAAGATACCTCACAGAAAAGATTTTCAAGAAGCCTGTCTTTGTTATTGACTATCCTAAGGAAATCAAGTCCTTCTATATGCGCATGAACGACGACGGAAAAACCGTTGCGGCAATGGACCTTCTTGTTCCGGGCGTTGGCGAAATCATCGGCGGCAGCCAGAGAGAAGAACGTCTTGATATGCTCAAGGCTCGCATGGATGAGCTCGGACTTCGTGAAGAAGACTATTGGTGGTATGTAAACCTCAGAAAGTTCGGCGGTACAAAGCACGCAGGCTACGGCCTTGGATTTGAGAGAATTATCATGTATCTTACAGGTGTTTCAAACATCCGTGACGTAATTCCTTATCCCAGAACTGTTGGCAACGCAGAGTATTGATAAATAAAGAATCACGGAGCTTATCATAATTGATAAGCTCCGTTTTGTTATAAAGTTTTTGAATACTCAATTACTTTAAAAAGTGATCAAGGGAAGTGTGATGTGAAACCACACATTTATTAAAAATTCTCTTTGAGATATATAAGACTTCTGCGAAGCTCTTCGAGATTTGAACCAATATTGCCGTTTTCAACAACAAACCACTCAACACCGTTTGCTTCCTTGACAACAGATTTGAAATCAACAACACCCTCTCCGACAGCGCAATCATCTGTGCCGTTAAAATCTCTTGCATGTAGAACGGGAATTTTGCCGGAGTATTTAATCGCTTCAACTGTGGGGTTGAAGCCTGCATAAGCAACGTGACGTGTATCAAGCTCATAGAACACTTCGTCCATGTTGCACTGCTCAAAAATGTAATCAATATAGAATTTGCTGCCCGCTTCCTTGTATTCTGTTGCATGATTGTGGTAGCCGAACTTTATACCGGTATCCTTGAAAATGGGAGCAAGCTCATTGACTGCTTTTCCGCAGGCAATTGCGTCGTCAAGTGATTCGATTTTGTAGTGGGGAACACAGATGCTGTATGCTCCGAGAAGCTTGAGATCTTCCACAATATTTGGAGTGTTCTTGATTTCCTGAACATTTATGTGTGCACCCGCCACCTCAAGACCGAGCCTGTCAAGTTCCTCTTTGATTTCGGGAACGGTTTTGCCCTTGTAGCCTGCAAGCTCAACTCCGTCGTAGCCAAGTGCTTTTGCAACCTGTAGTGCGGAAAAAATGCCTCTTTCGTTGGCAATATCTTTGATTGAAAACAACTGTAATGCAACTTTTGCCATTGTTATATCCTACCTTTCATTTTCAGATGCCTGACAATATTTATTATAAAGTCTACATTTTGTTTTGATGTTAACAATGTGTAAAACAATCTTCAAGAGGAAACAATTTGTCATTTTCAAATGAATAAAGCGTTTATACTGAATTATGCTTGAATTTCTAAACTAAGTGGGCAAATATAAAATTGACTTTCAATAGTTTTCTCTGTGAGTGATTTTTGCGAAAAAAAAAGGTGCTTTAATTTGAAAAAGCACCCCTTTTGTTTATCAATAAACTAAATTTCCGCCAGATATTTTCTCAAGTTTGCAAGTCCTCTTGAAATGCCGGAAATGCAATCCTCTTTACCCTCAAATTCAATTGAAACATAGCCGTCATATCCTGCTTTTTTGAGGATCTGCAAGCATTGTTTTACAGGAACATCACCCTCGCCAACAACACAACCGCTGATGTAATTGCAGCCTCTTGTCATGCCGAAGCAGGATTCGTTGGGAATTGAACGGACCAACATATCCTTTGCGTGAACGTGAAACGCATACGGCGCAACACGGGAAACTGCTGTAATCGGGTTTTCATCAACGCAAAGGAAATTGCCCATGTCAACAAGAAGGCCGAAATTGTCGTGATTTACAGCATTGAAAAGGCGTTCAACTCGGTCGCTGTCCTGTACGATTTGACCGTGATTTTCAGAGCAGGTTTTTATTCCGAGCGTCTGTGCATACTCCGTAACCTTGCGGGCATTTGCCGCAATTGTCGGAAGCATAAGGTCAAAGCTGCGTGATGCACCGGTGCTTCCAAGCTTGTAGCACACGTCATGACGCATAACATTAGCCCCGAGAATCTGAGCAACTTCAAGCTGCTTTTTGAGTCGTTCAACCTCGGCAGCATCAGACTGCTCGTCACCATTAAAAAGACAAGCTCCGATTGTGTATGCGTTTATAACCATTCCAAGGCTGTCGGCTTTTGCCCGAAGCTCTGCGGCAAGAGATTTTTTCATCTCAAAAGTTTCTCCCGGAATGTCAATAAATTCTATTGCATCAAATCCCATTTCCTTGGCTTTGGCGATGCAGTCTACAAGTGTCAGCTTCCCTGACTGTGTGTATTGGGAAAATGAATAAGAGCTTACCGAAATCTTCATGTGTATTTTCCTCCCAAAAGGTTTTAATTAAGAACAACCTCGTGTCCCGTTCTTGCAGATTCGTAAATTGCATCAAGAATCTTCATGATTACAATTCCGTCCTCTGCAGGTGCCATGCACTCGCAGTTTCCAAGCGCACATTCAACAAAATGACGCATTTCTGCAGTAAAACCGTCCTCGCCACTCTTATATCTTTCGGTATCAATTTTAACATCTGCAAGGAAATCGTTCATCTCGGTGTATATTTTAACGCCGCTGGAGAGGTCCATACCGCCCTTTGTGCCAAACAATCTCTTTGAACCGTCTTCAAGACCGTTAAGGCTGTAAGAAGTTTTGAGAAGTGTAGTTGCACCATTGTCATAACGGATAATTGCGGTTGCAAAATCTTCAACTGTGTCGGGATCGGAGGGGGAAGCATCCTTGGGCGACCAACCAACGTGAGTTTTGAGATAATCTCGTCTGCCAAGCTTTTTATATGATGCCGCATAAACGCTCACAGGCTTGGGATTGCCCATAAGATAGCGTGTCTGGTCGATAACATGAACACCAAGGTCAATAATCGGACCGCCGCCGGAAAGCTCCTTGTTGGAAAACCAACCGCCGGGATTGCCGTGACGGCGCACATAAAGAGCTTCTGTAAAGTATATTTCGCCGAGATAGTCCTTGTCAATGAAATCCTTTGCAATTTTTGTTTCATCAAAGAAACGAAGAACAAAACCAATCATAAGAAGCTTTCCTGTTTTCTTTGATGCCTCAAGCATTTCCTCTGCCTGCTTTGCATTGTAAGCCATGGGCTTTTCGCAAAGAGTGTGGAGTCCTGCATTAAGAGCCTTTATTGCACATTCCGCATGATTGCAGTTCCACACACAAACATCTGCCGCATCAAGATTCTTTTCTGCCGCAAGCATTTCGTCAACAGAAGCATATCTGTTTGTGATACCGAATCTGTCAGCAGTTTCTGCAAGTCTTTTGGGGTTTATGTCGCAAATTGCGGCAATTTCTGCATTTTCAATGTGGGCGTATGCTTCAAGATGTGTGTTTGCAATGTTTCCTGCGCCAATCATGGCAATTCTTAATTTTTTCATTTGCTTTGATCCTTTCAATTTGAATTTTAATCTGTCAACTAAATAATTATTTTAGTATTTCTTTGAGAAAAGCAATATCTGCTGCATATTTACCCGGTTCTGACACCTTTTCGCAAAGGAAATCAAGCATTTTTTCACATTCACCGTACAACATATCACGGTTTATGGGGTTTGTTTTGCCAATAAACTTTGCATAATTGCCATAGCATATTTTTTCAATAACTTTTTCCGGAAGTTCCAGACCCTTTATGTCGTAGTCACCCCATGTCGGCATGTGAAAATCACTCTTGTCGTGCGAAAGGGCAGTGTAAACAAGTTCATTCAGCTTGTCATTAAAATCCTTGTATGCGTTTGAGTCTGTGCCGAAAAGGATTCTGTCCTGATACTTTATAAAAAAGTCGTGCCAGAAATCAATGTCCTCTGAAAAACTGAGATACATTTCTCCGCCGGGCGTAAGGTCAAAGCTGACATTCGGATATTGCTCCATCACTTTTACGGCAAAATCCTTGTTGTCTGAAACAAAGAAGAAGTGTGCAAGCACAAATCGTATTCCGGGGTGCTTTGCAATTCTTTCAAGTGTTTCGTCATGCAATTGCTCATAGGTGTTGTATGTACCGTCGCCGAAAAACCAGCCTCTCTTGACAATGTCCGGATGTGTCCTTGCGAATTCCTCTGTCCAGAAATTCCGGGGGTCACTGCAATGGATGAGTACCGGGACATTTTTCTTTTCTGCAAGCTCAAACATTGCATCGTAGTCAGAGTGGTTGATACCCTTGCCAACAGCTTTTCTGTAATTAGGCTTTTCTTCGAGAAACTTTATACCGTCAAATCCCATTGCGAGAGCTTTTTCAAGCTGAAGCTCATAAGGCTCACAGCCGTATTCTGTGTAGGCACTCTGATAAAGACCTGCAAATGCGGCAATATCAAGACTTTTATATGTGTCTTTCTGATACAGACAAACAAGATTCTCTGCTGTTGAAATCATTGGTATGCCGAGCAGGCAAACATTTGTCACTCCGCAGCTTTTCAATGTGTCAAGCAACTTTACTGCACTTTCGGGACGGTAATCCTCCTCAATGTGCACATGACAATCCGCAAATTTTTGGGGTTTCATTTTGTCGCTTCCTTATTTTGAAATAATGCCCTTGAGGAAATCATAGGCAATTTTTATGTCACCCGCAGGGTCAGGACCAACTTCTCTTTCAATGGTGAGAAATCCCTTGTAGCCAATTTCATCAAGTGCGGCAAGATAAGCAGGGAAATCAACGCTTCCTGTTCCGAGTGCAACCTCTTCAAAAGACTTGCCCATGTCCATTTCTTCGGAGGGAAGGGGAGTCACATGATAGATAAATTCAGGATCAACATAGCGAATGTTGTTGCCGTCCTTTGCGTGGGTGTGAACAATGTAGTCGCGGAGATTGTGAACTGCATTTACCGCATCATCTTTCACAACCATTGCGAGATTTGCCGGGTCAAGGTTTACTGCCACGCCCTTTGAACCGAGGCTGTCAAGAAAGCCTTTGAGAACTTCGGACTTCTCAGGACCTGTTTCAATTGCAAAATGAGCATCAAGACTGTCAGCATAGCGTGCAAGTTCAAAGCAAGCCTCTTGCATAATCTTGTATCTGTCGTGATTCTTGTCCGTGGGTACAACACCGATGTGGGTGGTAACGATGTCTGTTTCGAGCTCTTTTGCCATGTCTATTATTCTCTTGGACTTTTCAATGAGACCCGGATTAAGCTCTGCGTTTCCAAAGCCTCTGCCAAGGTCGCCGCAAAGTGCAGAAAAAACAAGACCGTTTGACTTCACCTCGTCAAGAAGAGCCCGTCTTGCAGCCTTGTCGAGATTTTCAGGCGCATTTTCGCCTTGTGTCGCATACATCTGAATACCGTTTGCGCCAAGCGCCGCCGCTTTTTTGATTGCTTCGCTTCGGGGAAGCCTGAAAGATTCAAGAATAACGCCTATGGGAAAGTTGTACATAGTTTTCCATCCTTTCATATTATGTGTTGCTTTAAATTAAATCCAAAAATTATGGTGTGGATAAACTCCACAATTCCACCATTTACATTTTACAATATTTCTTTCCAAAAGTCAATGGTTAATCTTGCATTTTAGTAACACAATCTTGCTATTTCTTTTTGTGATTAGCGTGTAAATATAATTCTTTTGATTCTTTAGCCTTGTTTTGTGGTTTGGTTGGACATGATTTTGGTTGAGGTTGAGGCTTTGAGTGATAAGCTGTCGCAAAAGACAGAATAATTGAAAAAAAGTGGCATTTGACCGAGAGTTTTAAGAATGTTTTAAAAATATAGTTGTAAAAAACTATCTTATAGGGTATAATTGAAAAAACAAAGTGAAGATTTTTTGAAAAAACACAATCTTGCCATTGGTAACTTTAAAGAAAAAAGGAGGTAATTTGTTTGAACGGTTCATTTTATGAGTATCACGTCATCGAAAACGCAGATCTTCCGTTTTTTATGGGTGTTGATAAGGTTGTCACCGAGCAGACCTCCTCGCTTCTTTCCAACTGGCATGAAAATATTGAAATTCTGCATTGTATTGAGGGCGAGGGACATATCGTACTCAACGGTGAAATCGTGCCGATTTCAAGTGGAGAAACAGTTGTTGCAAACTCAAATGTCATTCATTCTGCAAGAAGTGATACATACATGATGTATTATTATCTCATTATTGACAAGACATTTTGCCTTGACAACGGCATAAACACCGATTCGGTGTGTTTTGCAAAGCGTTTTGTAAACCATGAGGTAACAGCCAATTTCCACACCCTTGCCAATAAATTCCGTTGCAAGGAAAACATAAGAAAAGATCCTTTTGCTGTGGCAAAAATCAGAAAATGCGTGCTTTCCATCCTTGTAAGTATGTGCGAAAACAACCTTGATAATGAAAGCTTGCCCGAAAACAGCAATCTTCCCGGACTTCAGCGAATTGAGCAGGCAATTATGTATGTGAATAACCACTACACAGAGAAAATCACCCTTGATGATGTCTCAATGCACACCGGAATGAGCAAATTCTATCTTTCGCGTGAGTTCAAAACAGTAACCGGCTTTACCATTGTTGCCTATATAAACACCCTTCGCTGTAAACTGGCAAGAGATCTGATAAAGCGAGGCTTTTCCGTGTCCGATGCTGCCGAAAAAAGCGGCTTTGAGAATATGTCGTATTTCACAAAAACCTTTAAGCGCTATGTTGGAAATCTTCCGTCGGATTTTGCGCGTGACAACCGCATTTTAACTGTTTCAAAATATCATAATACCATTTAAGGAGGTGCGCAATGCAGAATTACGATTGCTTTTCAAATTTGTGTATAGACTATTATTACGGAACTTGTACACATTGCGGAAAAAGCTGGCATGGCTATGACCAGATATTGCCGTACAGCAAGTTTTACTTCATCCTTGACGGCGAATGTGAGATAAAAACCGACGATGCTGTTTACACCGGAAAACCGGGCAGGATGCTATATATTCCAACACGCACACGCCATTCGTTTTATCACATCAGCGACAATTTTGTGGTAAAATACTGGGTGCATTTTGATATAGAAACCATGAACGAAAATTTGAAAGAGCTTCTTGCGCTGCCGCTTTATGTAGATGTGCCGGAATCAAGGCGTGGCGAGGTTGCGGCACAATTTGAACGGATTTTTTCTCATGCCAAGGCGAACAATCTTGTGTCAAATTTGCTTCTCAAAGCGTCGCTTCTGGAGCTTTTTTCAACATATGTTGAGCTTTCGGGAGTGACCTCGCCTTATTTTGACGGAAAAGATCCTGCTTGTCGTGATAAGGCGGTAACACTTAACGGTGTTATTCAACATATTAACTCAAACCTTGACAAAAAGCTCACTCTTGAAGAGCTTTCCGGCATGATGCACATTCATCCGAATTATTTTATAAGAATGTTCAAGAAAAAAATTGGTGTTTCGCCTCTTAAATATATCAATAAAATGCGTTTTGAAAAAGCGATGGGGCTTTTTTCCAACGAGGAACTGACCATCTCCGACATTATGGCAACCGTGGGCTTTGATGATTACAGCGCATTTTCAAACTTTTTTAAGAGCTATTCCGGATATAGTCCCAAAACCTACAGAAAAATGTTCATTTACAGAACTTCTCCTCATAATGGCAAGAGAAGTCCGATTGCAGAGTGATAAGATCGTTAATTCCGGTGAATTTGGTGCAAATGTTATGCTATTCAAAAGCAGAACACATAGGAGTGCCAAGTCTTTTTCTGCATCATAAAAAGGTTTTCACCGATTATTCCGATAATATCGTTGAATTATTTAAAAATTAAGGATATAATATGATGTGTGGCATGGTGAAAAAAGTGAAGCCATGTAAATTCATAAGTGAAAGGAATTATAAAAATGGAAAAGATAACAAAAGACAGCATTATTGGCGATATTCTTGACGCTGAAAGAGAGTGCGCACAGTTTTTCTTTGAAATCGGTATGCATTGCCTCGGCTGCCCCTCTGCAAGAGGCGAAACAGTTGAACAGGCTTGCGAAGTTCACGGTGTTGATTGCGATGAGCTTGTAAACAAGATCAACGCTTTCCTCGCTTCAAAGTAAGCGGTGTGCCATGGCTTTCACAGAAGATAGCTTTGGCGTTGACAGTTATGTAAATGCAAGACTTCGGGCGGCGGCACAAATGGTCGCTGCCCGTTTTTCATTCGAGGACGAAAATGAGCCGCTTGTGTGCGCAGATGTTGGTGCGGACCATGCCTATCTTTCTGCTTATCTTGTCCTCCATGGTATTTGCAAGCGTGTTTACGCCACGGAAATAAATGAATTGCCGGCAAAAAAAGCCGTTAAAAACATTTCGATGCAGCCCGATGTCAGAGTGCAGACTGCCGATGGTAATATTGAGTATGTTCCTCTTTCCTCGCTTGTTTCTGTTCATGTTACCGATGGACTTTGCGGTATGCAGAATAAAGGTATAAACCGTGCAGTAATTTGCGGC
Source organism: Eubacteriales bacterium (assembly GCA_045542335.1). Classification (GTDB taxonomy): domain Bacteria; phylum Bacillota; class Clostridia; order Oscillospirales; family CAG-382; genus CAKSUT01. The sequence goes on from JAZQKV010000075.1 coordinate 31,028, forward strand.
ATGGGCGGAGAGGTAATTTCGGGGATTATTGACAGGGCAGAGTTTGTCAGAAGCGATAAAATCAAGCTTGTGTTGCAACCTATGTCAAAGGAAATGGAGCTTCGGGAGTATCTCTGCAACAACGGTTTTTGTATTTCGCAGGAAATGCTTGTGCGTGACAGCGGCAGGGTTTATACCGTTATGAGTGCTTATTATAGCGGAAATAATGAAGCATTAACGCCTGCTGAGCTTATGCTCGGAAAAAGCATAATTCAACGTTTTACCACGGAAAACGGTATCAAAAACACAACCGTGGACGAAAGAAAAATGTTCGCCGAGCTTATTGAGCGCAAAATCGGACACGCAAAGAATAAAATGAAAAGCAATAATGTGTCTGATGATGACAGACTTTTGCATGACGGTCTCTGCGAAGCTTCTGAAAAATTCCGCGCTTTGACAAATTCTTGAATAAACTGCATTTTGAAACGGCAACTGCCTACGCTTTCGGATGAGGTAAAAATGCAGGTTACAAAATAATATTTCAAAGGAGGATGACTATGATTGACAGAAATAAAGAACAAGTTTATGACAGGACAATTGAACCATTCAGACTTGCAGGAAACGTTTATTTTGTCGGCACTCATGCCGCTTCCACACATCTTATCGACACCGGCGACGGACTCATACTCATCGACAGCGGTTACCTTGCCAGCCTGTATCTTGTTGTTGACGGTATCCACAGACTTGGCTTTGACCCTGCGGATATAAAGTATATTGTACATACCCATGCTCACGGAGACCATGCCGAGGCAACTCCTGCATTGTTGAAACTTTGTCCCGGCGCAAAAACTGTTATCGGTCATAAAGATGCTCCTGTTGCTGATGAAAAGCTTTTTGATGTCGATATAACCGTAAAGGACGGTGACGTGCTGACCCTTGGAAACACATCAATAACCTTCCTTGAAACTCCCGGTCACACAATCGGAACGGTTTCGCCGTTTTTTGATGTAACAGAGGACGGCAAGATTTATAAGGTTGGAATGTTCGGTGGCGCAGGTGTCAACACACTCAGAAAAGAACGCCTTGGATATGAAACTTGCCGTGAAGATTATTATGCCTCGCTTGAAAGACTTCGCACTATTCCGGTTGATATTTTTATTGGCAACCATGTATGGAACAACAACACGGAAAAATTTGGCGAAATTCTCAGAACAACAGGGGAAAACAAGTTTATTAACCCCTCGGCTTGGGTAAGGTTTCTCGATTCCTGTAAGATAAAACTTGACGAGCTTATTGAAAGCGAAAAAGATCCGGCGTAAAAATGTATAGATGCTCCCATGTTGCACAAAAGTGTAGCATGGGAGATGATTATTTATAATATAGAGTGGCTGAAAATGTATAAAAAATGCTACAATTTTATATAGAAATGTGTTTTTGAATATAATATAATTAGCTTGTAATATGTAAATGTGCTTGCGGAGAAGCTTTTGTTGGCACAAAAAACGTGAAAGGATGAGATAAAATGAAACAGGTAAAAATCGGTATAGTCGGACTCGGTTGCCGCGGGTATGGACTTTTAAAGGACGTTATTCTTGAGAATAACAAAGCGGATGTCGTTGCGGTGTGCGACCTTTGCGATGACAGAGCTGAGGCAGGAAAGACCATTGTTAAGGAAAAAAGAGGGAAGGACGCACTTTGCACAACAGACTACATGGACGTTGTAAAATGCCCGGATGTTGAGCTTGTTGTCATCACAAGTGCTTGGGAGTCGCACATTCCTGTTGCAATTGCCGCCATGGAAAACGGAAAAGGCGTTGCAATGGAGGTCGGCGGTGCATATAGCATTGAGCAGTGCCATGACCTTGTTAATTGTTGGGAAAAGACCCGTGTGCCCTTTATGTTCTTAGAAAACTGCTGTTACGGAAGAACAGAGCTTTTGGTAAAGAACATGGTTGAACAGGGCTTGTTCGGAGAAATTGTTCATTGCAGCGGCGGTTATCACCATGACCTCAGGGAAGAAGTTGCCGACGGAGAAAAGAACCGTCACTACCGTCTCAGAAACTATCTCAACCGCAACTGTGAGAATTACCCCACGCATGAGCTTGGTCCCATCTCAAAGATTCTCGGTATAAACCGTGGAAACCGTATGCTGACACTTGTTTCAATGGCAAGCAAATCTGCAGGACTCCACGATTTCATCGAGAGAAAGAGACCTGATTCTGACCTTACAGATGCGAAATTTGCTCAGGGCGACATTGTCACAACAATCATAAAATGTGCCGGTGGCGAAACAATCGTGCTTACACTTGACACAACCTTGCCAAGATATTACAGCCGTGGACTTTGCGTTCGAGGCACAAGAGGTTTTTATGAAGACGTAATCGCAAGCGTGTTTGTTGACGGCGACAGCGAGTGGACGTGCAACAAGGGAAATGTCAAAGACTATTTTGAAAAATATGAGCATCCAATCTGGGACGAATACCAAAAGGCAGGCGTTCAGGGAACTCACGATGGCATGGACTGGCTTGAATTTGACCGCCTTTTTGATTGCCTTATTGAGGGCAGAGACCCCGAAATTGATGTTTACGATGCCGCAGCGTGGATGTGCATTTCCGCACTTTCGGAAAAATCAATTGCCCTTGGTGGAGCTCCTGTTGATGTGCCTGACTTTACAAACGGAGCATGGACCATGAGAAAATAATCTTTTATAGTATAGCATAAAAAGAGAACGTAAGAGCATTATCTTACGTCCTCTTTTTTACTTTGTAAAAAAACACGTTATTTTCTCATTCCTGCAACCTTTTGCTCGTCCGCCGTCACATATGCCGTGTAATTTGTTTCGTAAATTACAAATCCCGGCTTTGCAGAGGCAGGCTTTTTGACATTTCGGATTTTTGTGTAGTCAACGGGAACCTGCGGCATCTCCTTGCCCTTTGAATAGAAAGCTGCAATCATCGCGGCATCTGTAAAGTCAGCGGCATCGGGCTCTTTTCCAAGGCGAATGTCGTCGGCACACATCAAAACAGCGTGTGAACCCGGCATACCCTTGACATGAAACCAGAAATCGTCTTTTGAAGCAAGGGTGGTCGTTATATAATCGTTCTGAAGATTGTTTTTTCCGCAAACAACACGATAGCCGTTTGTTGTTTCAAATTCCATAGGCTTGTAGGTCTGCTTCATCTTCTGACGGTGCGCTTTTTTTGCACCCGAGCATGACATATGCATTGACTCAAGCTTCTTTGCATAGCCGCCGGAGGAAAGCTCGCTTCTTATTTCCTCAAGGTCTTTTTCTGTCTCTGCCTTTGTAAGACTCTCAAAAACCGTGTCAATATATTCAAGCTCACGTTTTGAATTTTCAATTTGAACTGCAAGAATATCCTCGGCATTTTTTTGCTTTGTGTACTTTTTATAATACCTTTGAGCATTCTGTGAGGGTGAGAGATTGATTTCAAGAGGAATCTTAACCTCGGGCATCGCCTCATCGCTGTAATCAATAACAGTTGCCTCTGTCATACCCTTTTTCAGCATATAAATGTTGGCGGTTATGAGATCACCCATTTTTTTAAGCTCGTCCTTTTTTGCACACGCCGCAAGATCTCCCTGCTGAAGCTCAATTTTCTTTGCGATTCTCGCAGAGGCGTTTGAAAGAAGCCTTAAAACATCCTGCGCCCTTTGCTTTATGCGCTCATGCCTGTCCCGCTCACCGCAAAAGCTGTCAAGAAGCTCGCCAAAGCTTTGCTTTTTCACAAGCAGTGATGCCGCACCATATTGCCGAATCTCGCAAAAAGCATATTCAATTGGCTTTTTGTTTTTGTCATAAACAATATACGGCGTAAAATCACGATTCCTCACCCTTGAAAAAATGCTTTCAAAGGTAAACCATAGCGTTTCGGCATCGGTTGATGAAATTTGCGCTCCAACATCTTTCTGACGGGATGCTCTGAAAGCAATTTCGCGGGCAATAAGAGGGGATACACCTCGGAAATTTGATATGATAAACTTTTCGATTTTTCCGTCAACACCGCCGTCTGTGAATGATGAAAGCCTTTCAAGAAACTGTTCTTTTGTAACGCTCGGAGTGTCGAGCTTACCCTCTTGAGCCGGCGGAAGCTCATAAATAAAGCCGGGAAGAATCTGCCTTTTAGCCGAAGCGGAAAGGTCAACAAATCTAACGGCTGAAATGATTTTTCCGTTTTCGTCACAAAGAATAATGTTGCTGTAAGTGCCCATGATTTCGATAATCAGAGCCTTTTGCGAAACAAACCCCATTTCATCACGGGAGCTTATTGTTATTTCAACCGCTCTCTCAAAACCGAGCTGCCTTATGCCGAGAATGTGTCCGCCTATAAGGTGCTTTCTCAGCAACATACAAAACATCGGAGGCACAGCAGGATTTTCCTTTTCGGCCGTTGTGATGCCAAGTCTTGACATTCCTGCTCCTGCGCACAAAAGAAGTTTAAGAACCTCTTTCTGTCCCTTTATAAGCAGAATAACCTCGTCTTTTTCGGGTTGATAAATCTTGTCTATTCTTGCGCCGGTGATAAGCCCTTCAAGCTCGTTCACCACTGCCGCTGTGAGTGAAGCGTCAAATGCCATGATAAAAACTCCTGAAAATAATTGCCTTTTTATGCTGTCTTATATGGACAGCCAACATCGTAAATCAAAACCTCAATTTCGGGAAAATTGTCGCCTATGAGCTTTGCAAGCAGGGAGCAAACAGGGTTTTCGGTGCAATAATGTCCTGCATCAATAACGGCAATTCCTGCCGACAAACCGTCGAGAAAGGTGTTGTGTGAAAGGTCAGCACTTACAAATGCATCAGCTCCTGCGTCAATTGCGCCACGCAAAAAGTCCTTGCCTGCACCGCCGAGAACTGCCACACGACGGATTTTCTTTTTTTCGTCGTTCACAGTATATCGCACACCACATCCGCCGCAAAGAGTCTGAGAAACATATTCTGCAAATTCGTTGGCACCCATTTCGTTTTTAAGACTTCCAATGCGTCCCATTTCGTTTCCACCGGGATGCTCCGCATAGCCTGAAACATCGCAAAGTCCAAGTGCTTTTGCAAGCACATCGTTTACACCACCCGGCGTGTTGTCAAGGCGTGTGTGATAGGAAAGCACAGCAATCTCGCCCGAAATAAGCTTTTCAAGCTCGCAAAAGGTCGCACCTTTTACATTTTTCAGAGGGCGGAAAATGTATGGATGATGCGTGATTATAACGTCCGCACCCATCTTTGCGGCAAACTCAATTGCGCCCTCGCTTATTTCAAGACACACCACTGCCCTTGAAACCTCTTTATCGCCGCTTTTGCAAAGCATAATTCCGTCGTTGTCCCAACTCTCTGAAAGGGAGCAGGGTGCAAATGCCGAAATCACACCGTCAATATCTTTAATTGTTGCCATTTTATTCTCCTTTAATGCCACTTCTTGAATCCTTTACAACTGAATTGCGAAGCGGAAAAATTTTAATGCTGCTTACCTTGCTTTGTCCCTCAACCGAAAGAAAAGGCTTGTCAATTTCCAAATCTCCGAGTGCGCATATCGTAACAGAGCCTCCGCAGAAAAAGCTCTCAATGTTAAGCGTGTCGGTGATAAAGCGCATGGAATAATTGCCGTCAATAACAAAAAGCGGAGCAGTTGAAACAGGTTGAGCGCCAACAGGTGACTTCCAGCTTACACATCCTGCATCAAAATCAAGCGTGAAAACCGCACCCATAATGTCAAGCTTTGTGATACCCCTGCTTGAGCCGTCAAAGATAAGCTCAATGTCGTTGCACACACCCGGCAAAGCTGTAATTTCATTCGCTTCAAGTGATTTGAACGTGCCTTTGAGCCTTAAGCCTTCAACTTCTTTTGCAGGTGTAGCGCACAGCTTTAATTCACCGTTTATATTTTTAATCTGAATTTCCCATGGAATTGAAAGACAGCTTTTGAAGCAACAGTCTGTTTTTGATGTTTTAAGCCACGAAAACCTTACCACACGACCATCTGGCAGATCCGTAAAGGATTGTGCCGCATACGCTGTGGTCTGCCCGAAAGTCTCGGTTTCACGAGCATAGGAAAGTATGCCGGGCTTTTCTGTCTTCGTGAATTTTTTGCCGTCGAAATCGCCTATTATATATCTGTCAAACGCTCCTTGCGCCACCCATTTTTCGCTTCCGTCAGGAGCAGTTAATGGATAAAACGCCGGACACTCATCATCACCCTCAACTTCAAGTTCAAAAAGAAGCTTCCAGTCGATAAGGTTTTCCGACGAAAAAACTCCGAATTTGTGGTTTTCAAAATAGAGAGAACAGATGTATTTTCCGCTTGCCTTGTGAAAAACAATTTTCGGGTCACGGTTGTGATCAACAATATATGGAATAACGGGTTTGCCGCCTAATTGCGTCTTGAAAGTTTTTCCACCGTCTGTGCTTATGGCGATGTATTGCTCAAAATTTTTGCCGGCAGACATAACGTTGTTTCCTGCCGCCGCTGTATAATAAAGAAGCATTGCATCATGCTCCGGGGTGTTAAGACCAAGAATGTTGTGCTTGTCAATAATTCCGCTTCCCGAAAACATATCGCCTGTTTCATCGGGGAAAAGCGCAATGTCAAGATGCTCCCAATCCACAAGGTTTTCGCTCACTGCGTGTCCCCATGTCATATTGCTCCAACAGTTTCCGTAAGGATTGAGTTGATAGAAAATATGGTATTTCCCCTCATAATAGCAAAGACCGTTGGGGTCGTTTATCCACCCTTCAGGGGAAGTGAAATGCACCGACGGACGACTTTTTTCGCAACCGATACTGTCCTTTGCATCTGTAGTGTTTCCACAATGTACATACTGCGGTCTGCTTTCGCAAAAGTCGGGCATTGGGCATGGTACAGCATCCAAGTCCCATGAAAACTCAAGCTTTCTTCCCCTGTAGCGACGTACATCGGCATAATAAAAATGGTCGACCTTCGTCATGTCCGCTTCATATTTTGCGTTGATTTCAAAAATAATACCGCTGTCGTCTGAAATGAGAAACTTTGCCGACGGCGCATTATAGCTCACAGGTATTTTTATAAAAGGCTTGTCAAACAAAATCTTCACTTTTTGTTTCCTCCTTTTGCGCATGGAACATAATTGAAAATTTGAAACTGCATATGGGTCAAATACTCAATTACACTTCATTGCAGTGACTTGCATTTTTATTTACAGACCTCTCACATTCGGCAAAGCTGTTTGTGACAGCCTTGCCGGTGTGAAGACGGACAATCCATATAAAACTTAAATTATTTGTTGTTCACATGAACGTCAAGCTGAGGATAGGGAATCTCAATTCCGTTTTCATCAAATGCCTGCTTTACGTCTTTGAGTAAATCAAAGTTTACGGTCCAATAATCCTCTGCCTTAACCCAGACACGAAGAACAAAGGTAAGAGCGCTGTCGCCGTGAGCCGAAAGAGCCGCAAAAGGCGCAGGATCTTTGAGGGTGAGCGCGTGCTTTTCGGCAAGACCGAGAAGAATATCGGTGACCTTTTGAATGTCGGCATTGTAAGAGGTGCTGAAAGTGAGATCAACACGGCGTGTAGGATTCTTTGAGTAGTTGGTCAGCTGACCGTTTGCAATGGAGCCGTTGGGGATAACAACCTCCTTATTGTCGACGGTTGTGAGCTTTGTGTGAAAAATGTTGATTTCGGAAACAGAGCCGGAATTTCCGCCGAACTCAATAAAGTCGCCGATGCCGTAAGGCTTAAAGAGGAGAACAATTATTCCGCCTGCAATGTTGGAAAGACCTCCCTGAAGTGAAAGACCAACAGCAACGCCGGCTGTGCCGAGAAGAGTGATAAAGCTTGCCATGGGAATACCAAGCGTTCCAACAGCTGTAAAGATAACAACAGCCTTTAAGATGATGCCGATAAAGCTTTTCGAGAAAGACTGAATTGCAGGGTCAAGCTGTGAAAAACCCTTGCTTGCAGCAATAAGCTTAACAATAAAGCTTGCAAGCTTAAGACCGATAATGAGAATGAGAATAGCGCCAACAAGTCTGAATGCGATACCGACCAAATCAAAGGTCTGAATAATTTCGAGAAGTTTTTCCATTTGTTTTTCTCCTTTTGATAAATTTATTTTTCAATAAGACAGCTTTTGCCTTATCAAAATGCAGTAAAAACGTGAAAGCAGTCAGGGGTATTTTAATATTTGGCTTTAATAACTAGCTAAGCTTGTTATGTTTATTGATTCTGTTTTGTCGTCTTGCCTTGTAGTCAAAATATAATCATAAAATTCCCGCTTTTCCTGTGGCAAGGCTTCTATTTCATGACTGTTTACCTGTGTTTTATGGTTGAATAAATTGTAGGAAGCAATTACTGTTTCAGGATCTGCATTTAATTTTGCAGCAAGCAAGCGGAAATATTCACTTTGTATCAGGTTGTATGCTTTAAAGAAATCCTGCATGGCTTCACGTCTGGAATCATACCATGTCAATCGACTTATTTCATTTTCAAAAATGCTGATAAGGGAAAAAATGTCGTTTACACTATAATCGTGCAAGGAAACCAGATGATGATAGAATTGCTTGGAAAGCGTTTGTGCAATGCTTCCCGTAAGTTTCGGCTTTAAGGAAAGAGTGTCAATATCCGGATACTTTTGATAAAAGTCCCTGGAAGAAGAGATGTAATTTAAGTCCAAATTCAATTCAAACGCATACATCATATTTAAAATTTCTCTTTTGTCTTTTTCGTCGACGCAGTTGAAATATTCAAACAAACCGTCCAAATCCTTTGAAAGTGACAACGCTTCAAAATCCTCTGTTCCAATGTCGGGAGCAAGAATTGTGGCTACCTTTATTGTGTCAAAGCTTTTTATCAGGGTAGGGTAAATTTCAGAATCCCTTTTGCCAAAGTGGTTTAGTGTTAAATATTCGGCGGCACCTTCATAAAACCAGGTCAGATTCAATGAATTGATGCTTTCATCCCCAAATTTGCAACAGAAGCCGTGTTGATAATCAATGTTATCATGGGAAGGAATGTTTTGAATAAGATGATATACTTCATGGAAAACGATTTTGTCCAAACCGACAGAGCTTTCCGAACTTTCTACATCAATGCTCAGACAATTACTTTCGTTGTCGTAAAAACCGTAGCCGAAATCACTGAATTTTTCAATTTTCAGCTTGAGTATTTTTCTGGATAAAAGGGAATAATCAATATTCTTTCCCTTCTTTAAATAATCATTTATAACCTCGCAAACCATAGAACATATTTCTTTTAATTTGCTGTCTTCAATGATTGCTTTATCTGCAAGCTCTCTATTGTTTTGTTTAACAATTTTGAATAATTGCTCTGCCGAAATTGAATTATCCTCAAAAATGCTTTCAGCAGAGCTGACATATTCTTTTGCGGAATAATATTTGTCAAGAACGGCATCAAAATTATACAAATTCTCATAAGGATAACTGACAGAGATTTTACTCAAAAAGCTTTTGAAATCCGTTTTTTCCGTTTCATCAAAACAAACTGCCTCATCCATAAGAGTTGCTGTCAGAAGCTCGGCTTCGTAATCGGGACTATCAAACTCAAAATTATTGTATGTGTCATCAACGTAATTCACGTCATATAGATCATCATTTTGATCATCACAGAAAATGTCGCTTTGGCTTTCACCGCAACCGGTCATTGCTATGGAAGCGATAATCAATGCAAGAAATATAAGGCAGGTTTTGACGTAATATAACGGCAATAACGTATTACCGTGGTGGTTTTTAAAAAAGCTGTTCTTCATAAAGGAGCTTATACTCATTTTATTCATCTCGGACAATATAATCACCCCCCGCCTTTTTTGCCTGTGAATGTTGAAATTTTCTTTTAATATTATAAATACGACCATCCTTTTCAAATTTTGCGCCTGTTTGCTTAAAGGAAAAATTTACACCTTTTTTAATACAGACATCTCTTATGCCAAGCACCCATTCATACCGGCAAACCCTGGCATCTTCACCCGATTCGCCGCCGACAATAACTCCCTCAAGCCCATCCATGTCAAGAAATTGCGCAATCACCGAGCCAACATCGTCAAGAAGCGGCTCGCAAATAATAAACTTGTGCTTTATAGGAGCAGCCTTAAAAATCGGAAGCCGCTTTTGCGCTTGCCTGATGCTTTCACAGGTGCAGCCAATTGCAACGTTTTCATAACCGTCGCCCCAATCTTCCGGGAAAACCTGCAATTTGCAAATTCGCTCAATTCGCTTAGTCAGAAACAGAAATTTAAGGTCGCTTCTCTGCTTCATTATTTTGAACGCATCACTTCTCCACTCGTCTGCCGTGTCGAGAAGAAAATCCGATGAAAAACATGTGTAAACAGTTGAACCGGAGGGGATTTTATATTCGCGTTTTTTGTTTTTGCGAATGGGCAAGTCAAAATCCCGGGTCTTGAAAACCTCCCCCGGATTTCTGCCGTGACGTGTATCAATCCTGTAAACATAACAGTTTTTGCAACCCTCGCTGAACTTTTCACAGCCATGCCATGGATTCCAGCCAACGTCCTTATGTGTTTCTTTCTGTATACTGTTCATGAGGTTCTTATTTCTTTTGGGGATTTGCCCGTTATTTTGCGGAAAGCTCTGTTGAAATTTGCCGTGTTGTTATAACCGCACATAAGCGCAATGTCGAGCACGCTTCTGTCAGTTGATTTGAGCAACGATACCGCCTTTTCAATTCTGCGCACGGTTATGTAATCCCAGGGCGAAAGACCGTTGAGCTTCTTGAATAGCGTTGAAAAATAAGTCTTGTTCATGCCTGCATATGAGGCAATGCCCTCAAGTGTAAGCGGCTCGGAAAGATTGTTGTCAATAAAGCCAAGAGCTTTTTCAATGCTTCCTGAATTCACATTTGCAAAGCCTGTGTCCGGAATACTTTCGTCAATGTAACCGTAATCTCTTGTGAGAAGAACAAGAATGTTCAAAAGCTTTGTCTGAATCATAAGCTCGTGCTCGGCTCTGCACCCGATAAATTCATCTTCAATTTCGTCCATTAGCTTTCGGATAATAGCAGTTGTTGGATTTTGCCTGTCAAGTCTGTTGCAGAAATTCTCGCTTCTGTTGAAGAAGATTTTAAGAAGACCAACTGCTCCTATTCCGCCCGTTGACCAGATAAAGCTCGGTGAAAAATGCATGACCGAATAATTCATTCCATCATCGCCGAAAATTTCGGTTATACAGTGGACTTCATCTGTGCTGAAAAGAAAAACGTCACCGGGACGAATGTCAAAGGTCTGTTTTCCAACGGTGTAAATGCCGCTTCCCGATGCAAAATATGCAATTTCAAAATCAGCATGATGATGACGGCGTGTTTCCCGCTTGAACGGAGCGACCGTGGCACGGCGAAAATAAAGGAGCCTCCTGTTGTCACGGGAGATCACGGTATATTCTTTTCTTGTGTCAACTGTCTCCACGGAAAATCACACTCCTTTTTTAACAGGCGAAAAATCGGTCATCGAAATATTTTTTGCAAAAAGACAAATATATTTGATGAAGTTTTCACACTTTTGTATTATCATAAATATGAGGGGTAAATGTGCGAAAAGTCCTAAGATAACGACCTTTTCACCATTACCACTATATTATATACCAAAAAAAAGCAAAAGTCAATACAAAAGAGAATATTTGTTGTTTTGCCCGCAGGTTTTATGCATAGAATTTATTTTGCAAACCGTCGGGTCAAAAAGAAAGGAAGAATGACATGGCAGACAAGAATCTTCAAGAGCTTTTCGGTGAAAGAATCAACACCTGCTCAAATCCATCCGAGCTTAAAATCACCGACATTCGTGTAACCAATATCAACGGTGCACCAAAGCATTGCATACTCATCAAGGTTTACACAAATCAGGGACTTGTTGGCTATGGTGAAGTGAGAGATGCTTCAAGTGCAACCTATGCCCTCATGCTCAAAAGCCGCCTCATAGGCGAGAATCCCTGTAATGTTGATAAGTGCTTCCGCCGTATAAAGCAGTTCGGCGGTCATTCACGTCAGGGCGGCGGCGTTTCGGGACTTGAAGTTGCTCTGTGGGACTTGGCAGGAAAGGCTTATGGCGTTCCTCTTTATCAGCTTCTTGGCGGAAAATTCCGTGATACAGTAAGAATGTATTGCGACACCGACGTTGACGGCAAACACACAGGTACAGATATGGGTCACGCCCTTAAAAAGCGTATGGAAATGGGCTTTACATTCCTTAAAATGGACCTTGGAATTGAGCTTATGCTTGATGAACCGGGGTGTCTTAATGCCCCCATCGGTTTCCTTGAGGACATAAAGAAGTATTCCATGAAAGCAATCAACCACCAGAAGGGCTCGATTGACATGGATATGATGCTCGGCAAGAATTATGAAACCTTTACCATTCCTCACCATGCAACGGGTATCCACCTCACACAAAAGGGCATGGATTACCTCGAAAACTACGTCAAGGAGGTAAGAGATGTCATCGGCTACGAAGTTCCCCTTGCCATCGACCATTTTGGTCATATTGCAATTGAGGATTGTATCGCCTTTGCACGTCGCCTCGAAAAATACAATATCGCATGGATAGAGGATATTGCCCCCTGGCATTACACAAATCATTTCATAAAGATTGCAAATTCAACAACAGTACCCGTATGTACAGGTGAGGACATCTACTTGCACGAAAACTTTGAGCCTCTCATGGCAGGTGGCGGAGTTTCTGTTATTCACCCCGACGTGCTCACGGTGGGCGGTTGCCTTGAAATGAAAAAGCTTGGCGATATGTGCGATAAATACGGCGTTGCCATGGCGATTCATATGGCAGAAAGCCCCATTGCCTGCATGGCAGCAATTCATTGTGCCGCAGCAATTCAGAACGTCCTTGCAGTTGAGTACCACTCAACAGATTGTCCCTGGTGGAATAACCTTGCTTACGGTATTGATAACCCTCTCATTGTAAATGGCTTTGCAAGAGTACCCGAAAAACCCGGTCTCGGAATTGAGGCACTCAATGAGGAGCTTATAGCTGAGCATATTCATGAGAAATATCCGGGACAGTGGGAAAACACAGATGAATGGAACAAAGAATGGGCAAACGATAGAGAGTGGAGCTGACGATAGCTGTGCTTCACACAGCTATCGTGTCCACAAACCTGCGGTTTGTGCCAAAAGTGCCACTCAATGAGGTAGGCACTTACTTCGCAAACTTGTCCAAAAACCTGCGGTTTGTG
>JAZQKV010000076.1:0-11951 GCA_045542335.1 Eubacteriales bacterium
CCACTATGTATAAACGGCTTCAAAGCACAAATGTAAAAATACCGTTTTATATTGCCTTAAATACCGGACTCAGCGAAAGTGAATGTATGGGACTTCGATGGCGTGATGTGAATTTTGAAAAGAAAACTATATTGAGGTAAATGATTTAATTAATGTAAAAGAAAATGGTGAAATGCTGACACATAACAGTATTAAGTTTTTGGCAAGAATAATAAGAGATGATTTGCATATTCCGTTCAAATTCCATAATCTACGACATACATACGCAACTATATTAGCTGAAAGCGGGATAAGTCCAAGGTATGTGCAGGAAATGTTAGGACACTCGAAACTTGAATTTACATTGAAGTATTATACACATATAACAGGACATATGGCGAATATGGCAAGAATGGCGATTGATGAAAAGCTAGGTATTTGACTTTTAATTGCTTATAGTTTACGAAAATCACAAAAATGTTTATGAACTCTAAAAACTTGTTTAGTTGAGAGCAGAAAGTTTTATAAAACAATAAGGATTTTTTGACAAAATAACATTTTTTCTAAAAGTCTTGACAAAATATGTTTTATATGGTATAATTTTTATGTTCATTGGATTATGAACGGAAAAATATTTTACCTGGATAGGTTCTGGAAATATTATGATATATTATCGCTTTGATCAATAAAGCGTGTAGATGTACGTATTTTAGGACCGACGTTTGTTGGTCCTTTTTTGTTTTCAGGATCTTCCAAGAAAGGAAGAAAAACATGAAAAAAAGTATCATCATCAAGTTCGATTATTCGAACGAACAAACAGTTGGAGAAATCACCAAAATCGTAGGTCTTGTTGAGGCAAAATTCATTATCCCAATCATTGATGGACTAAATTTAGAAGCCAACCCAAGATCAGCCAAAACTGGCTCTGTAACAGATGCCATTCAAGATTCTATCGAAAACGATTCTAAGGTTTTTCCTTTTAAAACAAAAGGAATTCTTTTAGCTTCTTCTCAATACGAAAAACTTGACAGAGGACGTTTAAAGATAACGCCTGATAATCCAGAAATAGAAGGAATTCTTGACGGTGGTCATAACACTTTAGCTATAGGTTTATACATACTTGCAAAAGCAACGAATTCCGCTGGGATTAGTTTGCCAAGAGGGGCAAAAACATGGAGCGAATTTAAAAAAATGTGGGTAGATCATCGAGAAATTATTAATGATTATTTAGAAATAATTAAAAGCGATTCTACAATAAAAGATCTTCATTTTTATGTGCCTGTCGAACTTTTAGTTCCTCGTGATACAGAAGATTTTGAATGTGTTGAAGCGTTCAAAAATGATTTGTTGGAAATTTGTGCAGCAAGAAATAACAATGTCGAGTTACAGCTTTCCGCAAAGTCAAATCAAAAGGGATACTTTGACACTCTTAGAGCTTATATGTCAGAATCTAATTCGTATATTAGCGACAGAATTGAATGGAAGCTCAATGAGGGAGGAGATATCAAAGTTCAGGATTTAATAGCACTTGTATGGATCCCTTTATCACTCGTTGATACTGTTTCTGATATTGATGGAAAAAACATCGAGCCCGTTATAGCCAATAAAATTTACAGCGGCAAAGGGGCTTGTTTGAAACAGTTTGAAAAACTTATGAGTTCTCCTGATGTGACATTTGAAACTAGTTCAGATTATAGAAGAGAATTAAAGAATTCGGAAGTTTCTTCTGCTTTAAAGGTGGCCGCAGATATACCCGAATTATATGATTATATATATGAAAGCTTTCCGACTCTATATAATGCAGATGGTGGAAAATATGGTCGTATAACGGCGGTAAAATCTTTAAATGCAAAAAGGCGTGAGAAGAGGACTCCATTTACTGCCAAGAAGGTAGAAACACTAAGCCCGGATGGGTTTATAGTACCTTTGGTTTATGGATTACAGTCCTTGATGGAGAAACAGGTTATTGATGGTAGAAGTGTGATTAGGTGGATAGTTCCGCCAATGGAATTTTTGCAGGAAAATCTCAAAAAAATAGTAGAAGACTATGTTGGTATTTTAAGTTTATGCGATTATGATCCTCAAAAAGTAGGAAAAAGCAATCAGAGTTATATAACTGCCTTGAAAGGCTATAAAATGGCGCTAGCCGGTCTTTTATAAATAGCAGTAAGACTTTATACTGATTATTTTTGCTCTGAAACAATATTAGTATTATCAAAAGTAAAGAAAAGAGGTGAATAATGATGGCAAAAAATGCACCAACAGGTGATAACAGAAGAATCGGTGCTGTAAAAAACAGAACACAGACATACAATCCTAAAACAAATCAATGGGTTAAACGTGATTCTGATACTGGCAGATTTATGGATGTTAAACAAGATGGTACACCGTTTAAGGGTGTTACTAAAGAAAAATAGACGTAATAAAACGAAAGGATGATTATATGGCAAAGAAAAAATTACAAATATTTATTTCATCAACATATATAGATTTAATTGATGAACGTCAGGCTGCTGTAGAAGCAATTCTTAGTAGTAATAACATTCCAGCAGGAATGGAACTGTTTAAAGCTGGAAATAAATCCCAATGGGAAACTATAAAGAAATGGATAGACGAATCCGATATTTATATGTTAATACTCGGGGGAAGATACGGTAGTATAGAGTCAAGTTCGCGAAAAAGCTATACGCAGTTAGAGTATGAATATGCATTAGAAAACGGCAAACCAATATTTTCGATAGTATTATCTGACAATTATTTAGATGTAAAAAGATCCACAAACAAAGAATTCGTTGAAAATGAACATATCGAATATTATGACGAATTCAAAAAGATTGTCGAATCTAAAATGGTTAAATTTGTTGATGATTTGAAAGATATAAAAATAGGAATATTTGAATCATTAACAGAATTGAAAGAAGAAGTAGAATTTATTGGCTGGATAAAAGCAGATAATGTGGAAGATGTTAAGAGATTTGAATTAAAAATATCTCAATTAGAGTTAGAAAATAAGAAGCTAAAGGAAGAACTAGAAACAAAACAAACTATGAGAACTGAAGAAAAGTTTCCACTTGACCTAACAAAGGAATTAAGTATTAACATTACTGGATTGAAACAATTTATGGAAAATCAATATTCCGAAATGCTTAAAATAACATATAATGATGTCTTTAGCGCATTAGGACCTGTAATAATTGTAGGTAAAAGTATTGAAAATGCAAAAGAAGATTTTGAGGAAGTTTTAAAAGAAACATACAAAAAATCATACTATACATTGCATGTTGGAGTAGATGTGTTCAACACGATTAAAGTACAATTGCTTTCATCAAATTTGATAAATATTTTTTCTAGTGAAGTAAAAGGCAAGCAAGTTGAGATGATAGAATTGTCTGATAATGGTAAACTTCTATTGGCTCAATTAAAGAGATAAATACAGTTTGAATTTATTAAAAAACTTGCAAAATTCTACAAAATATGTCATAATAAGACCATAAAACAGATGCAACAACAATCTGTGGGCAAAAAATTCTTGTGGGCAAACGGTGGGCAAATTTAGCACCGAAAGCCTGCAAACCCGCATAAATAAAGGCTTTCTGATTGGATTTCTGTGACGAAGCTCGTCACGGCAGAGGCCTCGAAGGACTTCTCAAGAGATACTTCAAATAATCTACAAGCAACGTAAAACAAGGATTTTCCTATGCTTTAATTAAAGCTACCGCCCCAAATTGTACTGTACGCACAATTTGGGGCGGTTTGCTCATGCATTCCCCATTTTCTTAAATAATTTTATGTTCAACGCCTGTTTTTTCAACAGCTTTTGCAATGGCTTCAAGGTAATTTTCTTTCAATGGGCGTGCATCCTCAAAAGCATTGCACCTGTTAAGTCCCTTATATTTTCCCTCGCCGAGGGGGTTGAAATTGAGAAGCTCATACCTTATCAGATTTTTGCTGCCTTTAATGTGATTTGCAATGGCGACAACATTTTCGATGCTGTCGGTAACGCCGGGAATAAGGGGAGTTCTGACTATAAAGGGAATACCCAAAGCATCAATCTTGTCAATGTTTTCAAGGATGTTTTTATTGGAAACACCCGTGTATTTTTTGTGCATCTCATCGTCAAACAGCTTTATGTCGCACATCACAAGGTCAACCTTTTTCAAAAGTCCCACAATTTTCTCAAATGGAAAGCTGATATTTGACTCAATGGCAACGTTTATCCCCTCAACGTGGCACGCCTCAGCAAGCTCTGAGGCAAAACCCAGGTTGCAAAGCACCTCACCGCCCGAAAGCGTGACACCTCCGCCGCTGTTTTTATAATAAGCCTTATCCTGACGTATTTGCTTCATTATGTCCTCAACACTCATTTCCTTGCCGCACATTGTGAGAGCTTCAGCATAGCATACCCCGGCACATTTTCCGCAGGATACGCACAAACTGCGGTCAATAACATGACCATTTTCCATCATTTTATGAGCTCCTTTTGGACATATCTCAAAGCATTTTCCGCATCCTATACACTTGTTTTCACAAAACATAAGCTCATTTTTTGCGGATATTGTTTCAGGGTTATGACACCATTCACATTTCATATTACAGCCCTTGAAAAACACGGTTGTTCTTATGCCGGCTCCGTCGCTTAAAGAAAAACGCTGAATATCGGTTATCAGGGTCTTCAACCAATCACTTCCTTTGGCTTTTATCTGATTTTATTATAATCCGGGCGTGCGTTTGTGTAAATGTGTAAATTAAACAAAAATTTGTGTTTTTCATACTTTTATGATGTTTTATAATGTGTGAATTTTCAGCAAACGAGCTTGAAATACTTGTGTTTTTCCGTTGACAAGAGGGGTGATGTGTGATAATATGTAGCAGAGTCGGAATGTGTGAAAAATCGACTTGACATATCCTTTGGGTGGTGAAAACAATGCTGTTAAAAGAAGCAACTCCGTTTGTGCGTCAGGCGATTATAACAACGCTCAACAGCAGTGCAAAATATGATGTGTTTTATGAGCTGCGAAGCTTGGATTGTCGGTTATTCTACATATTTTCCGGCAAGGGTAGCATGACAATCGAAGGCAAGGTTTACAATCTTTCTCCCGGAAGTGTCGTGTTATTCAAGGCAGGCACAAGGTATATATGGCAACCCGACGAGGGATACTCACTTGAATCTCTATGTGTAAATTTTGACTACACCCAGAATTTCAAACACATCAAAAGTCCGTTTCACCCCATTCATTCGGATAAGTTTTCTGACAAGGACATACTCGAATCAATTGAAATTACCGACGCAAAAATGCTCAACTTCCCGATTGTTCTTGCTAATGCCACCTCAATCGAGTCAAGGCTCAGGTTACTTACAACGGAATTTAACGTTGCTGACGATTATTACAGGTGTGAATTGTTGTCCTGCGTATTCAAATCGGTATTGATAAGTATTGTAAGGGGAGTAAACTCGGAAAAAGAGTATTCCGGAAATCGCAATCTTACACTTACCCGAGACATTATTCAATACATTCAATGCAACTATGACAAGGAAATTTCTTACGAAAGCCTTTCCGAGGTTTTTTACATGAACCCCGTTTATATAAATCGGATTTTCAGGCAAAACTCCGGCGTTTCCCTGCACACATTTTTATTGAATTACCGCATAAACATGGCAATGGAAATACTGCGTTCAAGCAATATAAGCGTAAAAGAAATCGCCGCAATGGTTGGATTTTCCGATTTGCCGCACTTCACAAAAACCTTTAAAAAAGTGACGGGTATCACACCAAGCAAATACCGTGTTTCAAGCGACAACACAGATAATAAGGAAACCTTGCCACTATATTGACACCCACATTTTTCCCATAAAATGACAAAATACCGCCCCGTAAAACGAGGCGGTATTTGATTTGCATTTGAAAAATTATACGTTATATGTATTACCCTTAGGCATATGCTTGTCATCTTCCTTTGCCTTTTCAACATAGTCGGAAGCGGGGAAGATTATGTTGAGAACGATACCTGCAATGGAAGCAACTGCAAGAGATGTGATGCTTGCAGATGTTCCGGGAATCGGAATAGCAACGCCGCTGAGTGCGCATACGAGGATAACAGCTGTGATGATGAGGTTTCTGCTCTTGGAGAAATCAATCTGATTTTCAACAAGGTTTCTGATACCGATTGCGGAAATCATGCCGTAAAGGATGAAGGAGACACCGCCGATAACAGCTGTAGGGATAAGGTTTACAATTGCAGCAAACTTGGGGCAGAAGGAAAGAACAACTGCGATAACTGCCGCAATTCTGATAACAACGGGGTCATAAACCTTGGAGAGCGCAAGCACGCCTGTGTTTTCGCCGTAGGTTGTGTTTGCAGGGCCACCAAAGAGGGATGCAAGTGTTGTTGCAAGACCGTCGCCGAGAAGTGTTCTGTGAAGACCGGGTTCCTCAATGAAGTTTTTCTTTGTTGTTGAGGAAATAGCGGAAATGTCACCAATGTGTTCCATCATAGTTGCAAGTGCGATGGGTGCAATTGCAATGATAGAGCTGAGGACAAGAGCAACGTTACCGAAGTCTACGCCGCCGAATACTGTGTGGCTCCACTTAATGGGGAAGCCGATCCATGCTGCGTTCTTGAGCTGGTCAAGAGCTGCAACAGAGAAAATCTTGAGGTTTTCCTTGCCTGCAATAGCGATATACTGAGCTCCGTCTGCAGCTGTAATTGTTTCGCCCCAAACAAGAGCAAGAACTATTGCAATTACAAAAGAACCAACAACGCCAAGGAGAATGGGGATAATCTTAGCCATGCCCTTGCCCCAGATATTGAAGATAATAACAATTGCAAGTGCGCAGAGTGCGAGGAGCCAGTTTGCATCGCAGTTAGCCTTTGCGCTTCCGCAAAGAGAAAGACCGATTGCAATAATGATAGGACCTGTTACAACAGGGGGGAAGAAACGCATTACCTTTGTTATGCCGACAGCTTTAATAAGAGCTGCAACAACGAGGTAAAGAAGACCTGCAACAGCAACGCCAAGGCAAGCATAGGGAAGAAGCTGTTCCTGAGTCATTGTTCCGTTGCCTGCAAGAGGAGCAATTGCGCCATAACCGCCGAGAAATGCGAAAGATGAACCGAGGAATGCGGGAACCTTGCCCTTTGTGAGAAGGTGGAAAAGAAGTGTGCCAAGACCTGCCCAGAGAAGTGTTGTAGCAATGTCAAGACCTGTGAGAAGCGGAACAAGCACTGTTGCGCCGAACATTGCGAACATATGCTGGAAGCCGAGCACCAACATCTTGGGTACACCAAGGGTCTTTGCGTCATAGATACCGTCCTGAGGTATCGAGGTGGGAATTTTCTTATTCTCCATTTTTATCTTGTCTGAAATACAAGCTCTTAATGAGTCTGATTCCAGACCCTCCTTTCTTCGGCACGGTTTTACCCACGCCATTTTTATTTTACCGCATCCTGCGGGAATTTACAAATCATTCAGCTTGTGTCATTCGCCGTAAAGCTCGGCGCAACACTTGCCGTCATATTCCGGCATTTTCACGCTTATAAATTCGGATTTTGACGTAGGCACATTTTTGCCGACAAAATCAGCTCTTATAGGAAGCTCTCTGTGCCCGCGGTCAATGAGAATTGCAAGCTGAATCCTCGAAGGTCTGCCAACAGAAAAAACAGCTTCTATGGCGGCTCTTGCGGTTCTTCCCGTGTAAATAACATCGTCAACAACAATCACGGTTTTTCCGTCAACTTCAATATTTCCCGAAAAGCCTGCTCCTTTGTGAAGCAATTCACCTGTTTTTTCGAGATCGTCGCGATAAGACGAAATATCAAGCGTTGCAAAGGGAATATCGCTCTCGCTCTTACCCTCTATTTTTGCAATATTCTCGCATATCATTTTGCCAAGCTCAACGCCACGGCGTTTGATACCCAGGACAATAATATCCTTTGCGCCGTTGTTTGCTTCGGTTATCTCGTGGGCAATTCTCATCATCGCCCGTCGCAATGCATTTTCGTCCATTATGGCGGCTTTGAGGGTCACGGCAATCTCTCTCCTTTGCAGCGGAACGGGCAACAAAAAACTCTGCCCGACACAAGCACATGATTGCTTTATCGGCAGAGCGCACCTATCCGCATGACGGCATTGCTGAAGTGTCAAATCTTGCGGCATCTCTGTACCGATTAAAGATTACTCATTAGCTCATTTTTTTACCATATGCAGTATATCACATTTTTTGTCGTTTGTAAAGTCCTTTTTCAAATTGCGACAACATTTTACATTTTCGACATTTTTGCAAATACCCTGTTTATTTCACCTGAAAAACCAGAGGATATATAAACAACATCGCAGACAATTTCCGGCATCATATATTCAAGTGAACCGCAAAACAAAAAACGACACGGAAACCGTGTCGTAATTTTGTACATCTTTTGAGAATTAGTCGAGGTTGAACTTCTTCTTGAACTTGTCCACTCTACCGCCTGCATCAACAAACTTCTGTTTGCCGGTGAAGAAAGGATGGCACTTGGAGCAAATTTCAACACGAAGCTCGCTCTTTGTGGACTTTGTTGTGAAAGTTTCGCCACAAGCACACTTTACAACAGACTCAACATACTCAGGATGGATTGCTTCTTTCATTTCTTTATACCTCCATAACGTGTACGATTTGGCGCACACTTTTTAGACAAACGTTATTATACCACACATTTTTCATTTTTGCAAGCAAAAAAAACGCTTCAAATGTAAACATATATGGATTTTTTTGTGTCTTTTAGCTTGAAATCTTTGTCATATCAAAAATAAAGTCTTTGGGTTTCGGTTGTTTTAAAGCTGCCTGACGAGGTTTCAACAGAGAAAATGCAGGCATTAAACATGGGGCTTCCCTCGCCCTCCTCATAGCGTGCAGGCATTTTTGAAACAAAGCGAGTGAGCACATTTTCGGTTTTCATGCCGATAACAGAAAGCGAAGGGCCGGTCATACCAAGGTCGGTAATATAACCTGTTCCGCCGGGAAGTATATGGTTGTCGGCAGTCTGGACATGGGTATGTGTTCCGAAAATTGCCGAGATTCTTCCGTCAAAATTATAGCCAAAGGCAATCTTTTCCGATGTAGCTTCAGCGTGAATATCGCACACAGCAAAGTCAAATTCGCCCTTTTCCCGTTCAAGAACACGCTCCACCGCCACAAAAGGTGATTCAAGTGAATCAAGATAAACCGTTCCGAGCACCGAAATGCACAGCACTTTATAGCCGTTGCAATCAAAAACCGTGTATCCGCTTCCGGGACATGACGGCGGATAATTCACCGGGCGCAAAAGATTCGGAGTGTTTTCAATATAGCCATAGACAGATTTTTTCTGCCATATATGGTTGCCGCTTGTTATTACGTCGGCACCCGAAGCAAAAAGTGTTTCGGCAGTTTCGGGGTCAATGCCGTTTGAAACAGCGGCATTTTCACCGTTTAGAACCGTCATGTCAATATTATGTTCTTTGCGGATTCTCCAAAGGTTTTCCTTTATATACGCCGTTCCGCACTCGCCAACGACATCGCCGACGGCAAGAATTTTTATTGCATTTTTGTTCATCAGACGTTTTGCGGAGTCCTTTCTATTATGGTTTTACCTTTTAAAACCTATATTACTTAACCTGAAATTTTCAATCAAAGCTCACCGTTTTCAATTTTTGTAATCAGGTCAACTCTGTTAGCATGGCGACCGCCCTCAAATTCTGCGCCGAGATATTCGTCAAGAATCATTTTTGCAAGCTCCGAACCAACAACTCTTGCTCCCATACAAAGGACATTTGCATTGTTGTGCTGTCTTGTCAAGCGTGCGCTGTAAGGCTCACTGACAGCCGCCGCACGGATACCTTTCACTTTGTTTGCAGCCATGGACATTCCGATTCCCGTTCCGCAGATGAGAAGACCAACGCTTCCCTCGTCAGAAAGAACTGCATCGCCAACTCTTTTAGCGGCAACAGGATAGTCAATTTTTTCACCGTGGTTTATACCAAGGTCAACCGCCTCGCCCCACTTTTCGTTGATGTGAGCGCAAAGCTCATTTTTAAGGTCAATTGCAGCGTGGTCGCAGGATACATATACTTTCATTTTTCTTCTTCCTTTCGGTTTTATGTAAGTTTATTTGTTTACCTTTAATTCTCGTCACCTTCGGAAACATCCGCCATTTCCTCGGAAATTCCCATATCGGCATCTGTCAGGAACTCTTCTCCACCATAATCTTCCGTGTCCGCCTGTCCCGCAAGACTCTCCTTGTGTGCCGCAAGCTCCGCTTCAACACGGGCAGCCCTTTTTTCGGCATATTCCATGTCTGCAAGAAAATCAACCGTCGAACCGACGACCGAAGCCATAGACTTTCCGTCCTCGGCGATTCTGTCCTCAATTCCGTCGGAAAACTCTCCCTCAATTACCGGCGGCTGCAAATCTTCCACAGAGGCAAGACCAAAAGTGCGCAGAAACACAGGTGTCGTACCATAAAGAACAGGTCTTCCGGGAGCATCAAGTCTGCCCTTTTCCTCTATAAGTCCCTTTTCGGCAAGGTTTGCCACAACCGACGGAGATTCAACCCCACGAACCTTGTCAATAAATGCTCGTGTGACAGGCTGATGATAAGCAATAACCGCAAGAACTTCAAGAGCCGCCTTTGAAAGAGGCTGATTCTTTCTCTGCTCAAGGGCGCGGCGAACAATATCACGAAATCTTGACTTTGTTGCAAGAACTGCGCAGTCCTTCATTATAATAAGCTCGATTGGAGTTTCCCTTGCATCGTAACGTTTTTTCAGTTCAGCAAGAATCTCGGGGATTTTGTCCTCTTCCGTTTCAATGGCAGAGGCAATTTTATCAAAGGTAACCGCACTTCCGTTTGCAAAAAGCACCGCTTCTGCCGCAAGCACAAGATATTCAAGATCAAATATTTCAATCTGCTCGCCGCTTTCAGCATTGAACCTTGTTTGAATTTCACCCATTTTGAGTCATCCTTTTCGTATTAGTCAATTTCTTCGTAGTATTCAAGCTCCTCGTCGGAAATAAGCTCGATGTCGCAATCGGCGCAGTCCTCCTCGTGGATATAATGCACCACAGCTCGCCTTGACTTTATGAGTTCAAGCACAGCAAGAAATATTGCCACAAGCTCATGCTTTGACTCTGCCGGGAAAAACAGGCTGCAAAGCGTTTTCTTTTCGCCAACTTTCATTCCCTTGATGAGAGTGGTAATCTTTTCTCCGACACTTACCTGACGAGTTGCGGTAAGAAGGTCGGAAATAGGCTCTTCCATGGGAATGAGGCTTTCCATTTCAATTTTTCTTGTGTAAACTCTGCGGAATGCTTCTTCGAGAACACGAATGTCGTGTTTAAGAGAATATTCCGGCTCATCGGGTATTTTTTCCGGGGGTTTTTCGTAAGTTCCCGAATAAGTAAGCTCACGTTCATGAAGCTCCTCGGCAGTTGATTTTGCCCTTTGATGTTCAAGAAGCATATCAACAAGTTCCTGACGGGGGTCTTCCTCATCGTCGCCAAGTTTTGGAAGAAGCATTCTTGATTTTATAACCATGAGCTGTGCCGCCATGACAATAAATTCAGAGGTCACTTCCATATTGAGCATATTCATGCGCTCAATATATTCCATATACTGCTCAAAAATAAGCGAAATTGGAATATCATAAATGTTGACCTTGTTTTTTGCAATAAGAGCAAGAAGCAAATCAAGAGGTCCCTCGAAAACTTCCTCAAGAGAAAAGGTAAGCGCATCAGGGTTGTCCGAAATGTTGGCTTCACCCTCCTCAAAGTCAAGCTGGACCGCTTTGTCAGCTTCCTCGGGAACAGGCATTTTATTATTATCCATATTTATTATCAACTTTCATTTTAATTGAAAAGACTTTTTTCACATTTTAAAATATCGGGAGAAGCGACCATATCTTAACAAGTCCCTGAATCACAAAGCTCCTTGCAAGATAAAGAGGGGTGTCAAAAAAA
>JAZQKV010000077.1:0-38347 GCA_045542335.1 Eubacteriales bacterium
CGACAGATGCATTCAAATGTATGACGAGGTTTCAGAAAATGATAATTTTCTTGACACAGAGTTTGGAAAAATGTGTGTTGCAGCAGCCTCATTTGAAATTGAAAATGCGGCAGATGCTCTCAACGAAGCGGTTTTACAAATGGATATTGCCACAGACGTTTACGAAGCTTATGCGGAAACATTTGAAAAAGAAGCAGAGGCAATGAAAGATTTCTGTGCTGTTGTTGGTTGCAAATCCTATGAAGAAGTTCAAAAATCTCTCAATGGTGTTGAGAGAAGCCGTTTGCGCCCGATAAGAGGATGTTCTGATGAAGATCTGAAAAATCAAGTGCAAAACAGCCGCACGAAAGCCTGGAAGGATTTTTCCGAGGCAACACAAAGATACTTTGGTGCAAGAGTAGAATGTGTTCAAAATGCTGCCCATGAGTGTTCTCTTATTCTTGGCGAAATGAAGCAGATTCTTGTTCGTCTTGATGCGGAATACTCTGCTTCAAAAGCTGAAAAAGGCATACTTGATTACAGTGACCTTGAGCATATGGCTCTCTCTCTCTTGGTGGACTATTCCGGCGAGGTACCGTTGAGAACTGAGCTTGCAAAAAAATTTGCCGAGGGTATAGCCGAAATCTACATCGACGAATATCAGGATGTAAACCCATTGCAGGACGAGATTTTTCGGGCAATTTGTTCCTATCGCATTTGTCAAGGAAGCGACGCCGAAACTGAGTGCAACCGCTTTCTCGTCGGAGACCTTAAGCAGAGTATTTACCGTTTTCGTGGTGCAAAACCGGGCATTTTCTCTGACTACATAAAAAATTATCCTCACATTGATAGCTCCGATTCCCAAAAGACAAGCGCACACAAGCTTTATCTTTCCAACAACTTCAGATGCTCAGAAAACGTTATTGACCTCACGAATTATATTTTTTCACGTCTGATGAGTGATTATGATGAAGCAGACAATCTGATTTATTCTAAAATCGAAAGCAAAAAAACAACTGCACCTTGCGAAATTATTGCCGTTCTGCCGTCTATAAACGACGCAAATGATGTGGAAAATAATGACTCCGAAAGCTCGCAATCAGGCGAAGAGCTTGATGCCGAGGCTCTTTTCACAGCACAAAAAATCAAGGAAATTGTCGGCAATCCCAAATTCACTGATTCCGACGGAAACCTTTATGAATATCGTGACATCGCCATCCTTGCACGAAGTGCTAACACCCTTTCAAAAAGCTATCGTCGTGCCTTTGAGCTTTGCGGAGTTCCGCTTACAAGCGATGCTCCGGACGATTTCTTTTCTAAGCCGGAAGTTCTTCTTGCACTATGTCTTTTCAACACGGTTGACAATCCCGAACGTGATATTTACACAGCAGGCCTTATGCGATCGAAGCTGTTTTTCTTTAGCGACGATGAACTTACAGAAATAAGAATGTCATCACGAAGCACCTCTTTCTGGGGATGTGTGTGCACATATGGTGAGCAGAACAAAGACTGTGAGCTTGGCAAAAAGGTATTGGGGTTTGTTGAAAAAATCAACTGCTACCGTGCCATGTCAAGAGGTATGTCCACCGACCGCCTTATCACATATCTTTATGATGATACAGGACTTCTCAACATCATTGCTGCCGAAAGCTCCGACAAAAAGGAGAATCTGATAACACTCTATGAATATGCCCGAAGTTATGAAAAAACCTCTTTCAGAGGTCTTTCAGCATATCTCGGCTTCCTTGAAGACATGAACAGCGTTGGCAAAAGTGCCAGAGCTCCCTCAAGTGAAAATGCTGTGACACTCATGAGTATTCACCGTTCAAAAGGACTTGAATTTCCGATTTGTTTTGTGACTGCTCTCGGGAAAAAATTCAACACCGAAGATGAGCGCACTCCCCTTGTCAAAAGCGACAGCAACGGTGTTGGACTTAAGCTGAAAAATTTTCCCGGCAATACCTTTTATCCCACGGACAACGGCTATGTTTCCGTTGAAACGCCTTTCAGGAGAGCGATTATGTTTGCAGAGCGAACGGATATGCTTGAAGAAGAAAAACGTCTTTTGTACGTTGCAATGACCCGGGCTAAAGAGCGTCTGTATCTTGTGGGAGGTGGCAGAGCCTGTCTTAAAGCCATCGAAAAATGCGACATTGCACGTTGCGGTGGCTCGGTTAAATCCGTAATTAACCATGCGGACAACTGCATGACATGGCTTCTTGCTCTTTGTCCGGACGACGTTTTTAACTCAATTTGCGGTGGCGTTGTTTATGACCCGGATGAACCTGCCATAAATGACAAAATGCTTGTTGGTTATGTTGCCACACCTGTGATTAACCAGGGTGAAGAAAGAAGAAAATCTGACACAACCAAAAATGTGGGTGATGATTCGGTTTCACAGGATGCTGTTGACGAAGCTCTTGGTTACATTCGTGAAATTATTGATTTCAGATATGATTCTTCTTGCTCGCTAATACCTGCCAAGCTTTCCGTTTCAAACCTTAAATATGGTCTTATGGACGAGCTTGGAAAAGATGAAACCGAGCCCGAAACCGAAATCAAGGAGATGCCTGATTTCATGAAAAATGCGATCGATGCGGCAGGCGCAACAGGAGCCGAGCGAGGTACTGCACTTCATGTTTTCATGCAGTTCTGCAATTTTTCAGAATGTGCCGCAGGTTACATTGAAAGCGAGGCAAACCGACTATGTGAACAGAAATTTATAACAAAACGTCAACTTTCTCTGTTAAACTACCAGAGAATTGAACGATTTTTCAACGGCATCTTTTACAAAAATGTCATTTCAAATGCTAAACGTGTTTATCGTGAACGCCGCTTCAACTTGAGCGTGCCGACAAGCGATTTCGGACACAATTCTGAAAACAGTGAAGATTTTGTTCTTGTTCAGGGTGTTATTGACTGTTTCTGCTTGAACGATGACGGAACTTACACACTTATTGACTTCAAAACAGATGCGGTAAGCGGAGAAAATGCTGAGCTCACCCTCATTGAACGCCACAGATTTCAGATGGAGTTTTACAAACGTGCAATTGAAGAAATGACGGGTGGCACTGTCCGTAACAGCTATATTTATTCTTTTGCTCTGAACAAAGCAATACCCCTTACTTAAGACGACACACAAAAATGGTCTGCACTCAAATGCGTGCAGACCGTTTTTGACTTTATTCAACTTACTTTACTCGTCTATACCAGAGAATCTTGTTAAGCGGAGAAGCTACTCTTATGACACTTCTGCCCTCATAAATGTTTCCATCCTCATCTTTCCATGTACCCTCGGGGAAAACAACATCCTTTTCAAAAGTTCCCTTTGTGACAATGGGGCAAACAAGGATATCCTTTCCAACCATATACTCGTCAACGATTTCCTCATATCCGTTACCGGGATCGTTGTATTCAAGGCTGCGCAGTACAGGCTCACCGGTCTTTTCCGCATCAGCAACGTATGAGATGATTTCGTCTGCCATTCGTTTGTGAAGTTGAGCCGCCTCTGCAACTATCTTATAGGATTCCTCGGACAGAGCTCTCCAGGGTGCCCAACTGAACTGCATCATGGGGAAAAGTGCGGATACCTGAGCCATTCTGATAAACAGCTCCTCGTCAATCTTAAAGCCCGGCATTTCGTTGAAGCTCCACTCTCCGCCGCCTATCATGTCGGGACAGATAAAAGGATAACCCATAATACCCTGCATAATGGAACAGGGAATAATTGTATTTATGCCGTCACGTTCCCAACGGTGTCCTCTGTCGCAAAGTCGCTGAATGGTCAGCTTACCCATTCCCATGAAGGTGTCTTTATACTCGTGGAACTTATATCTTGCACCAAACTCATTCCATGCAATATTGAGTGCTTTGGGGTCATGATCCTCACAGGGCGTTCCGTTAATCATTCTTCCGGGGCGGTACATATTGTAAGCACCACCGTCAAACTTAAATCCGTCAACGCCATACTCCTTCATAAGCTTCTGCAGCTTGGAATCAAGAAACTCTCTGTCGCACTCCTTGCGGAAGTCAAGAATTGCGGAAAATCCGTTCCACCACGGAACAATTGCAACCTCTCCCTCTTTGTTTCTGAGGAAAATCTTGTCCCAGCTTTCAGGATTGAAATCCTTGCGGATTGCGGTCTGAAAAGCTTTACCGTCGGAGGTAACAAGGGGAGTAACCCAAAGCATAACAATAAAACCCATTTTGTGAAGCTCATCAATCATGGCTTTAGGATCGGGGAATTTGTGGAAGTCCCACTCCCAAAGGCCATAACGTGTGTGCCAGCCCTCGTCGATAATGAGGATACCCGGCTCAAAGCCATGGCTTATAATGTTGCGTGCGTATTCAAGCACGCTCTCTTGTCTGGGGTCATAAGTAAACTCCATCCAGGTGTTATACTGCGCGGTTTTGAAAAATTCACGGGGAAGAGTCTTTCCGCCAAAATCAAAGGGAAAATGGTTTTTCATTGCATGAAGATATGCATCCCTGAGGCAAGTACCTGCCTCGTAAAGCTTTATTTCCTCAATACTGTCGAAGCAAAGCTCGCCGTTTTCAACCCACACCTTAAAAGTGTTGTCACTCCATATATAACGTCCTTTGTTTGAAAGGAAGAGAGGAGTCATCTGATTGCGGGGTTCTATACGAAATTCCCTTTCATAAACACTGTCAGCTTTGATGGGCATATCTGTTCCGAAAACAGTTGCACCGCCCCAAAAGTATTCGCCGGGAAGAAACTTTACTCGTAATTCCATTTTTAAACCTCCTGAAATTATTTAAATAATAATGTTGAAATACGTTTGTAAATATATTATAATCTAAATATATTGCATTGTAAATGCGATTTCAGGCATATTATTTTAGTTTTTGGTCATATTTTAATAAGAGGAAAGATAAAAATGAAAATTGACAGCCTTGAGCGATTCTATCATCTCAATCATGACAACACATACAGGTTTTCCGGACACCGCCACAACAGCTATGAGGTAAACATTGTTTTTAATGGTTGTCTTGAGATAACCTGCGATGACAACGTTTTCAAGCTTAATCCGGGAGAACTTGCGATGTGGAAGCCGGGAGTATTTCACCGTAACTGCGTTGTTTCAAACGACATTACTGAGTTTATTTCTCTTCACTTTGTTTCTTCTTCAGATGACATTGAAACGGGTTTCTTCGGCAACAATAAAAGTGAAAAATCAAATTCGGGAATGACAAACGCAGTTGTTTTTGAGTTAACGGAAAGCGATATTTCAATAGTAAAAGTGATTGACGACGAGGTAAACAGATGTGGAATAGGTTCGGAAGTTTGCCTGAAGCTCCTTGAAGCGCTGTTTATAAGGCTATCAGGCAAAACGAGTGTACCTGAGCTTGCAACAGGCGGAAACCCATGGGTTTACCGCAAGGCTGTGCGTGTTATGAACGATAACATAAGCTATCCGCTTTCGGTTTCGGACATTGCCAGAAAGTGCGGTGTGTGTACAACAACGCTCAAAAATGCCTTTTCGGAATGTGCAGGAAAGGGCGTGGGAGTAAAATCTTACTTTTTGGAAATGAAGCTTGAAAAGGCAAAGAAATTGCTTCTTAGCGGACAAAGCGTTGAGGAAGTTTCGGTCGACCTCGGTTTTTCCTCCCCTGCTTACTTTTCTCAATGCTTCAAAAGAGAGATTGGAAAAAATCCCATTGAGTTTAAAGTGTCAGGTCATCATCCAGGAAACAAAACGCAATAAGTATCAGCTTTATTCAATTTTTATGCACAAATCTGTTGCTTATATAATTTGGTCGTTGTCGCATTAACAAGAAAACGCCGATCTTTAAGCATCGGCGTTTTTGAATGTATTTTGTTTATAGGATTTTATACTCTGTACTCCTCTAAAAGATTTGGGAACGAGTATTCACAGGTTAGATTATTTTCCTTGCAATATTCATAAACCTGTTCTTTGAGTAAACGTGAAAGGTGTACAAAGAAAAGTCTCTTTGCGCCGGTGTTTTTCGCAAGGTTAACCGCTTCGCACACCGCCGAATGACCATGAGGATTCTTTCCGCCAAGAGGATTGTTGCTCATGCCAAGAGATACCTCATGGATGAGTGTATCACAACCTGAGAAGAAAATTTCGAGATTAGGATTGAGAGCTGTATCTCCCGTTGCACAAATCACTTTTCCGTTTCGTTTGTCGGTTATACGATAACTGAACGCCTGAACTCCATGAATGGCAGGAATTGTTTCAAAATACATATCCTCAGTTTCATATGTACCGAAATCATCAAGGGGGATCACAACCGGTCCTTCGGTTTTCCAGCATTTTTTAGCCTCTAAAAACTCCATTGCATTTTTTGTTACACGCTCAACGTCGGCAGACGGCCCGATAATTGTTAGTTCTTCAAGCTTTTTGCCGGTCTGAAGAAAGTAAAAAAGAAGCTGCGGCAAAGCCATGTAATGATCGTGATGCATATGAGTAAAGAACAGATACTTTATTGATGTGGGGTCAACATCGGCATTTTTTAAATTGGAAATCAGAGAAAAACCCGTGTCAAAAAGATATTTGTCATTGATAAGAAAACTTGGTGTGTCATCACCTTTGTCAAAAAGGCAGGCTGTTGAGCCAAAAAATCTAATGGTCGTGTTATTTGCATCCATTTTTTGTCACCTCATTTTTGAATTACTTTTTCTGAAATCCATGCACATATTATATCACCCTTTTATCTGTTTGTCAATGAAATAATCACATTTGTTTGCACTTTTCAATTTTCTTATTTTTCCTTGACAATACACTTAAATTGTGTTATACTTCTACTTGAATCTCATCGCAAAGGAGAAACAGAATGAGAGTTACAATTGTCGGTGACCTGCAGAATGACACTTTTGAAAGTGTAAAAAAAGTTGCTTTGCAGATAAATGAACTTTCGCCCGACTACGTTATTACCGTTGGAGATTACGGCACATGGAACGGATTCGGCGCTTATGAATCCTTTAAGGAAATTGCAGATGCATTTAAAGCTGTGAAGTGTCGTAAATTTATACCTCTTCTCGGAAATCACGACATACAGTATGAATCGGGAGAATACAGATTCTCACCGGGCACAATAAGCACAAATTTCGAGAAAGCCTTTGGCCACGCTCCGGACAACGAAACAATTGAAATTTTTGCCGACGATAACTGCAAATCTCCCTGTGCAAAAATTGCCTGCGTACATCTCAATCCGCAGAGCAAGGCAGACTACGTTTTCTTCCATGAATGTCATGTTGATGATAACAAATTCGATGCTTTAAAAACAGAAGTTTCAAAAGACCCGGATTGTCCTGTAATTATAGTTACCCATGCACCTCCTGCAGGTGCAGAAATGCTTTGTGTTCCGTCTGTACACGTTCGTGCAGGAAATGCTTACATGGACCAGGACCACGACATCAATCGTTGGGCAACGCTTGCAAGGGAAAACCGAAATGTTGTTCTTTGGCTTTGCGGTCACTATCATGTTGGACATAACCACAAAAAAAGCACTAACGTCAAGGACGGCGTTACATACATGATGGTTGGCTCCCCCGTCAAAGCCTCAAGGGACGGACAGCACCACACACGAGTTCTTGATTTTTCGGACTCACATATCACGGTTTCCACATTCGACCATGACACCGGAAGCCTTTCGCCTTCCCCCGATGCAATTATCCCCCTTTTGCCCCGAAAAGCCTTCGGTGAATATGACAAAGTACACGTTCCATTTTGCGTTGCGTGCGGAAGGGTTGTTGACGGAGGATTCAGGGTTACCAAAAACGGCAGGGCATATATTCACACCGATGCAGGTATTCTTTGGGAGGTTGACCTTGAAAACAGAGTGCCGCTTGGCTCGCTGCATTACAGCGAAAAATATGATCTCGAAGATTTTGCCATTACTGAAAAGGAAGTATTCCGTTTCTGCCGTTCAAAAGAAGATGGTACTGTAAAAGTGTTTGCGCAACAAGTCAACGATGTTTACCGCTTTATGCGTGAATATGATTACGACAAGTGCGCCATGAGAGAAGTCAGCGAAAACGAGGCGGCAGGCATTATTCATGAATGTGCTGAAGGTTTTGGCTTTGATGAAACTCAAGGTGTTTACAATATAAACGGTAATAAAAAGTGCAAGGTTTTCACTGATGATGAAGATCTTGTGTGGATTGATATTTTTGACTGCGAGGAATAAGCTAATTATGCAAAATTGCCCCTGAACTCTATTGACATGAGTTCGGGGGCAGTTTATTTAATCTCATTTTTTATCTGTTATGTTTTCAGGAAATCACTTTATCGTAAATGCAACAAATTAAAATCCTATGTTAGCATATGTATTTGACTTACAAATAGCTGAACTACATTTTTTCAATTTCAGAAACGAGGGTGTCAATGATTTCGTTTTCGGGGATACAGCGAATTGTCTGTCCCTTTTTGAAAAGAAGTGCTTCGCCTTTTCCTCCGGCAATACCAATGTCGGCTTCCCTTGCCTCTCCCGGCCCATTTACAGCGCATCCCATGACCGCAACGGTTAAATCCTTGTCACAGCCCTTGAGACGTTCTCCAAGCTTTTCGGCAATGGCTATAAGGTCAATGCAGGTGCGAGAACAAGTGGGACAGGAAACAATTTTCACGCCTGAACGAAGACCAAGGGCAACAAGCAAATCTTTTGCGGCATGAACCTCGCGTTCAACATCAGCGGTTAGAGAAATGCGGATTGTGTCGCCGATGCCATCGCAGAGAAGAGATCCAAGAGCCGCACTCGATTTTATAAGTCCCATGCGCTCTGTTCCTGCTTCGGTAAGACCAAGGTGAATCGGATAATCACACATTTGAGCAAACTTTCGGTTCGCAAGTATTGTATTTCTAACATCCGAGGATTTTATTGAAACAACGATGTCGTCAAAATCGAACTTCTCAAGAAGTTTTATGTGATTCATTGCGCTCTCTGCAAGTGCATCGGGTGTTGGTGCACCGTATTTTGCCAAAAGCTCTTTTTCAAGAGAACCGGCATTTACGCCTATTCTTATCGGTATTCCCTTGTTTTTGCACGCTGTTGCAACAGCTTTTACTCTTTCCTCACCGCCAATATTTCCGGGATTCAGGCGTATTTTGTCAATTCCGTTTTCAACGCACGCAAGGGCAAGCTTATAGCTGAACTGTATATCAGCAACAAGTGCAACGTTTGAATTTTCCTTGAAATAGGAGATGTTTCTCGCTTCTTCTTCGCTTGAAACGGCAAATCTGACAATATCACAGCCGACTTTTTCAAGAGAGAGAATCTGCTCGAGTGTCTTTTCTTTTTCGGCGGTTTTTGAAAAGGTCATCGACTGAATGGCAATCGGATTTGCTCCGCCGATAAAGGTATTTCCTATTTTAACTTGCTTTGTTTTTCTTCTGTGAGTGTACATTTTGCTATCCTCTTAAATTCTATTTTAAGGTGTGCCGTTGTTTGCAAGCACACCTTAATTATATTGGTCTGACGTGGTTTTCAAGCATTAGCTAAAAACGCTTTAATTTGTTCTACTTAATAAGTCTCATAATGTCATTATAGGTTACAAACAACACAAAACACATAAGCACCGCCATTCCGGCAAGATGAACATATCCCTCATATTCGGGTTTTATGGGTTTGCGCCGTATTGCTTCAACAAGCACAAAAACAATTCGACCGCCATCAAGCGCAGGAAGCGGAAGAAGATTGAAAATTCCGACATTCATGCTTATGAGGACAAAGAAATACATGAGTTGCGAAAAGCCAAGCTTTGCTGTTTCGCTGATTTCATTCACAATTCCGACAGGACCGGAAATTGCTTCTGTTCCATACCTTCCGCTTATTGTGTCAACAAGCGACGACCATATCATGCGAATCGTTCCGATTGAACGGAAAAACGATTGAGACGCCGCAGTTCCAAAGCTTTGAGGAACAATTTCGGGGACAAAAAACGCTGCATTCCCAAAGACAAGTCCGCCCTCATTATAAGTTGGGAAATTAACGTTTGGAATTATCACGTTCTTTCCGTTTCGCACGACCGTGACATCAGTCGGCTCTGCACCACATCGCATTATTTCATATACTGTGTCGGTGTAAACGTAAACCCTCTCGCCACCGATTTTTATGATTTCGTCGCCGGGAATTATGCCGCAAAATTCCGTGAATTTTTCACCGGTTTCACGGCTTACAACATTTATATCTGACACAACGTTTGTCGGAAAGCTTTCAAGTCCCGAAACAATCACCGTCATGACAACAATTCCAAGAATCAGGTTCATAAAAGAACCTGCGGAAAGAACAATCAGCCTTTGCCACCACGGCTTTTTATTGAGAGCCTTATCGGAAAGCTCCGCCACAACCTCATCGTCCTCGCCAACCATTGAAACATATCCTCCAATGGGAAGAGCGCGCAATGAATATTTAACCCCATCCTTTCCAAGACGTGAATAAAGTGCAGGTCCCATGCCTATTGAAAACTCATTGATACCAACACCGAAAATTTTCGCTGTGACAAAATGACCAAGCTCATGGACCATTGTCAGCACGCCGAACAAAAGCAAGGCGATAATTATATATATTATCATGAAAGCTCCTTTTTTTGCATTTATTGAACAAAATCAAATTCATATTTCAGAATTTATTATATGGGATTTTTGTTAAATTATGCGTTTTGCTACGATCAGAAGTCAAGGCTCTTAACGAAGCTTCTTGCCTCTTTATCAGCAACTACAATTGTTTCAAGGTCTTTAATTTGCTCATCTGAAACAGGGGTAAATCTATCAAGAGCCTTTGAAATAGCTTTGAAAATGTCGGTAAAACCGATTTTTCCGTCGCAGAAAAGCTCAACCGCCGCTTCATTTGCCGCATTGAAAACACATGGGTGCACTCCACCTGTTCTTATCGCACGCCTTGCAAGTTCAACTGACGGAAAAGCTTGCGAATCAACGTCATAAAATGTTAGTTTTCCAACAGATGCAAGATTAAGGCGTGGAGTTTGTCCATGAATTTTTTTGGGGTAAGTCAATGCATACTGAATACAAAGGCGCATATCGGGAACAGCCATTTGGGCAAGTATTGCTCCGTCATTGAACTCAGCCATGGAATGAACTATGCTCTCCCTATGGACAACAACATCAATCCTATCTTCGGGAATGTCAAAGAGTCTCACCGCTTCAATGAGTTCAAGACCTTTATTGACAAGAGAAGCACTATCAATTGTAATTTTTCTTCCCATGCTCCAATTTGGATGTGTGCACGCCTCGGCAAGGGTTGCCTTTTCAAGTTCACTGCTTGTTCTTCCAAAAAAGGCTCCACCGGATGCGGTTATAATGAGCCTTGAAATCTCGGACTTATTCCGTCCGTCAATACACTGGTGTATTGCACAATGCTCGCTGTCAACAGGAAGCATATAAACTCCATGCTTTTGAATTTCACGTTTAAGAATAGGTCCTGCCGCAACAAGAGATTCCTTATTGGCAATGGCAAGATTCTTGCCTGCTCTCACCGCCTCAATTGCAGGAAACAATCCGGAGAAACCCGAGATTGCATCTACAACAACTTCTCCTGATGAAACGCTTGCAACTTCCGATGCGGCGGCATCTCCCGAAACAATTTTTGTGCGTGTGTCCTTAATGTTTTTTGCGAGCTCGTCGGCAAGAGAAGTGTCCCTCACCGCACACATATCCGGCTTGAACTCACGGATTTGCGCTTCGGCAAGCTTTATATTTGAGCCGACGGAAATCGCCGAAACCTTTAAGCCGAGATGTCTTGCAACATCAAGGGTCTGAGTTCCGATTGAGCCTGTTGAGCCTAAAACTATTATTGGTGTCATAAAATTTTCCTCATAAACTGCCTGAACTTTTTATTCTGATGCCTTGCTCAAACATCTGTGCAATCAAAATACAATGTTTTTATTATCCTATAGGCTTTCTTTTTCACGGATAAACTGACGGATTTCCTTGTCTGTCGGAATAGAGGTGTAAGCACCGGGACGTGTTGCGCTGAGTGCACCTGCTCCATTGGCATATCTGCAAGCCTTTATTATATCTCCGCCTGTGCGCAGGTATTCAACTGTAAGGGCAGCTGTGAAGGTATCACCTGCGGCGGTTGTATCAACAGCACGGATGTCATATGCCGGAACTACCTTACAGCGAAGACCGTCATAGATATAGCAACCTCTGTCGCCAAGCTTGAGGACGATATATTTTGTGTTTATAACCTTAAAAAGCTCCATGCAGATTTTAAGCATATTATCAAGATTTGTGGGGTGAATACCCGTGTAGATATATGCTTCGGTTTCGTTTGGAGAGAAGATTTCAAGTCTGCCAAGCCTTGAAAGCGGAAAAGCTTTACTCGCAGGACCTGCATCAAGAATTACGGGGACATTCTTTTTATTGGCAAGCTTTACAGCACCAAGAACCGTTTCAGGCTTAATCTCCAATTGCAGAAGCATTGCATCGGGATAAGCAAGAAGTCCCTCCTCAACATCTTCTGCTGTGAGATAATTATTTGCGCCGGGATAGACAACAATCCTGTTTTCGCCTGTTGCCGATTCAACAATTATTGAGGCAAGACCTGTGCTTACATTCGGAAGGCTTTCGCCAAGTCTGACTGTTATATTCTCCTTTTTATAGGCATCCATGAGCTGTGCGCCGTATGGGTCGTTTCCAACCTTTGTACAGAAAATCACCTTTCCTCCGGCACGAGCCGCCGCAACGGCTGTGTTTCCGCCTTTTCCTCCGGGGATAAGGGCATAATTTTCTGTTGAAATAACAGTTTCTCCGGCTCCGGGGAGTGTTTTTACGTTTGTTATAAAATCAATATTTGCGCTTCCTGCAACAAGAATCCTTGGATTCATTGAATTTCCCCTTTCTTTTGGTCACAATAATACAATTTTATTATACACCCATTTGGCGTGTTTGTCAAGGTGTGACGACAAGAAAATTGAGTTTGAAACAGGTTTAAAACTTCACTCTAAATTAACAAAATAACCCACTATCCGAAATGAACGAAAGTTATAATATTGTGGTAAGAAATATTTGACACTAAGAGGGCAGTAAAATGAACAAAACCATTACACTTCAAGACGGAAAAATCTGCGAATTTTATAATGTGAGAAATGCTCCATTTTCTCTCCATGGTCTTTATGAGCCGCACACCCGTGAAAGCTTTGACAGACTTCCCCTTTCGCTTGTAAAGAAGCTTGCTCCCGGATTTTGCGGTTGGAACCATCCCTCGGGAGGCAGAATTCGCTTTGCAACAAATTCTTCTTTTATAAGACTTCGTGTAAAGGTTTTGGGATTTACTATCCTTTCTCACCTTTCGGTTTTAACCGCAAACGGCTTTGACCTTTATGTCAAAAAGAGCAATGGTGACACCTATGTTGCAGCTTTCATGTCCCCGACTGATTCAAATCTTAAGCTTCTCAAAATGGTGAACGGATATGAAACGCCGCTTGAATGCGTTTGCGAGGACGGGTATTATGAAGTTCAGGTTAATCTTGCAGGCGATGGTAAGGTTCGTGAATACACAATAAACATGCCGGTATTTTCTGTTATAGGAGAAGTCTATGTTGGACTTGAAGAGGGTGCAATTCTTGAAAAGCACAGCGATTATAGAGTTAAAAAGCCGGTTGTGTTTTATGGCTCGTCCATAACGCATGGTGCGTGCGCTTCGAGGCCGGGGCTTATTTATCCGAGTATAATTTCAAGGAAACTCGATTGCGATATTACAAACCTTGGCTTCTCGGGCAGCGCAAAGGGTCAAAAGGAAATGGCAGAGCACATTGCAGGTCTTGAGATGAGTGCTTTTGTTATGGATTATGACCACAATGCGCCAAATGTTGAGCATTTGCTTGATACTCATTACAATTTTTACAAGATTATCCGTGATGCAAAGCCAACTACACCAATAATTATTGTTACAAAGCCGGATGGAAAATTTGACTGTATGAGCATTTCTCTCAGGCGTGATGCAATTTACAAGACATATGCGAAGGCAATTTCCGACGGTGACAGAAATGTATATTTCATAGACGGAATGAGTCTTTTTGACCCTGAAATCCGCAATGATTGCACGACAGACGGTTGTCACCCAAATGATTTAGGATTTATGGGCATGGCAAAAGGAATCGGAGAAGTACTGAGAGTTGCGCTGACACGCGCAGGTGAACTTTAATCACGAATTTAAAACAAAAAAAGAGGATATTTCTGTGGAAAAATTCAAAAAGACAAATGCAATGCGTTTGCTTGATGTGGCAAAGACGCCATATGAGCTTTTAACATACGAGGTTGATGAAAGTGACCTTTCAGGAGAGCATATTGCTCATGAAATCTGCTTTCCCGAGGAACAGGTTTTCAAGACACTTGTGACAAAGGGGGCAAAAAACGGTCATGTTGTTTTTTGTATTCCGACGTGTCTTGAGCTTGATTTGAAAAAGGCGGCGGCAGCTGCCGGTGAAAAGCGACTTGAAATGATTGCTGTAAAGGAGCTTCTTGGAGTGACAGGATATATCCGGGGCGGTTGCTCACCTCTCGGCATGAAAAAGAAGTTTCTCACAATCATTGATGAATCCTGTATGCTTTACGACAAAATCACGGTGAGTGCAGGAGTTAGAGGCGGTGTGCTTCTTGTTAGTCCTTGCGACCTTATAGATGCGGCGCAGGCTTTGGTTTCTGATGTCACAATGTGATTGTTAAGCAGAATATGGTGCAAAAAAACTTTCACGCAATTTGAGTTACAAGCAAGTTAGATTTTTGCATATAAGATAGGATTTGCAACTTTTTCAAAAAAATCTCGACTTTTTTTCAATTTACTCTTGACAAACAGGAAAAAGTGTGTTATAATATCACACGTTGCAGG
The DNA here is from genome assembly GCA_045542335.1 of Eubacteriales bacterium. GTDB lineage: Bacteria > Bacillota > Clostridia > Oscillospirales > CAG-382 > CAKSUT01. Next base: position 14,815 of record JAZQKV010000077.1, read on the forward strand.
TCGGAAACGGTCTGTGCACAGGCTATGTGAGTGTTTCACATAACAGCGAAACTTCACGGAGAGGTGTCCGAGCGGTTTAAGGAGCTGGTCTTGAAAACCAGTGACTCTTCACGGAGCCGCGAGTTCGAATCTCGCCCTCTCCGCCACTCTTTTTAATAGCCGGTAAATAAGTTTTTTGTTCATTTCTTGGAGTTGTACTCAAGTGGTGAAGAGGCGCCCCTGCTAAGGGTGTAGGTCGGGCAACCGGCGCGAGAGTTCAAATCTCTCCAACTCCGCCAACGAAAAAACCTCGTAATCGTGTCAAAAAGCACGTATTTACGAGGTTTTTCGTTTTTATGTACATAATCCGATTTTAACTGATTCTTTTCTGTTTTACCAATTCGTGTTGTCAAAGTGTATTCCATTCAAGCGATTGTTCATATCCCATTTTGCCCATTCCGTTGAGTCTTTCAATCTCACTTGAATTTTCGATCCATCCCAATTTTCCGCTGTTACCATTTTGCTCATATCCATTTATTTCACCGCTTTCCGATAACCTGCATCCATAACATTATTATACTCCGAAACCTTGAAATTGTCAATAAGCTTTTTATCGTTTTTCCAATAAACTTTTGCGAGCTCCCGGAACTCCGGAAGATATTCATAGTCCATTTAGCTCAAAGCACTTGAATGAATGAAGCTTTCGGGGAAACTGCTATTGACAACATCGTTATCCTGTGATATAATACCAACGGAAGATACTTTTTCGGTATTACCGAGCGGCACTTTTTCCGCCGTCAGGTCACTGCCGTGAGTATCTTCTTTTTTCGTAAAGTTTTACTACCTTCTTTAAAATTTAACAGAATCTAAACCACAAAGGCATATTGTTGTGCTATAATATATATTGGAGTATGTTGTAACGTTTAATGACGACATAAATTTGCTCCCTAATAACTTCTGGAGGAAAAGAATGTACAGGATAGTGTCCAAAAAAGTCCTCAATCCCACGGTTACACAGATGGAAATCGAGGCACCGCTTGTTGCCGCAAAGGCACAGCCGGGGCAGTTTATTATATTAAGAGTCAACGATGAGGGAGAACGAATCCCTCTTACAATCGCAGGAAGCGACAAGAAAGCCGGTACTGTTAAAATCATTTTTCAGATTGTTGGTGCGACAACTGCGCTTTTGGGTGCGCTTAACGAAGGTGACGAAATTTGCGATTTTGCAGGTCCTCTCGGTGTTGCAACGCACACAGACGGAATTAAGAATGTGTGTATTGTCGGCGGCGGTGTTGGATGCGCAATTGCAATGCCGGTTGCTCAGAAGTTTCATGATCTTGGCGCAAAGGTCACAAGCATTATCGGCTTCAGAAACAAAGACCTTTTAATTCTTGAAGATGAATTCCGTGCTTGCTCTGACAACCTCACGGTTATGACCGACGATGGCTCTTATGCAAGGCAAGGCAACGTTACGCTTCCACTTAAAGAAATGCTTGAGGGCGGCGAAAGGTTTGACCTTATTATCACAATCGGTCCGCTTATTATGATGAAATTTGTCACAGAAACAGCTCGCCCTTTTGGTGTACCGGTGACTGTGTCTATGAATCCGATTATGATTGACGGAACGGGAATGTGCGGAGGTTGCAGGCTTACGCTCAAGCGTGACGGAAAGAAGATTACAAAATTTGCCTGCGTTGACGGTCCTGATTTTAATGGCTATGAGGTGGACTTTGACGAAGCAATGTCAAGGGGCAGAATGTATGCAGATTTTGAGCGACACGCTTATGAAAAAACCTGCAATCTGCTTTCAGGCAACAAAGCTTAACGCTTCTGACCTCATTATTACAGTTTTACGAGTCGAAAGGAATGTACATATAAAATGGCAATCAACCCCAAAAAGCACGAAATGCCGACCCAGGAACCGCAGATTCGTGCAAGAAATTTTAGAGAAGTTGCGCTTGGATATGACAGCGAAACGGCTGTTGCCGAGGCACAGCGTTGTCTTAACTGCAAAAACCGTCCGTGTGTTGAGGGGTGTCCCGTAAACATAAATATACCGGAGTTTATCGGGCGCATCAAGGACGGCGATTTTGAGGGTGCATACGGCATTATCTCGGAATCCTCATCACTTCCTGCGGTTTGCGGCAGAGTTTGCCCGCAGGAATCGCAATGTGAGGCAAAATGTACGCTCGGTATCAAATTTGAGCCTGTTGGAATTGGCAGACTTGAGCGTTTTGTTGCAGATTTTCACAATCAGAACAATTGCTCTGTGTCATCTGTTCCCGAGTGCAACGGTCACAAGGTTGCGGTTGTTGGTTCGGGACCGTCGGGACTTACCTGTGCAGGCGACCTTGCGAAAAAAGGTTACAAGGTTACTGTTTTTGAGGCTTTGCACACGGCAGGCGGTGTGCTTGTTTACGGCATCCCCGAATTTCGTCTTCCAAAGAGTATTGTTGCAAAAGAGGTTGAAACCCTGAAGCAACTTGGTGTTGATATTCAGACAAACGTTATTATCGGAAAGACTCTCACCGTTGACGAGCTGTTTGACATGGGCTTTGAGGCTGTGTTTATCGGTTCGGGCGCAGGTCTGCCCAGCTTTATGGGTATTCCGGGCGAAGCTCTCAAGGGTGTTTATTCGGCTAACGAATTTCTCACACGAAGCAATCTTATGAAAGCCTATAAGGATGATCCAGTTACTCCCATTATGAAAGGCGGCAAGGTTGCTGTTGTTGGCGGCGGAAACGTTGCAATGGATGCGGCAAGAACTGCGCTTCGTCTTGGTGCAGAGCATGTTTACATTGTTTACCGCCGTTCTATGGACGAGCTTCCTGCAAGAGCAGAGGAGGTTGAACACGCCATTGAAGAGGGAATCGACTTCAGATTGCTTTGCAATCCCGTTGAAATTCTCGGCTACGAGAACAAAGATAATCCCCGCGACCCCAAAAACGGATTTGTCACGGGAATGAAGTGCATCCGCATGGAGCTTGGCGAACCTGACGAAAGAGGTCGCCGCAAGCCTGTTCCTGTTGCGGACAGTGAATTTGTTCTTGATGTTGACACGGTTATTATGTCAATCGGCACAACCCCCAATCCTCTCATCAAGGACACAACCGATGGTCTTTCAGTCAACAATCGTGGCGGCATAATCGTAAACGAAGACGGTCTTACTTCAAGAGATGCGGTTTTTGCCGGCGGAGATGCTGTTACTGGTGCGGCAACGGTTATTTCTGCAATGGGTGCAGGCAAGGTTGCGGCAAAGTCGATTGATGAGTTTTTGAAAAACAAGTGATTTTCGTTTGCGTTTAATCATATTTACGGCTTGGCATTATATGAAAAAATGGTCTGTATCCTTGCGATGCAGACCATTTTCAATTCAATCATTCCCCGGCATAAACAGCAAAGGTTGGCTTTTCACCTCTGCCGTCATATGAAACATAGGTGACAGCGGATTTGTCGCCGCAGGTTACTTTCACGGCATATCTCGGAAGTCCTTCGGGAATCATTCCATTTATTCTTATGCAAAAATCATTCTTATCTGTTACAACTGTTTCAAGGACTTGCAGGCTTGCTTTGCCATCCTCTGAAAACTCAACGTCGCAGATTTCAACGGTACTACCTGATTCCTTTACAATAAAGCTTTGGTATTCATTGTATATACTTTGCTCTGAATCGTCATCACCATATGAATAATCGGGATTCGGAACTGTTCCCCTACCCTCGCCAACAGCTGTATTCACAATTGCAAGTACGGGAAGATATTCTTGTTCGGAAACAAGTGTATAAAGAACGGCTTGTTCAAGTTTCTTTTCAAAACTCTCAAGAGGATTTCCGATTGCATAAAATGAATAGGTGAATCCATCGTAATTCCAGAGTGCAAGAGTCTGTTTTTCCGAGGTTTTAATTGTGACTCCGGACACTCCTCCAACGGTTTTAACACTTTCACTTTCAAATGTGTTATAAACGCCTGAAATATCTTCAATCTGAGCATCTGCCTCAAGCGACTGCTTCACAATGCGAAGCGTGATATTTGTCTTTTCAGAGGGAAGTTCAAATCTGATTTCAGCAATTGTATCATTTATGAGAAAAATATTCTTTATAATCTGATCGTCGGCAAAAGACGGAAGATGAGTAACACAAAAACCGGCTTTTTCAAGAAAATCAGGCTTTTCATATCCGGTAAGAGGATTGGAAAGCGAAACAGTGGCCGTTTTGTCATTTTCAAGTGTGAGCGAGCCACTGCTCTCTCCGTTGGTGACAAAAATTGAAGTTGGTCCGTCTGCGCCGCCAATTATTCCAATTGCTGATTGCTCGCCGTCGGAAAGACTTGCGATATTGCAGGATGTAAGCGACACAGCAGCAAAAGAGGCACCCACAAGGCATGCGATAATTCTATTATGATTCATATTTATAACTCCTTTCCTTTTCTTACACTATAACACCTGACACTTAAATTTGCCTAAAAGAAAGGTTAAGATTTTATAAAATTTATACGTGACATTTTCTGAAAGGGCAGAATTTTGCAAAATAAAGTGGCAATGCAAAGTGCATGAAATCTGCTTCAATTATACGCCTCTATAACGTTTTTTAAACTCCCCGGGAGTTGTGCCGACGTATTTCTTGAACATTTTTGAAAAATAAAAGGCATCGGAAAATCCAACTGCCGCACTCGCCTCGGCTACGCTATGACCGCCTGCAAGAAACTGTTTTGAACGCTCAATACGCAATTTGTTTCTGTATGAAACAGCTCCCATTCCAAAGCATTTCCGGAAAAGCTTTTCAAAATTTGAAACGCAGGTTGATGACATTGTCGCAAGCTCCGCAACGGTGAACTCCTTATCAAAATTGCTTTTTATATAGCGGACACTTTCTGCTATACGCTCATATTCGGGCAAGGGCTGTTTGGGCGGGTTGGCGGACTGCATGAAAAGGTCAATGAGAATGGAAATGTTTCCGATTAAAAAGTAAACCGACTCTTTTCCGCGGTCAAGATAACGCTCGCAAGCCTCACGCATATAGCTCTGCGCTTTTGAAGTAAGCTCCTCTTTCATCTTTATGGGTTTATCAAACAATGGTTCCGGTTTTCCGTTTTTATACAAAAGAAAGTCAATCTGAATGTACTCAATTTCATCGGTTACAACATGGTTTGTGTAGCATGAACCAACAGGAAGAAAGATGAAATCACCTTTTTCACACTCAAATGTGAAATCGGGATAATCAAACCTATGACCGCCTTTTATGTAGTAAATAAAGGCATTTGCCGCACGACTTTCTGTGCGATAATGCTTGTCTGCACGATATTTATGCCCAAGTCCACGAAACTGAATATCTATTCTCAAATCCTGAATCGCATACATTTTCGTTCCGCCTTTCTATCACCTTTTTCAAGAGTATAACACAAACACTATATTTTGTCAAGAAAATTTTAAGCTGTTTTTTCGTGAGCAAATAATACATATTCTTTATTATATTATCCATTGATTTATTTTCAAAAGAGAGATATAATGATATAAACTGGAGGGAGGAATATATATGACCTTTGAAAGAAATGTTGGTATTGCAAAAACCTTTGCCTATCCGGATCAGAATGTTGTCTTTATAATGGGTGAGCGTGATGGGCTTGATATTGATGCCGCACGCAAAATTCAACAGCTTTTTATGGATCTGGGTTTCTTTGTGCATGAAATTACGCCCGAGGATTTCAACATTGGTATCACCAAGAAAATCGAAAGCTTCACAAAAATCGGACGTTTTGCCGTTATCCCCCACGCCGAAAGCTTCTCCGTTGAATACAAGGAATGCATTGAAAAATTTGTCACCGACGGAGGCAAGCTTATTATTCTCGGCGGACCGCTTTTCGGCGCATATGACACTTCAATCAAAGTGCCTGCTTTTGAGGGTATAAGCCCATTTTACAAGCTTTATTACAATAAAAACTGCAAGAACATAAAATCTGCAGGTTCGATTACGGACGCTGTACTTGATTTAGGCGGAGAGCAGGTTGACATTGTTTGCCCGGTTGCACGCTCTGACGGTTACGGCTTCAACACCGACAGAAACGCCCGTATAATTCCCTTTGCCGAGGCTCTTTCGGATAAAGACGAGCCATTTGCACGAAACGGCAGAGTGAGAGGTCTTGCGGCATATATTGCACTCACAGATACAGACGGTCATCTTGTTCGCACAAACGCAACACGTGCCGGAACGGTTTCATGTACTGCCGTCGGAAGAAGCTTTGCTGTTGTTGGTATAAAAAAGCAGGATTTGCTTGCCATTTCCGGCATGAAGCAATTGCTTACGGATATGATAACAAGCTTTGCGGCAGGAGATTTTCTTTTTGAAAGCGGTGCGGACAAATATGTTTGCCGGCCCGGAGAAAGCGTGAATATTGGTGCGAGAATTCTTTCCACAGCAGTTGACCACAAGCGTGGAAGCGTAAATGTGAGAATTAAAAAGGGTGATGAAACAAAGCTTGAGCGCACCTTTGACACAATGCTTGCGGCACAGAATTTCTGCAGAGTTTCATGTGAGATTCAGCTTGACATTTCCTCTTTTTCAGAGGGTATTTACAATGTCGAAACCGAGCTTGTAACAGACGGCAAGGTTATTGACAGAACAAACGGTGAACTGCTTATTCAGAGTGCAGACAGGCAATTATTGCCTGAGGATGTTGTTACGGTCAAAGACGGAGAATTCATGCTTGACGGCAAAATCTGGAGAATGTATGGCTTTAATTATTGGCCGCTTTATCATGTGAGTCTTGAGCACAAAGATTATTGGAGAGGCGAATTTGACATACGCAACTACATTCCATGCGAGGTTGACAAGGATCTTAAGCAGATTCACGACATGGGGATGAACTGTGTTGCAGTGAGGCTTGACGGTGGCTCTTTTGAGAGAGTTGTACAGCCGCTTATGGACTTTTTTGCTCGCTGCGAAAAGTATAACCTCAAGGTTATGTTCGGCGCATGTAACCTGACAAATCCCATGTTTTTCCAGGGCGATGCCTTTAAATATCTTCTTGAAACAACAGGTATTCACAAAAGTCCTTCAATGTTCTCATACGACCTTGCATGGGAGGTTGGAACGCAATTCGGATCAGACGGATATGTTCAACTTTGGCGAGCTCATTGGGAAAAATGGCTTTGCGAGCAGTTTGGAAGTGTTGAAAAGGCAGAAGAAGTTGTCGGCTTTAAATTCCACAGAACCTCGGGCGGCGATTTGCGTTGTCCTTTTTCCGGAGGCTTTACTTCAAGTGGCGCAGAAGCTACCTATACAAAGCTTTTCACAAGGTTCTTGAACAACTTTGCAAGCAGATGTTACAGAGATGCCGTTAAGGAAATACGCAAAATTGACCCTGTTCACCTTTTCGGAAGTCGTGCTGCTCCCACTTATGAAAATGTCCCCAACATTGTTGTCAGCGGTGTGAACAAGCACATTGATTATCACGGACTTGAGGGCTACACCCAGACCTTTGACGAGGTCGGTATTTCTGCAGGCTGCGCCGTCACAAAAGCGGCTCAGTTCTTAAGCAAAGGAAAGCCTGTTACATGGATTGAATACGGCATCAGCCTTGTGGGCGTTTCGGGACTTGCGGCAGACACAAAGCCGAAATTTGACATGGAAGCTCTTCAGCCATATGAAGAAAAGTATCAGGAAGCAGCTGAATATCAGAGAATGTTCAACAAGATATTTGAGCTTTGCGACGTTAAGGGCACACTTCCATGGTTTTATGCCGGCGGCTTCAGAAGCACAGAGCACAGTGACTGCGGTCACATAAATCCTGATGGTACGCTTCGTCCTGTTGCAAAGGCATATCTTGAAGCTATGCCCGCATTTATGAGCGCAGAAAAAACTGTTTCCAATCGTAAGAAGCTGCTTGTCGATCCAGACAGCGACCCTGCAACGTGGTCACACATAATTTACGGCAAAGGTCTTTACAACAAGATGGTGATTGAACGCACAATTATGCGTGGCGAAACGCCAAACCTTGACCGTGTACACGGCGAGGGACTTGTTGCTTGCCTTGACCTTGTTAAAAACGGCGAGGATTTCGAGTTTGTTACAACAGGCACAGGAACAAATTCCGAAAATGTTCCTCTTGAGCCGAGCGCAAACATAAATGTTGAAGTAATGCCCGATTCACTCATCCCCCTCAAGTACCTTGACGCAGAGTTTAACAGCGTCACTCTTGAATACATCGACGGCGGCAAGATCTGCACGATTGAGGTTGTGAATGGTGAAAACGTGGTTGTACCAAAAGATGTGGAAAAAGTTAAGATTTTTGCAAATGTTGGTAACCTCGGAGAAGCCACATGGCTTAAAAAGGACGGCTTCGGGGGCGTATATATTGGTTCGTTCGGAAGCAACAGAAATTTCAGAATGTCTATTTCTGCCGATACGGTAATGTTCGACGATGCACAGGCAAGCGGTGTTCTTGAGCTTTGCGGCGAAAGCAATTATGTTCGGTTAAGAACCTTTGCAGAGGGTCGTGCGACATTCGGCGAGATATTTGAGTTCACCATTTCAAAATAACAAAATATTGGGCGACAGCTTAAAAAGTTGTCGCCCAAAAGTTTTTTAATTGGTTATAGACCAGGAACAAAATGATTATTCCTTTTCGGCAGCTCCGACTTCTTTGAGAATTTCAACTGCGGGAGCAGGAAGTCTTCCGAGGTGGTCGGGTCCCACATTGAGGAGATAGTTTACGCCTCTGTCGTTAAGGTGCTTCTTGATGCGTGCAACCTCTTTTGCGTCCTTCCATTGGTCGTCAAAATACTTGAATCCCCATGTTTTGTTAAGGGTTGTGGGAGATTCAGCAAGAATGTCACTCATGTACTCATCGGGAATCTGATTGTCGCCCATGGACTTATAGTCCCCTCTGCCGTTTCCGATTCGGGTGTTGATAAGGCAATCGGGTTGGAGGGATTTTACAAGGTTATAAAGCTCGTCGGACTGCTCGGGAGTGATGTCGCCGGGAGTGTCAAACCACATGAGGCAGATGTCGCCGTACTTTGTGAGAAGCTCACGCACCTGGAAAAGTGTCTTCTTCTTAAAGTAGTCGGCAAAATCCTTTTTATCGTCATCAGGCCAATCCCAGCAGTTTGTCCAGTCCATACCCATGTTTGTTCCTCTGCCACGGGCAATACCGCCGCCGTTGGGCTCATGCCAGTCAATCTCCTGAGAGTAATAAAGTCCGAGCTTCATATCGTGCTTTTTGCAGGCCTCGGCAAGATCACCGATGATGTCACGCTTGAAAGGGGTGCCGTCAACAACGTTGAAATCATCATAGTCGGACTTGAAAAGGCAAAAGCCCTCGTGGTGCTTTGAAGTCACAACGATATACTTCATGCCTGCCGCTTTTGCGGTGAGCACCCATTCCTCAGCATCGAAATAAATGGGGTTAAAACATTCGGCAAGCTTTGAATATTCGGCGTTGGGAATGTGATACTTTGACTGAATCCACTCACCTATGTAATCCATACGCTGACCTCTGTATTCACCACCGAGGATGCTGTAAAGTCCCCAATGAATCATAAGTCCGAATTTTGCTTCTTTAAACCATTTTTTGCTGTCCATTAAAAAAGCTCCTTTCATGCTTATATTCTGCCGGTATAAAAAACTAAAAAAAGCAATTTTCCACATTTGTATTGACAAAAGTCTTTATATGTGATAAAATCGACTTATTGACAACATATTTTTTCTTAATTGTAGCATATTCAGGCATAATTGTCCATGTTTACAATCGCCAAAGTGTTGTCAGAAATCGACTTTGTTTTTTTGAGAGGTATTAAAATGGCGGAAATCGGAAGAATAAACTGTTATGGAAGCTGTCTTGTTCCTGACAAATGGACATACAAAATAATGACGGGCATCAACCGTCTTTATCACATACACAGCGGCAAGGGCGGATACCGTATTGGCGACAAATTTTATCCCTTTGAAAAAGGAAAAACTTACTTTTTTCCATACACAACCGAATACACTCTCGTTTCTGATGACAAAGATAAAATTTTTCACACTTATGCTGATTTTGAGCTTATTCCGCCGATTATTTCGGAAAAGGTTTTAAGTGCTGATGTTACAAGTGACAAAATAGCGGCAAAGGCGTTGGAAATCTTCATAAGCGGAGGTGAAATGAGCACCTCGCAAGCATTGAACGTGAAAACGCCCGGGAAACAGAGCGAGCTTCTCAAGCTATGCTTCAGCTCCATAACATATCTTGTTTCGCATCTTGTAAGCGTATCCTCCCACGTTGAAACAGTCAATGACCCCATTGTTATTTCCGCACTTGAACACATGATTTCTCACATGGCATCTCCCCTCTCCGTCACCGGGATTGCAAAGGAGAGTTTTCTGACAACTGACAGCTTCATTCGCCGATTCAAGCGTTGCATAGGTGTTACACCTTATGCTTATCTTAAAAATCTTCGCATACGCACGGCAAGGTATATGCTTGATGAAGGAAAAAGCCTTGATGAAATTGCTTGTGCTGTTGGATATGGAGATGCGTCTTCTTTGCTTCATGCGATGAATGGATAATATTGTGGCAAAGCAACTGACATTTTTCCGGAAAGTGCGTCGGACTCACATTTAAATCCGCAGAGTTTACTTAAAGGCTCATCTTCATTTTTTTATGTTTTTCAACAAATTCGCTTGGTGTTATTCCCACCTGCTGTCTGAAAACTTTGAAAAATAAAGAGGATCCGAAAAGCAGGAAAGTTCCTTTGTTCTCTTACAACAAATACACTTATAAATTACTTTTTAATAGCATTTTTTCGTTGCAAGTGCGGAAAAGCCAAAGCAAAACTACACCAAAACCACATATTTTGTTAAATATAAGTAAAATACTTTTTCCACCCCTTGACACAGGATAAAATATATGTTAGAATACGCATGAATGATAGAGGTGCATCTTGTAAAGAGTAGCATAAACAGAAAGGTCGGCGCAGACCTGTTTGTGTGAAAGGTGCGGATGCCGAGGTTTTGACTTTTGCGTTTGAAGTCCTTGCCGGTTTTGCGGAATAACATCTGCACGACTGTCGCTTTTTTGCGGAGAGCTATCTTGGTGAATGAATGAGAGCCTTTTTTATTCGGGCAAAGTCATTTTTTCAGGGTAGCCGATTTGTATCGGCTTTTATTTTTGCCGCAAAGCGTTTTAACAAAGCTTCATTCATTTATCGGGAAATTAAAGCCAGAGCTTATCACAGGCTCTCACGAAAGGAAAGGTAATACATATGAAAAAGACAGTTTTCACAGGCGTTTCAACAGCTCTTATCACTCCTCTCAACGAACATGGTGTTGATTACAAGCAGTTTGAAAGACTTCTCGAATGGCAGATTGAACAGGGGGTTGACTCTGTTGTTGTTTGCGGAACAACAGGTGAATCCGCAACTCTCAACGACAAGGAGCACAGAGAAGTTATAAGCTTTGCTGTTAAAAAGGTTGACGGAAGAATCCCCGTTATTGCAGGAACAGGAAGCAACGACACCTCCTATGGTGTTGATCTTGCAAGACACGCTTCCGAGCTCGGTGCAGATGCTCTTCTTGCGGTTACTCCTTACTATAACAAGTGTACTCAAAAGGGTCTTATCGAGTCCTACACAAGGATGGCTGATGCCGCAACAAAGCCTATGATTCTTTACAATGTTCCCTCAAGAACAGGTGTAAACATTGCACCCAAAACTTATCTTGAGCTTTCCAAGCACGAAAACATCGTTGGATTCAAGGAAGCCAACGGCGATATTTCCAAGATTGTTGAAACAATGTCCCTTGTTGGAGATAATCTCACAATGTATTCCGGAAACGACGACCAGATTGTTCCCCTGCTCGCTCTCGGCGGAAAGGGCGTTATTTCGGTTGTGTCAAATATTCTCCCAAAAAAGACCTGCGAAATATGCAAGAGATTTTTCGCCGGAGATATAAAGGGCTCGGCGGCTATGCAGTTTGAGCTTCATTCGATCATTGATGCTCTTTTCTGCGAGGTCAACCCCATTCCCGTTAAGGCGGCTATGGCAAAGATGGGCTTCTGCGACAACTATTTAAGACTTCCTCTTACCACTATGGAGCCTGAAAACGCAGAGAAAATGTTTGAGCTTATGAGAGGTCACGGCATAAATATCTGAAAATCTCAAAACCATTTTTGATACAACCTGTTCTTTTGATAAACTATAATCTACAGTTGCGTATATTTATTGGGTTGTATCCGTACACGGCATATCATTAAAAGCTGTGTGAACAATGATTTTGCAGGGGCGGCGGACTTGCAAGTGTGCTGGTTCAGCCGCTCTGTATTTATACAATTGTGTATCAACGGCAATTTGACAGAAAGAAAGGAACGGACAAGGATTTTGAAGCTCCTCGTTCGTGTGAATAAAGACAATGAAAGTTATCGTTACAGGCGCAGGCGGAAGAATGGGAAAAGAGCTTCTTGCACTTATTGAGGCAGGAATGAGAGGCTCGGTACTTGCGGCGGCAGTTGACCCCAACGCTCCCGCTTTTGACACAGTACCCGTGTACGAGCACATTGGCGACTTTGGTGGAAAAGCTGATGTAATTATCGACTTTTCACATCACAGTGCGGCGGCAGAGGTGTGCGAATACGCCGTGAAAACAGGCACTCCTGTGCTTATTGCAACAACAGGTCAGACAGACGAAGAAAACGAAATTATTAAAAAGGCATCTGAAAAGGTTGCGGTGTTCAGGTCGGCAAATATGTCGCTTGGAGTTGCGCTTCTTTGCGAGCTTGCAAAGACGGCTGCTAAGAATATGCCCGATGCAGATATTGAAATTGTTGAAAAGCATCACAACAGAAAGCTTGATGCTCCGAGTGGAACAGCACTTCTTATTGCGGATTGCATTAAGAAAGTTCGCGAAAGTGCTGAATACGTCTTTGGAAGAAGCGGTCATGCAAAGCGCACTCAGAATGAGATTGGTATTCACGCTTTGAGGCTTGGAAACATTGTTGGCGAACACGAGGTTATCATCTCAACTGACAATGAAACAATAACTCTCAAGCACGAGGCTCGCAGTCGAGCTCTCTTTGCAGAGGGTGCTATTGCGGCGGCTGATTTTCTCAAGGACAAAGCACCGGGAATGTACAGCATGAATGACATTTTTTAAGGTATTTCATACCAAATAATTTCATCAAAATTTATTATTCGCAACAATAAAATACCATACTAATACACTGACAAAGAATATGATGCTGTTCAAGCATCGTTTTCGCAAACGGAGGGGTCGGAAATTGAAGTTGTTTAGACTTCAATTTCAGACAAGATAAAAATGATATGTAAGAATTTGGGCGTTAATGAGAGTGGGCATCTGACTTTTGCGGGATTTGACACGGTTGAACTTGCACAAAAGTATGGAACTGCCCTTTATTTGCTTGACGAAAACAGGATAAGGGAAATGTGTCGCACATATGTGGGAGCCATGTCGAAATATTTCGGCAAAGGTTCACATCCGCATTATGCAAGCAAGGCTCTTTCTTTTGGCGGTATTTACAGGATTATGAAAGAGGAAAACATGGGCATTGACGTGGTTTCCAAGGGCGAAATCTTTACCGCAAAAAAGGCAGGCTTCCCCATGGAAAATGCTTGCTTCCACGGTAATGCAAAAACAGATGACGACATTCTTTTTGCTATGCAAAACGGAGTGGGACAGTTTGTTGTTGACAACGGAGACGAGCTTGAAAGAGTCAATGAACTTGCAGGAGAAAGCGGAATCAAGCAAGATATTCTGCTCCGCCTTACTCCGGGAATTGACCCTCATACCTTTGCCGCTGTAAACACAGGAAAGGTCGATTCAAAGTTCGGCACAGCTATTGAAACGGGTCAGGCAAAAGAGCTTGTGAAGTATGCTCTCACGCTGAAAAATATAAATTTGCTCGGATTTCACTGCCACATCGGATCGCAGATTTTTGAGTGTGACCCATTTATTGACGGTGCGGCGGTTATGCTCGACTTTGTTGCCGATATAAAAGCAACGCTTGGATATGAGGCAAAGGTGCTTGACCTTGGCGGAGGCTTTGGGGTGAGATATATTGACAAGCATCCCGAAATTGATATTGACGAGAGCATAAAAACCGTTGCGGAATTTGTAAAGAAAAGATGCGGCGAGCTTGGTATAAATCAGCCTGAGATTTACATGGAGCCCGGCAGAAGCATTGTTGCTGATGCAGGCATGACACTTTACACAGTTCAGACAATCAAGCATATAACAGGTTTTAAGAGTTATGTTGCCATTGACGGCGGAATGACAGACAATCCCCGATACGCTTTGTATCAGGCTCCTTACACTGTTATGCTTGCCAACAAGGCAGCTATGGCGCAGACCGAAAAATACACCGTTGCCGGCAGATGTTGCGAAAGCGGAGACCTTATTCAGGAGGACATTATGCTTCCCCCTGCAACAAGAGGCGACATTCTTGCGGTTCTCACAACAGGCGCATACAATTACTCCATGGCTTCAAACTACAACAGGGTTGCAAGACCGCCCATTATAATGCTTTCAGACGGAAATGACAGAGTTGTTGTTCGCCGGGAAAGCCTTGAGGATCTCACTCAATGGGACGTGCTTTAAGGAACTTATGTGACTTGATTTTTAAACTATTTTCATTTACAAGAAAGGAGAAGGAACATTCTTTTTGGAAGGTGCTTCTCCTTTTGTATTTTGCTTTTGTTTTGTGGGCGGTGCTTTTTAAATTTGATATGTCCTTCGGCTCGGTTGCGAGGATGCAGGAAGATGTGAGATATTTTTCTTTTGTTCTCGATGCTCCATATGCAAATTTTGTCCCCTTCAAAACAATTGCAAAGTGTCTTGAAGATATGTCAAGTCCGTATTTTATTTTTAATTTTATCGGTAATTTTGTGCCGTTTGTGCCACTTGGTGCTTTGCTTCCAATGGCATTTCGTAAAATGAGAAGTCTTGTTTCTACTCTTGCCGCAATTTTCGGCTTTACGCTTTTTGCTGAATGTTTTCAGTATTTTATACGCATTGGTTATTTTGATGTTGATGACCTGATTTTAAACTTTCTTGCAGGTGCTCTTGGGTTTGCGCTGTATTTGTGGTTTGATGCAGGCATGGAATTTGCACATTGCAAAAGACAGAATAATTTATCCGAAAGGAGTAAATAGTCGTGGCAGAAAACTGTTATCTAAAGGATATACTTCCCGGAACTTCGGGCTTTATGAAAGAGGACACCAGAAAAAGGTGTTTTCTGGCGCCGGCAAAAATTATTAAAACAACAGGAAGTGTAACAGGTGCAGACAATCTTGTTGGAAAAGCCGAAACGCAGTCTCTTATTGCCGGAACTCCAACGCCCTGCATTATGTACAACCCCAAAGGCACAAACGAGCACGCAGGCATACTTGTTGATTACGGAGCAGAGCTTCACGGCTGCATCAGAATTGTAATTTCAACCGCAATAAGACGCTCCGACGGCAGAAATGTTCCTGTTAGGGCACGGATACGCTTTGGCGAAAGTGTTTCCGAGGCTGTTACGCCTCTTGGAACAAAAAATTCCACAAATGACCACGCCATAAGGGACTCGGTTATTGATGTTGCGTTTATGTCCCACCAGGAAACCGGAGAAACCGGCTTCAGATTCTTTTATTTTGAGCTTTTGGACGAGGATGTTACGCTTCGTCTTGAATCCCTTACAGCGGTTCTTATTTTCAACGATTTGCCGTATATCGGCTCTTTTAAATCAAGTGACAGCTTGCTTGATGAAATATGGCGCATTTCGGCTTACACGGTTCATCTTAATCTTCAAGAGTATCTCTGGGACGGAATCAAGCGTGACAGAATTGTTTGGCTTGGCGATATGAACACGGAAATAGCAACGAATTTTGCTGTTTTTGGTGACAATGAAGTTGTCCGCCGTTCGCTTGAATTCGGAGTGAAAACAACTCCACTTCCGGGGTGGATGAACGGAATTCCGTCTTATTCATTTTGGTGGTTACTCAATCTTCACAAGCTTTATATGCACACGGGTGACAAAGCTTTTGTTCTTGACTTCAAGGACTACATTGTGGGTCTTACAGAGCAAATTCTTGCACTTGTAACGCCTGATGGCGAGGTTCTTCACGACACGGCAAGAGGGTTTGTGGATTGGTCAACAAGAGGCGACGACGAGGCTCGAAGATGCGGCTTTTGGGGTATGCTCGGAATGACGCTGAAAACAATCCCCACAATTTTACAGCTTATCGGGAAGCAAGATCTTTTGGAGCGTTGCACAGCAGCATACGACCTTATTTCAAAAAGACCTCCCCTGCCCACTTCCCAAAAAATCGGGGCTGCTTTGCTTTCTCTTGGAGGCTTGTGTGACCCTGTGACAATTGACCGTGACTACCTTTGCCCGGACGGTGTGCGAGGATACAGCACCTTTATGGGTTACAGTATTCTCAACGCAAAAGCATTGGCGGGAAATATTGCAGGAGGCGTTGATGCCATTCGTGAATATTGGGGAGCAATGGTAAAGCTTGGTGCAACGACCTTTTGGGAAGATTTTGACATCGACTGGACATCTAACTGCACACGAATCGACGAATTCCCCACCGACACCAAGAACGATATTCACGGCGATTTCGGCAAGTATTGCTACATCGGTCTTCGCCACAGTCTTTGTCACGGTTGGGCTTCGGGACCTTGTCCGTGGCTTACACAAAATGTCCTCGGTATTCATGTTGTTGAGCCGGGCATGAAGAAAATCCTTATAAAACCATGTCTTTGTGATCTTGAATTTGCAAGCGGCTCTGTGCCAACGCCTTCAGGAAAACTTTCGGTTTATCATAAAAAGCTTCCCGACGGCAGTGTTAAAACAGAGGTCAATGCTCCGGAAGGAATTGAAATAGTGCTTGAGGACTGCGGTAACGCTTAAAAATTTGGATAAAATGTAAAATAAGCCTCTCCACGTATGAATTTTCCTTGACAGATTGGCGCATTTTGTGGTATAATTGTACAAATTATATAAATTCATTTTGTATATTTTAAAGTTAAGATATAGATCAGGAGGTCCTTACCAATGGCAAAAGAACATAGAATTTTCAATCCGGCAATGGAGTGTATAAGCCGTGATGAGCTTGCTGCACTTCAATCAGAAAGACTCATAAAAACCGTAAAGCTCGAATATGAAAATGTTCCGCTTTACAGACAGCGTATGGATGCCAAAGGCATAAAGCCTGAGGATGTAAAATCCATTGAAGATCTCAAGTATCTCCCATTTACAGAAAAAACAGACTTGCGAGATGAATTTCCTTTTGGTCTGCTTGCAGCTCCCAAGAGTGAAATTGTGAGAATTCAGGGTTCATCCGGAACAACAGGCAAGCCGATTGTTTCGGGCTATACTCAAAACGATGTTGACGTTTGGACAGAAATGGTTGCAAGAAGCCTTGTGGCTGCAGGTGCAACCAAGGACGATATTGTTCAGGTTGCTTATGGTTACGGTCTTTTCACAGGCGGTCTTGGTGCTCATCAGGGTGCAAGCCAGATTGGTGCGATGGTTATTCCGATGTCAAGCGGAAACACTCAGCGTCAGATTATGATGATGAAAGAGCTTGGCGCAACAATCCTTTGCTGCACTCCCTCTTATGCAACTTATCTCGGAGAAACAATCCGTGACATGGGTCTTAAGCCGGGTGTTGACATCAAGCTCAAGGCAGGTGTGTTTGGTGCAGAGCCCTGGACAGAGGGTATGCGTCAGCGTCTTGAGGAGCTTCTCGGAATTGATGCGTGCGATATTTATGGTCTTACCGAAATTGCAGGTCCCGGCGTTGCAAGCGAATGTCTTTGCAAAAATGGTATGCACGTCAATGAGGACCATGTTATTCCCGAAATTATTGACCCTGTTACAGAACAGCCTTTGCCTTATGGTTGCGACGGCGAGCTTGTGTTTACAACGATTACCAAGACAGGTATGCCGATGCTTCGTTACCGTACACATGATATTTGCCGGCTTGATGCAACAAAGTGCGAGTGCGGCAGAACACTTGTGAGAATGGGAAGAATCACAGGCAGAACCGACGACATGATTATTGTTCGCGGCGTAAACGTATTCCCCAGCCAGATTGAAACAGTTCTTGTAAATATCCCCGGCGTTGCTCCTCACTATCTGCTTGTTGTTGACAGAGTAAACTCTGCAGACACGCTTGAGGTTCAGGTTGAAATGACCGAAGAAATTTTCTCGGATACAGTTTCTGAAATCGAAAAGATTCGCCGCAGAATTGTTGAGGATATTAAATCCGTTGTAGGCGTTGCGGCAGATGTAAAGCTCGTTGCTCCGAAGTCTATTCCCCGTTCCGAGGGCAAGGCAAAGAGAGTTATTGACAACAGAAAGCTTTAATTGGGTCACATTCAGTAGGTCGATTCATTAAGTTTCATTTGCAATTTTTCATCACAAACTATTATTATTGAGAGAGGTTAATTTATGTTTATTAAACAGATTTCTGTCTTTCTTGAAAACACAAAGGGTACACTTTATGAGCTTACAAAGATTATGGGTGAAGGAAATATCGACTTTCTTGCACTTTCGGTTGCCGATACAGAAAACTTCGGTATCGTTCGTTGCATTGTGAGAGATGCCGATGTTGATGCGGCTCTTGCAATTCTCAGAAAAGATGGCTACACAGCAAAGGTTAACAATGTTATCTGCGCCGCTGTTCCTCACAGACCCTCCGGTCTTTCGGACATTCTTGGCGTGCTTGAAAAGGGCGACGTTTCGGTTGAATACCTTTATTCCTTTATGTTCGGAAACGGAGATGAGGCTTATATCGTTATCCGTCCCTGCGACAAGGAAAAGGGAGTTAAAGTGCTTACCGAAAACGGAGTTAAGCTTGTTGACCAGGCTTCTGTTGACGCGATAAAGTAAAAAAATGCTTCCGACGTGAGTATTTTTAATGTCGGAAGCTTTTTTCATTATATTAACGCAATATGCGTTGAATTGTTTCAAAATTCAGTGTATAATATTTGCATACTTGTTAGTATATATTTATGTGGAGGTATAAAGCTTTGAAAAAGAGACTTTATGAGAATTATGAGTATAATGAGGTAATTCCTTTCAAAAATTTCAAGGATGCTTTGGAGGTTGGTAAGGCAAGCTCCGAGGGCAGACCTATATATATGTACAGAAAGCCCAATGGCGATGTTATCTCCGTTTCTTTCGATGAATTCATATATGCAACCAAGGCACTTGGCACAGCTATTTGCGACCTTGGCATTGAGAACACACACACTGCAATTCTCGGTGACAACAGCTATGAATGGATTCACGCATACATTACAACCCTTAACAGCTCAAACGTTGTTATTCCCGTTGACAGACTTCTTCCCCCGGAAGAACTTGTTAACGTTATTACCCGAGGCGATGCTGAGCTCATGTTCTATTCAAAGAACTATGACGAATTTGTTCGCAACAATGCGGATAAGATGCCTGCAGTAAAGTATTTTATCGGCTTTGACAACGAAGAACATGACGGCAAGTTCCTTTCATACAACAAACTCTTTGAAAAGGGTAAGGAGCTTTTCGATGGCGGTGACACACGTTATACCTCTTATGAACCCGAAGATGACAAGCTCAAGATGCTCGTTTTCACCTCCGGCACAACCGGAACCTCCAAGGGTGTTATGCTTTCGCTTCACAACCTTGTTTCCGCTGTTTACTATGGTCAGCACATTTCAAGCATCATTTCAAGAGGACTTTCCGTTCTCCCCTACAACCACACATATGAAGCGGTTCTTGATATTCTCGTTTCTGCCCATGCAGGCTGCACACTTTGCATTAACGAAAGCATAAGAGCCGTTGCAAAGAACCTCAAATTCTATCAGCCTGACTATATTATGCTCGTTCCGCTGTTTGTTGAACAGCTTTACAAGAATGTTTGGATAAAGGCTGAACAGGGTGGCAAGGCTGATATGCTCCGCAAGCTTATAAAGGTTAGCAACGGTCTTATGAAAGTTGGAATTGACATGAGAAGAACGCTGTTCAAGTCTGTTCATGAAGGCTTTGGCGGCAAGCTTCAGAAGATTGTTTGTGGTGGTGCGCCCATTCGTGAGGAAGTTGGTCACTTCTTTGAAGCTATTGGTATTGACCTTTGCAACGGTTACGGTATTACCGAGTGTTCTCCTCTTGTAAGCGTTAACCGCGAAAGATTCTATGACTTTGTTTCCGCAGGTGTTCCCCTTCCCTGTCTTGAGGTTAAAATTGACAATCCCAACGAAGACGGTGAGGGCGAAATCCTTGTTAAGGGCGACGTTGTTATGATGGGTTACTACAAGAATCCCGAAGCAACTGCAGAAGCAATTGTTGACGGTTGGTTCCATACAGGCGACTATGGTAAGGTTGACGACAAGACCCGTGTTTATATCACAGGCAGAAAAAAGAATCTCATTGTTCTTAACAACGGCAAGAATGTTTATCCCGAAGAAATCGAAGATTATATCATGGGTATCAAGCTTGTCAAGGAAGTTATTGTGTCCTCTGTGAAGAACGAAAACGGCGATGAAGTTGCCCTCAAGGCAGAGATTTTCCCCGATGCAGAAGTTCTTGGCGAAAAGACACCCGAGGAATCCGCAGAAGAAGTTAAGCAGGCAATCAACGAGCTTAACAAAAAGCTTCCTGCTTACAAGCAGATTCTCAAGGTTGTTGTGAGAACAGAGCCTTTTGCAAAGACAACCTCCCAGAAGATCAAGAGAAACTACGACAACAAATAATTTACAAAGCAAATTGGGGTGACGCCGCAGGAATGTGTAAAGCATATAGTATTCGGAGTCACCCTTGTTTTTTAACAAGGATTGGAGAGATGGCATGACAAAAAGGTTTTCGACATTTATTCTATCGTTGTTTTTTATTGCAAGCACTTTTATAAGTGCAAGCTCTGCGCTTGCAAAAACACCTACGGTTATTGGTGCGGCACTTAGTACAGACATTGTTGCGTGCCTTAACGGTTGTGACATACGTTCGTTCAACGTTGGCGGCTATACAATGATTATAGCAGAGGATCTCACAGGTTTCGGCTTTGATGTTAAATGGGACGGCGACACAAGAACACTTAGAATCCATGGTATGCCGGACGGGCAATACATTGAAAGTGTTTCATATTATCCGGGGACACCATCAATGAAAATCGGTGAAAAAATGTTTGATGTTTATTCGACGGACATTGTGACTTTCATCGAAGATGTGCCTGTGCAAAGCTTTAATATTGGCGGTTACACTGTTATAAACTTTGAAGAGCTTTCCCGTTACGGCAAGTGCATTTACGACAATGGCGCGCGAAAATTATATGTCAATGTGCCATGGTACGGTGCGACTGCATGGCCTGACTGGGACATTCAGCCGGGTGAGGGGCACACAGGAGATTCACTCTCGGTTTATGTTGATGAGGTGGTAAGTCTTGTAAACAGTGAGCGTGAAAAAGCAGGTCTTTTGCCTCTTGAAAAAGATGAAAAACTTATGCAAGCGGCAAAAATCCGAGCGCAAGAGCTTGAGGTGCTCTTTTCACACACACGTCCGGACGGAACAAGATGTTTTTCTGTTTTTGACCAAGCGGGAGTGAATAACTATTTTCTTGCAGGCGAAAACATTGCAATGGGGCAATCCTCCCCAAAAAATGTGATGACCTCATGGATGAACTCCGACGGTCACAGAGCCAACATTCTCGGCAAAAGCTTCACGCACATTGGTGTTGGAATTGTTTTTGAGAGTGGCAATTACCATTGGGTTCAGATGTTTATCGGAAGATAAAAGCTATGTCAACAAAAAATTCAAATAAAGGAAGGAACAGCCATGAAAAAGAAAGTTTTAGCAACATTATTTGCTCTCTGCATTGCGGCTTGCCTTGCTCTTTGTGCAAGTGCTGCTAATGTCGGAGATGTCATCGGCGAGGCGGTTTACACCGACATCACCGCCTACATCAACAACTACCCTATCCGTTCTTTTAACATTAACGGATACACCTCCGTTGTTGCCGAGGAGCTTGCCGAATATGGTTTCAAGGTTACATGGGACGGTACAGAAAGAAGCCTCAGCATTGTAAACAATCCTGCCGCAACCGCAATTACTCCCACAAAAGCGGTTACAAAAGCACCTGCTTCAAGAGTTGGAATACACGCGATGGACGTGCTTGCAACCGACATCAAGACCTACATCAACGGAAAGCCTACCACCGGCGCAAACATTGGCGGCTACACAATTGTAAGCTTTGAAGAACTTGCAGCTTTTGGCAAATGCACATATGACAACGACAAGCGTGCACTATTCCTCACGCTTGAGGGACTTCCTGCAAAGGAATTTGAGCCTGTTGCCGAGGTTGACCCCTTGGGAGAAATTGTTGCTCCAAGTACTGACAAGATTAACAGCATTTCAACAACCTTTGGAGCAATGTTTTCTTATCAGAGCGAGATGTGCGAGGTGAAATTCGACGTCGAGTCAAGCTCTGTCACAAATGTAATTCACATTATTTACGAGCAGACTCTCGGCTTTAACAACTCAAAATATGAGATTTATTCGCAGCTCGGCGCAAATGGTGAACTGAAATATTACATAAGAGATGTTAATGCCGGACAAGCATGGCAGTCCATTGCTGATGCTTCCACGAGTATTCCTCTTGATCTATCAATCTTTGCCGAGCTTTCTTCAATTGCCTCAATTGGTCCTGCTCTCCTGCAAGATGCAACTTACGTTGGAAAAACAGATTTCAACGGCATTGATGAAGATGAATACGTTCTGGAAATTGATCTTTCGGAAATTTTTGCGCAGTTTGGAATTACTCTTAAAGAAGACTTTGCAAATACATTCACTTGCGAAATCAGCATTTACACCCTTCCCGGAACAAAAACTCTTTCCTCAATCAATGCAGATCTCCTAAGACTTATGTCCAACGTTTTGCATGCAATGGAATACGATGTTACACTTGATTTCTGCAACTTCAGCCTGAAAATCAACAGTGTCAACGGTTGCGACAATCTTTCTCTCCCTGCAGAGCTCAAATAACAAAATCTTTTTATAGCAAAAAATCACCCGAAGCAAATTTGCTCCGGGTGATTCTCTTTTTTACAAATCAGATAATGTCAACAACAACACGCATATCCTCACGCATTGCCGCAACCTTCATGACTGTACGAATTGCCTTTGCAATTCTTCCCTGTTTGCCGATGACTTTACCCATGTCGTTTTCGTTTACAGAGAGTTCAAGATAAACTGTTCCGTTTTCAACATGCTCTGTAACAACGACATCTTCCGGTTTTTCAACGATTGCTTTAGCGATGTTCGCAAGTATTTCTTTCATTGTGACCATGCCTTTCTCTTGCGTTTGCGAAAAGCTCCGGGAAAGCTATACTCAACAGCCTTCCTGTCCGCCTTACTCTCACGCAAAGCTTCGCCTTTCTGAGTTAAACTCAGATGGCGCCGTTCTTCTTAAGAAGAGCCTTTACAGTGTCTGTGGGCTGTGCGCCGTTTGCAATCCACTGCTTTGCCTTCTCATTGTCAATGTTGATTTCTGCCGGCTCTGTGAGGGGGTTGTAGTAACCGATTTCCTCAATGAAACGTCCGTCTCTGGGG
>JAZQKV010000078.1:0-6496 GCA_045542335.1 Eubacteriales bacterium
CCTCAACTCCTTGGCTCACAGAACGACATGGCTACGATCCGACTTATATACGCTTTCGATTGTAAACTTTTCGTCGCCGGTATTCTTTACACGGACATGACGGGTTATTGCGGAAAGCTTATTGAAAGCGGTATAAACAAGTGTTACAAGTGCGCCGCTGTCCTTGTCAAGGCAGTCAATTTCAAGAGTGTCTGCCTCGCTGTCGTCATTGAGATATGTTGAGGGAAGTCCGCAGAGCGCAGGCTTTCCTTTTATAATACGATGCTCCTTATAGATAAGCTTTGTTGCAGAACATCCTGTTTTATCTCTTATGGAAAGAGCCGCAATTCTGAAGTCACCCGTTCCGTCAACGGAGTATTCCTGAGGCTGTGCATCAAGGGAGAATCTTCTTGTAAGACCTGCCTCAATTGGATTTGGGTGAAAGGGTTCGCCAACATACGAAACAAGATATGTAAGGTCATCGTCGGAAACGGAAGCACCGTAATAAACGTGCTTAACAAAGCCCGCCTCCCCTATCTGAATAATATAAGTGCTGTCGCCGGCATCAAGTCTGAAAAGTTTTTTGTCGTCAATGTATCTGATTGCCATGATAATTTGCTTCCTTTCATTGGTTTTTGCATTATTCTACATTATAAGTATATCACAGATGTATAAAAAAGTCAAGGGAATTTTCATTTTAAGGGGGGGATATTCCTTTTGCTTTATCGCAAGCAAAAACGGCGCAGAAAAAATTCCCACGCCGTTTTAAAGCAAAGCTTCATCAACAATATCCCAACATAAACAACCGCCGGGACAAAGCCGTCAATATTAAATTTTCAAAGTTTTATCATGAGTTTTACCAAAAAGAAAAGCAAATAATTAAGCCAACCAAAAAGACAGATTATCTCCTACTCTACCGTAACGGATTTTGCAAGGTTTCTCGGCTTATCAACATCGCACCCTCTCGCAACTGCTGCATAATACGCAAGTAATTGAACCGCACAACACGCAGGCAACGCCATAAAAAGTTCACTTAACTCCGGGAGCTCTATGACACTTTCCGCAACGCTGTCGTCAGCCGACATTCCACGGGTGCAAACCAAAAGCACCTTTGCGCCTCTCGCCTTGCACTCCTTGACATTGCTCACCGTTTTTTCAAAAACAGCCTTGTCGGTTGCTATGGCAACCACAGGAACGCCGTCGGTGATAAGGGAAATTGTGCCATGTTTAAGCTCGCCTGCGGCATAAGCCTCGCTGTGAATATATGAAACCTCTTTGAGTTTTAACGACGCTTCCGAAGCAAGATAACCATCGATTCCACGACCTATGAAAAACAGGTCGCTTGCACGCATAAGACCTCTGGCGGTAGCTTTTATATGTTTTTCCGAAGACAAAACTCCCTCTATTGCAACAGGTGCTTGCATATGAAGCTCACGCATAAGTGCTTTTGCTGTGTTCTCGTCAAGCTGTCCCACGGAAAGTGCCATTTTCACAGCAAGCATATACATGACCGCAATCTGCACCACATATGCCTTTGTGCTTGCAACAGCAATTTCGGGTCCTGCCCATGTATAAATAACGCTGTCTGCCTCTCTTGCAACTCCCGAACCGACAACGTTGACAATTCCAACAGTATGAAGTCCACGGGACTTTGCAAGCCTTAAAGCCGCAAGGGTATCTGCAGTTTCGCCCGACTGCGACACCGCAATAAACAAGTCACCTTTTGAAAGAATCGGGTTATTATAGCGAAACTCCGAGGCAATTTCCACACTTACCGGAATCCTTGCAAGCTTTTCAATTGCATATTTCCCGATAAGACCGGCGTGCATGGCTGTTCCGCAGGCAACAATATGAATTCTTCCAATGCGTTTGATGTTCCCGGGGGCAAAAGCAGAAATATCAAATTCGGGAAGTCCGTCTTTAAGTCTTGAACCAACTGTTTTTTTCAAAGCTTCCGGCTCCTCAAAAATCTCCTTTAACATGAAATGCTCATATCCACCCTTTTCAGCGGCGTCAATATCCCATGTAATATGCTGAATCTCCTTGGAAACAGGGGTTCCGTCAGTTGAAAAAAAGCGCAAGCTTTCCCTTTTCAGAACGGCGATTTCGTTATGCTCAAGGCTATAAAAATCCCGTGTATGCTTAAGAATTGCAGGAATGTCGGAGGCAATAAAGCAACCGTCATCTGATTTTGCAACAATAAGGGGGCTGTCCTTTCTTATGGCGTAAATCGTTTCAGCTTCGTCCTTGAAAATGATGCCGAGTGCGTATGAGCCTTTAAGTCTTGACACAGCCGCTTCAATGGCTTCGATTTTGTTGTCAAGCTTAAGGTAACACAAGTCAAGAAGCTTCGCAGCAACCTCAGTATCCGTTTCCGATTCAAAGGCATAACCCATTTCGGAAAGCTCATTTTTGAGTTCAACATAGTTTTCAATTATACCATTATGTACAAGCACCACATTTTGCGCCGAATGAGGATGTGAATTAACATCCGATGGCTCGCCATGTGTTGCCCAGCGTGTATGACCGATTCCGCAATTTGAAGCAATCTCTGCCGAACGGGAGGCAATTCTCTTTTCAAGCTCGCTTATCCTCCCCTTCACCTTTACGGTTGTGACACATTTTTCACGTCCCTTTCCCGTAAACACAGAAATTCCCGCCGAATCATACCCTCTGTATTCAAGGGCATGAAGTCCGTCAACAAGCACCGGAACGGCGTTGCTGTTTCCGCAATATCCTATGATACCGCACATATTTTTTCTCCGCAAAGCCTTTGTAGGTCAAAGAACTTAAGAAACACCGTGCTTTGCTTTTCTCTTTTTCAAAGTACAAATTTTATTCTGTCTTTTCCTCTGTTCCGCAGTTGCCCACGTGTTTGTAAAAAGACTAACGACAGTTATTTCTGCCGGGGACACATCCGCCGAAAACTTCGATAATGCCCCGCCTCGTTAACCGACCTTTAACCCTGTGTCGGTCTGGCGCTGTTCTTTAAAATGGTCGAGAGCCGTTTCTCTCTGTGGTTCTTTTCTGTTCCCTTAATCACCGCCTTTAAGTTTTTCCCAAAACTCTTGTGACTGCTTTGAAATCATCTTCCATAACACATTATATGGTAATGTGCACAGCTTTGTTAAAGTCAAAGCTAAACTGATTTTCAATCGCAAACACAAAATATGTGTTCAAACACAATGCAAATGAAAGGCATCGTTTTCCGAAAAACCTTTCATTTGCAAAATTTCAAATTGTCAACACCTGACTCTGCAAGATTCACAAGCCTTGAGTACTTTTGCTTATTTAAGCTTTTCTTCAATAACTGTGGCAACCTTCTTTGCCTGAATCTCAATGAGGTTCTTGTCTTTGCCCTCTGTCATTACACGAATAAGCGGCTCTGTGCCGGAAGGGCGAACAACAATTCTGCCATCCGAGCCAAGAGCAGCTTTTGCATCATCCATGGCTTCCTTGATGTCAGGATCTGTGTAGAAGCGGATTTTTGCTTCGGGAGATACCTTGAGATTTATTATGGTCTGAGGATAACGTGTCATAACAGTTGCAAGCTCGGAAAGCTTTGCACCTTTGCGTCTGAGCATTGAAAGGAGCTGAATTGCCGTTAACTGTCCGTCACCTGTGGTTGCAAAATCACGGAAAATAACATGTCCCGACTGTTCGCCGCCAAAGGAGTATTCTTCAAGCAGCATTTCTTCAAGCACAAATCTGTCGCCAACCTTTGTTGCAATAAAGCGTAAACCGTTTTCTTCACAGAATTTGGTAAATCCAAAGTTTGTCATGATTGTTCCGACAACCGTATCCTTTGCAAGCTTTCCACGCTCTTTCATGTCAAGTGCGCAAATTGCCATAACAAAGTCACCATCAATCAAGTTTCCGTGGTCATCAACGCAAAGACAACGGTCAGCATCTCCGTCGAAAGCAATTCCGAGGTCAAGGTTGTTTTTAAGTACATATTCGGTGAGTGCTTCCATGTGAGTGGAGCCGCAATCATCATTGATGTTTGTTCCGTCGGGATTGTGGAAAAGGAAGGTGCAATTTGCGCCAAGCTCTGTGAAAAGCTTTTCAGCTGTCATGCTTGCGGAGCCATTTGCGCAGTCAACCGCAATGTTAAGTCCCTCAAGTGAGTAAGGAACTGTGCTCTTGAGATGGTCAACATAATCCTTGACCGCCGTTGTTGCATGGGTCACCTTTCCGATTTCTCCGCCCTCTTTAAGAACGGGAGGATCAATTCCGTCAAGGACAATTGCCTCAATCTGCTCTTCAAGTGCATCCGGCAATTTATATCCATCGCCGCTGAAAATTTTAATTCCGTTGAATTCCGCAGGGTTATGGGATGCGGAAATCATAATTCCTGCATCGGCTTTATACTTTCCCACAAGATATGCAACCGCAGGAGTTGGAACAACGCCAAGATTGATTACATCTGCACCAACAGAGCAAAGACCTGCCGAGAGAGCAGCCGAGAGCATATCGGAGGAAATTCGTGTATCTGTTCCAATGACAAACAGAGGACTTCTTCGTCTGCTGTTTGTGAGAACCGCCGCTGCGGCTCTGCCTATATTCAGCGCAAGCTCACAAGTGAGAAACTCATTCGCCACGCCTCTTACACCATCTGTGCCAAATAGTCTGCCCATTATGTTATTTCCTTTCTTTCAAGTTTAATTTATGTGTATGCAGCCTGGTTATTTGCGGTGACAGGCAAATCACTCACCATATCTCTTATTAAGATAATTGCGAAGCACCTTTACCGCAAATTCGCCTGTTTCAACCATTACTTCTTTGCCATAGAAGCCAAGGGCAAGCTCCATGTTGTAAACACCGTTATAGCCAACCTCGTCAAGGGCATTGAAAACATCCTCCCAATCAATTGAGCCGGAGAAAGGCATTTTGTGCTGGTCGGTGAGGGTGTTGTTGTCGTTGAGATGCAGACAGGTTATGTGTCTGCCACAGGTACGGATAAAGTTTGCAGGGGTGGGGTTGTTGTTAAAACGAATTGCCTTGTTGCAGTGACCTGTGTCTATACAAATTTCGAGATAGTCCTTGAAATCGTCAATAGCACTCAGACGATGGAATGAGCGCAAAAACTCAAAATTGCTACCGAAAAAGTCGCAACAGCCATAATTCGGTGCATCACCAAAAGTTTCTGTCGCAAGCTTAATGCCGTATTTCTTCGCAAAGCCAAGATATTCCCTGAACATTCTCTCATTGTTATTATGCATAAATTCGGGGTCAGCATCAGGACCGAAACGACAGGTTGTTACCGAATGAACAACGCAAATCGGCGCACCCATGGTCTTGGTTGCAAGGCAGTCACGGCGCATATTTTCAAACAGGTCAACATTCTCTTCCTCATTTGGCATAAGACCTGTAATTCTGCCGTGTGTCTGGCTGATTTCAATGCCTACTTCAGCCGCCTTTTCTTTTACCTTTGTAAAGAATTCAACAATTTCCTCGTCGCTCTTTGCGTAAACTGAGGAGGGGTTCTTGTAATCCCATCTTCCTCCGCAAAGGTCAAAGTCAACTGTGTCACATCCGATTCTTTTTGCAATTTCAAGTGCCTCAAGGTCTCCGAATTTGTTTTGATACGCTCCGATAGAAAGTCCTATTTTTTTCATGACACTTCTCCTGTTCTATTATAATTTTCAGTGTTTCTTCACGACAACACCATTATTTTTCCATATAGAATTTGCCGGAATAACGCCTCTCACGCAAGAGGTCGGATAAACATTAGAGCATTTTCCCACAACCGTTCCGGGATTAAGAACACTGTTACATCCCACTTCCACAAAATCCCCGAGCATTGCGCCAAACTTCTTCATGCCCGTTTCAATTGTGCAGTCCTCTCCCCTCACGCACACAAGCGTTTTATCGCTTTTCACATTCGAGGTGACACCGCCTGCACCAATGTGGCTCTTATAGCCAAGAACAGAGTCGCCAACATAGTTGAAGTGCGGAACCTGAACACCGTCGAAAAGCACAGCGTTTTTCAGCTCGGTCGAGTTTCCCACAACTGCGCCTTTGCCGACAATTGCGCTTCCTCTGATAAAGGCACAGTGGCGGACCTCGGCATTTTCATCAATAATGCAAGGAGCACCTATATAAGCGTTTTCGGCAACTGTTGCACTTTTTGCAATCCACACATTCTCTTTCGGATTATCATACTTATCCAAAGGGAGAGTTTTTCCAAGTTCTATAATAAAATCTTTTATGTATGGAATCACTTCCCATGGATATGTGTGTCCTTCAAACAAGCCAACAGCAATTGTTTTTGAAAGGTCATAAAGGTCAGTTATTTTTATTTCAGCCATGTTGACTCCTTTCATTACAGTAAAAATATTTTCATTATATTATAGCACATTTTGCCATATAATGCAATAGGTTTAAAACTTATTTAACAATAGTTTGCCGCAGTATCACAATTTGGTGTTTTTCAACAAAATTCCAAGTGAATCGCAAAAGTTTTTACTATCATTTGACGTGCGTTTCTTCGGACCTTTCAAATGTACACGGGGAT
>JAZQKV010000079.1:0-17141 GCA_045542335.1 Eubacteriales bacterium
AAGCGGTCTTAGGAAGACAATCAACTGCCTCAACTCCTTGGCTCACAGAACGACATGGCTACGATCCGACTTCCTTTCTCCGAAATTGAAGTCTAAACAACTTCAATTTCTATGTATGGAAAACTTAAAATCAACTACAATACTCAGAAAACTGAAATCCAAGTCTGAACAACTTTGATTTCAGACCCTCCTTTATACATTAGTGTAGTGAAATATTTATCAACAAAATGCCGTAAAATAATCCCTTTCGAAAACGCAAAATTATAAAAGTTTTTGAAAGGTCTCCGTGAGAGTGGGGAGACGCCCCTATTACTTCAAAGCCTTTAAAGCTCGTGCACCGATGTCGTGTCGGTAGAAAGCGTTGGCAAATTTAACTGAATCAACTGCCGCATATGCGTTCTTTATTGCGGCTTCAAGGTTATCTCCCGTGCGTGTCACGCCGAGAACTCTGCCGCCGGAGGTAAGAAGCTTGCCGTCAGAGGAGAGCTTTGCGCCGGCAACAAAGATTCCATCATCACCGTTTTCAAAGGTGATTTCAAATCCGGAATCGTATTTCTGAGGGTAGCCGTCAGATGCCATAACGACACAACAAGCACTTCCGTTAGTGAATTTAACCATATCTTCACTAAGATTTTCGTCAGCCACAGCCTGCATAATTGTGAGTAAATCGCTTTCAAGCAGGGGAAGCACAACCTGTGTTTCGGGGTCACCAAAGCGACAGTTGTATTCAATAACCTTAGGACCGTTCTTTGTGAGCATAAGACCGAAATAAACACAACCCTTGAAAGTTCTTCCCTCAGAATTCATAGCATTCATCGTGGGAAGGAAAATCTTTTCCATACACTCGCTTGCAACTCCGTCGGTGTAGTAAGGATTGGGGGCAATAGTACCCATTCCGCCGGTGTTCAAGCCCTCGTCATTATCGTGTGCTCTCTTGTGGTCCATAGAAGAAACCATCGGAACAAGAATTTTTCCGTCT
Source organism: Eubacteriales bacterium (assembly GCA_045542335.1). Lineage (GTDB taxonomy): Bacteria > Bacillota > Clostridia > Oscillospirales > CAG-382 > CAKSUT01. Next base: position 980 of record JAZQKV010000079.1, read on the forward strand.
GTGAAAGACAAAACAGAAACTTCCGGTCCCTCAAGGAATTCTTCGATAACAATGTTATCTCCGCTTTTGCCGAAAATTTTGTCTGACATAATGGATTTTACTGCGTCTCTTGCTTCGTCTCTTGTCATGGCAATAATAACGCCCTTTCCGAGAGCAAGACCATCTGCCTTAACAACGGTGGGGATAGGACAAGTATCAATGTACTTCAATGCATCGGCTTCATTGTTAAAAACTTCATATGCTGCCGTTGGGATTCCATATTTTTTCATCAGATTCTTTGAAAAAACCTTGCTACCCTCTATGATTGCCGCATTTGCACGGGGGCCGAAGCACTTTATGCCCTTTGCCTCAAGCGCATCAACACAACCTAGAACCAAAGGGTCATCCGGCGCAACAACAGCAAAATCAATGTTGTTTTGCACAGCGAAATCCACAATCTTGTCAATTTCCTTTGCACCAATGTCAACACATTCCGCATCTGCCGCAATTCCGCCGTTTCCGGGGAGAGCATAGATTTTTTCAACAGATTTGTTTTCCTTAATTTTCTTGACGATGGTGTGTTCACGTCCACCGCCGCCTACGACCAAAATTTTCATTGTCTTATCCTTTCAAACAAAATAAGAAAACCATTCAAAACTAAAAATAACCATAATCAAGCTCTGTTTATATCAACAAAACCAACTACGATTCCCCACTATAATAATCACCCATTATAAAGCTTTTTGGGGATTCTTAAGAGCCTTTTTATCGGGAAAAGCTCTTAAGCGGGGCACGGGTTTGCCCCAGAATATTCATCACTTAGTGGTGGAAAAGTCTCATTCCCGTGAATGCCATTGCGATGTTATAGGAGTTGCACACATCAATAACATTATCGTCACGGATAGAGCCGCCGGGCTCTGCAATGTAGGAAACGCCACTCTTCTTTGCACGCTCAATGTTGTCGCCAAAGGGGAAGAATGCATCGCTGCCAAGGCAAACACCGGAGATAGTGTCGAGATAAGCTCTCTTTTCTTCCTTGGTGAAAGGTTCAGGACGATACTTGAACACTTTCTGCCATTCACCGTCACGGAGAACGTCATCCCAATCCTCGGAAATATAAACGTCAATTGCGTTGTCACGATCGGGACGCTTAACCGTGTCAAGGAAAGGAAGATTCAAAACTTTGTCACTCTGACGGAGATGCCAGTTGTCAGCTTTTCCTCCTGCAAGACGTGTGCAGTGAATACGGGATTGCTGTCCTGCGCCAACGCCTATTGCCTGACCGTCAGCCGCAAAGCAAACGGAATTAGACTGTGTATATTTAAGGGTGATAAGCGAGATAATGAGATTCTTTATTGCATCCTCGGGGATTTCCTTGTTGTTTGTAACAATGTTGGAAAGAAGCTCACGGTCAATCTTGAAATTGTTTCTTCCCTGTTCAAATGTTATTCCGAAAACTTCCTTTGTTTCAATTTCATCGGGGACATAGTTTTCATCTATCTTTACGATGTTGTAAGCGCCCTTCTTCTTACCCTTGAGAATTTCAAGTGCTTCAGGCTCATAACCGGGGGCGATTATTCCGTCGGAAACTTCACGGGCAATGATTTTTGCAGTCGTCACATCGCAAACATCCGAAAGTGCTATCCAGTCGCCGAAGGAGCTCATTCTGTCTGTACCTCTTGCTCTTGCATAAGCTGTTGCAAGAGGGGATTCGTCAAGACCCTCAATGTCGTCCACAAAGCAAGCTTTCTTAAGTTTTTCACTCATGGGCTTGCCGATTGCGGCAGAGGTGGGGGAAACGTGCTTGAAAGAGGTAGCTGCACATTCGCCGAGAGCTGCCTTTATTTCACGAACAAGCTGATAGCTGTTGAATGCATCAAGAAAATTTATGTAACCGGGTTTACCGTTGAGAATTTCGATTGGCAATTCCTTGCCGTTTTTCATATATATTTTTGAAGGCTTCTGATTAGGGTTACAGCCGTATTTGAGTTCAAATTCTTTCATTTTCTTACCCTTTCTCTGATGTGTGTTTTGTGAGCTTCAAGCGTTCTTATTTACGATTTTTGTGGAAACCTTTCCTGTTTCAAGGTCAATATAGCGAACAAAAAGAGAAACCTTGTTGTCCTCATTGAGAGATGTCCAGAGAGTTTCGGTGAACTCATCAATGCAGTTGGGAACACCGATTTTCTTGGGCTCGCCTTCAAAGGAGGGAAGGGGATTTCCGTCGCACTTGTAGGTGTGAATAAAATGACCGATGCCATTCAAAGGATTGTTGTAAGAGAATGTGTATCTCTGACAAGAGCTCGGATCGCCGTCTGCACTCTTGAGAATAGAAAGAGCATAGTTCATCTTTCCTGCTTCAACTTTGACTATACCGGAAATTCTCGGAGTGTAGTTGGGACAGTCAGGTTCAAATTCACGGGTACGGAGTGCCTGTTCAAAGGTCTGCTGATTGTTCATAAGGTCATAAATTGTGTCAGTCTGATCGCCGTTTGTAACAATGGTCTTGTTGCCGAGAACTCTGACGGGAGCGTATATGATAAGAGAGGGGTCTTCAAGCTTTGATTCGTCAAAAGCCTGTGTACGGATTCCCTCACCGTCCTCAACAAAAACACGATTGCGGCTGTTGGAACTTCTGCCCATGATGAAATATGCCATAACGGCACTTTTTCCGTCCTCGGATTTTCCGAGAATTATGCCTCTGCCGGGGTATGCGTTTTCCTTAAGTTCCTTGGAAATGCAAATCTTCTCCATTTTGTTGCTTCCTTTCAATGGTTAGTGATTTATTTTGTGTAATCGTTATTTACAGAAATTTTTGCAATAGCACAAAATTTGCGCTATCTTAAATGTAATACCAGCGAATACTGCGAGTGAATTATCCGATAATCTGTGCACACACTTTTTCTGTTGCCTGCGGAAGAATAATCCATTCAGCCTGCTCCATAACTCTGCGCTGAAGAATTTCGGGTGTGTCGCCGTCTTCAATATAGACAGCTTTCTGTGCAATGATTTTGCCGCCGTCGGGAATCTCGTTTACAAAATGAACTGTTGCACCCGTGACCTTGACACCATATTCAAGAGCCATTTCGTGAACATGGAGTCCGTATGCACCTTTACCGCAAAAAGATGGAATAAGTGCAGGGTGAACATTTATAATTCGTTCGGGATAACGTGACGTAAAATCTGCACTGAGTATACTCATAAAGCCTGCAAGGACAATCAGATCAACTTCATATTCGTTAAGCTTGTCAATAATGCCCTTTTCAAATGCCTCTTGAGAACCGCATTGCTTTTTGTTTACAACAGCTGTCGGAATACCTGCCTTTGCTGCCCTTTCAAGAGCAAAAACTCCGTCTTTGCTTGAAATGACAAGAACAATTTCTCCGCTTGAAATAATGCCGCTTGCCTGCGCATCAATAAGAGCCTGAAGATTTGTTCCGCCGCCTGACACAAGAACGGCAATCTTTGCTTTTCTTTCAGTCATCAGCATATAACAACGCCCTCACCCTTGATAACTTCGCCCATAATATAAGCATTTTCGCCGTTTGCACGAAGAATCTCAAGAGCCTTGTCGGCATCGTTTTTGCTCACAACAACGCTCATACCAACGCCCATGTTATAGGTGTTGAACATATCTCTTTCGGGAATGTTGCCTTTCTTTGCAATGAGGTCAAATATGGGAAGAATCTTAACGGCCGCCTTTTCAACTTTTACACCATAACCGTCAGGGATACTTCTGGGAATATTCTCATAGAAGCCGCCGCCTGTGATGTGAGAAACAGCCTTAACAGTAATCTGGTCAAATAAAGCGGTCATGGGCTTAACGTAAATTTTTGTGGGAGTGAGAAGAACTTCTCCAACGCTCTTTCCGCCAAGCTCTGCAACAGGGGATTTAATATCTGCGTTTTCAACGTCGAAAACCTTTCTTACAAGAGAGAAACCGTTTGAGTGAACACCGCTTGAAGGAATGGCAATTACAACATCGCCCTCTGTTATTTTTGAATTATCAAGAATCTTTGCCTTGTCAACAACACCAACAGAGAAACCTGCAAGGTCATATTCATCAACAGGATAGAAGCCGGGCATTTCAGCGGTTTCACCGCCAATGAGCGAACAACCTGCCTGAACGCAACCTTCTGCAACGCCTGAAACAATGTCGGCAATTCTTTCGGGGACATTCTTTCCGCAAGCAATATAATCAAGGAAGAAAAGAGGCTTTGCGCCGCAGCAGATAACGTCATTCACACACATTGCAACGCAGTCAATGCCAACCGTGTCGTGCTTATCCATGATAAAAGCGAGCTTGAGCTTTGTACCAACGCCGTCAGTGCCGCTAACAAGAACAGGCTTTGTTATACCTGTCATATCGAGTTCAAAAAGACCGCCAAAGCCGCCGATGTCGCAAAGCGCACCTGCGGTCATTGTTCTTGCAATGTGAGCTTTCATCAGCTCAACTGCCTTGTAGCCGGCGGTTATATCAACACCGGCTTCCTTATAACTTTCACTGAAACTTTTCATGATAAACTCTCTCTTTCTTTATTATTTTCTTTGTGTAATCATCCAAAACTAACAACTATTCTTTTCCCGTCCAACAGTATGTGCAAAGCTTACATTCGGGAAGTCCGATGGATTTAATCAATCCGTCAATAGACTGAAATTCAAGGGAATCAAAATGAAGGTTTTCGCAGATTTTGTTGCGAAGCTTTCTTCCTCTCTCAGTTCCGGCATCGCTGTATTCCGCAAGATGATTAAAACCTTCCTCGCCCTCAAGCTCCATAATCGTGCTTCTTGTAATAAGCTCCATTTCGCTTGTGGCTCGGGAGAAGTTAAGATATTTGCAGCTGTACATTATCGGAGGACACGCTGAACGCATATGAACCGATTTTGCTCCGTTTTCATAAAGGAAATCAACCGTTTCACGAAGCTGTGTTCCTCGCACAATTGAATCATCAACAAAAAGCAGATTTTTGTCTTTTATAAGGTCGTGAACGGGAATTTGCTTCATCTTCGCAACACGGTTGCGATCTGATTGTTTTGCCGGTGTAAAGCTTCGCATCCATGTCGGCGTGTACTTAATAAAGGGACGAGCAAAACGCTTTCCGCTTCTTCCTGCAAAACCCATTGCATGAGGTGTTCCCGAATCGGGTATGCCGCTGACATAATCAATGCTGTCAAGGCGACCGTTTTCCATGTCGTTTTCTGCCATTATTTCGCCGTTGCGGTAACGCATGGTTTCAACATTTATTCCCTCATAGCATGATGGCGCAAACCCATAATAGGACCACAAGAATGAGCATATTCTCATTTCATTTCCCGGAGGGTTTAACTGTTCAATACCATCACAGGTGATTTTTACAATTTCACCCGGTCCGAGCTCTTTTTCATCCTCGTAGTCAAGCTTCTGATAAGCAAAGGATTCAAAAGAAACGCAATAGCCGTCATCACTTTTTCCAACGAGAATCGGAAGACGTCCAAGCCTGTCACGAGCGGCGATGATTGAGCCGTCATCTGTGAGAATAAGAATGGAGGCGGTTCCGTCAATTGACTCTTGCGCAAATTTTATGCCGTCAACAAAGTTAGTTCTCTGGGAAATAAGTCCCGCAACAAGCTCGTTGGAATTCACTCTGCCGCCGGTCATAGCATCAAAATGACCGCCAATGTTTGAAATGTGCTGATTGATAAGCTCCTCGGCATTGTTTATGATACCGATTACGCATATCGCATATTTGCCCATCTTTGAACGAATCAAAATGGGCTGTGGGTCTGAATCGCTTATACAGCCGATTGCGCTGTTGCCCTGCATTTCTTCAAAAATGTGCTCAAATTTTGTTCTGAACGGTGAGTTCTGAATGTTGTGAATGTCTCTCTGCAAACCGATTTCAGGGTCATATGCCGCCATTCCTCCACGACGTGTGCCGAGGTGAGAATGGTAATCAGTTCCGAAAAAGACATCTGAGATTGCGTCACGCTTTAAAGCGGCGCCGAAAAATCCTCCCATATAATCAATCCTTTCATTGGGGTAGGGGGGAATACTGCCAAAAATATGACAATATTAACCGGGAAAGATGCCGACAAAACAAGAAGCCGACATTACGTTTTTTACAGATAACGAAACAAGGAAACTCAGTCGGCAAATTTTTCTTCGACTGCCTTGTTTTTCTCAAGAACCTTTGCAGCACCGTCTGCTCTCGCTTTGTCAAGCTTTGCGGCAAGCTCTGCGTCTTCAACTGCAAGAATCTGCAAAGACAGCAAAGCGGCATTAACAGCTCCGTCAATAGCTACGGTTGCCACAGGAATTCCGGAGGGCATCTGAACTGTTGACAGCAAAGCGTCAATGCCGTCAAGATATTTTGATTTCATAGGGATACCGATAACGGGAAGAGTTGTGTTTGCGGCAATTGCGCCTGCAAGATGTGCTGCCATTCCGGCAGCGGCAATGATAACGCCAAAGCCGTTACGGCGTGCGTTTGCGGAAAAATCCCGTGCTTCTTCGGGGGTTCTGTGTGCGGAATAAACGTGGACCTCGCAGGGAACACCATATTCCTTAAGTGTGGCAACAGCCTTTTCGACAACGGGCAAATCGCTGTCACTGCCCATAATTACGGCAACTTTTCTCATTAAAATACCTCCTTAAAATAGCAAAAGGGCAGTCTTTTCCCATAACAGAATAAGACTGCCCAGACGGTCGGCGGTTATAGTCTCTTGCTTCATTGCGGTCAATCCGCAGGACAATAATTATCGAATAATTCTCCGAAATTACCAAAGCCGAAATGTGCTTTTGCAGTCCGTATCCGTCAGTTACAAAAGACTTTGACAAATAACACAGTTATTCTACCATAATTTATAAAATTTGTCAAGAGGGAAACAAAACGAATTTGCAAACTTTATTTGCACATTATGTATGAGGTATGCACAATTTAGCAGCTTGTAACACTTCTGCCGCGAGTGCAGACAGTTTGAGCACCCACGGCAGAGCTTATAGCTTTTAGTAATATGATTTTGACTATTTGTCGTGATTTGAGGTTTCAGCAGCTTTATTCGACACCTCGGAACAAAGAATCAGCATTTTGCAGATTTCAGCTCTTGAGATGCTTCTTGATGGTGCAAATGTGTTGTCGTTGTTTCCGCACATGATGCCCAAAGAGCAAAGTGTTTTCACAGCTTCAAGAGAGTATTCCGGAATGTCGGAATTGTCGGCAAAAGAAAGGGTGGCATCTGTCGCTTCAAAGCCGAAAGCTCTGAAAAGCATGAGTGCGGCGTCGCATCTCTTTATACTTGCATCGGGAGAAAATCTTCCTGCACCAACTCCCTTGATTTTTCCGTTTTCAAAAGCCCATTGAATTGCGCTGTGAAAGGCATGTGTAGAGGATACATCAGAAAATGCGGGAACATCGGAGACGTTTTTGGTGTCTGCTTTCAACACGCAAGAAAGAATGCTGACAATTTCTCCACGGCTGATAGCTTCATCGGGCATAAAGCTTTGACCGTAAATATCAGGAAGATTTCCGCCGGCATACATTTTTGCTATATATTCATAGTACCACGCCTGCTCTGTCACATCCTCAAACGGAAGCTTTATATCTTCACTTTGTTTGTTATCCGAATTCTTATTTTCGGATGTGTCTTCTTCATCATTTTCTTTGGATTTTTCATCGGATTTTTCTTCATCGGAATTGTCTTTTTCAGAGTCAGCTTTGTCGGCATTTTCCGTCTTTCCGCTTTGACCGATAACAACCGTAATTGCGCCGCCTCTTCCGCTTGAAGAATTCCACGCATTGTCCCAAAGTTCATTGAAATCATCAGTGAAGAAAAGGGCAATTTTATCGCCGCTTTTCAGAATGTAATCAAGGATTCCGACTTCAAGTAACTTGTTGTTGACCGTGTACATCCAGCCACTGCCGTCTCCGTTGTCAAATTCGCCAAGCGTTACGCCATCAGGAGTTGTAACCTCGCTTATATAACCGTCTTCGCCTCCCGACTGAACATATCCCTTGCTTGAAAGAGCTTTTTCAATTGCATCAAATGCGCTTGACCCCTTGGGAACTTTTACAGTTGTGCTCTTTATCCAGACAGGGTATTTTCCCTCATGTTCATCACTTCCGTGAATATAGTCACCTCTCACGGCAACTTTAACAGAAATGTTTTTTGCAGAAGAGGAGTTTGAAGTGACTGAAACCGGAATTTCAACGGAAAGACCGTTGTACGTCACGGTAACTTTTTTGTCGCTTCTTTTAAGCTTACCATTGGGAGAAATTTCATATCCTTCGGAAATTTCTGAAATAATGCCGTTAATATCTGTGTATTCAAGAATAAGACCGCTTGAATCAAATTCGTCGCCAACATTGTATGTAAGCTTTTCGGGATTCTGCTTAACAGAGAGGCTTTCAACAGGGGTAATTTTGCTGACACCGTCGGGGGTTATAATAATTGCAGGAAAAGTGCAAAGTTTTGCTTCGTTTTTCACCGCTGTAAAATTCGGATTTTTACCAACTTCTCGTGTGATGCTTCTGTGTCCGTCACCAATTGGGTCGCCCCAACCGCTGACCGTGATATATCCGCCATCAAGTCGGTATGCTCCATCATCAAAAGCTCCGTCGGGAATTGTGACTTCAATAGTGTTTCCGTTTTGTATGAAATTGTATTGTGCAGCATTTCCTTTGATTTCGGTATCAAATTCATCAAAGAAAGAAATTCTGTTGGAGAAGTTGTAAACGCCTGCAAGCTTGGGGACAGGTGCTGAAAGACCTGAAATCGAAACGGCAACCGTGTCGCCCTCGCAAATTGTATCCTTATTGGAATTTTCGTCTGAATCTTCTTGTACAGCATTGTCAAGCTTTTGAATGGTATATTCAATTGGACGCGCTGTTACAACGTGATAGGAAATGGATTCGTCCTTTTCTATTTTTAAAATGTTTCTTCCCTTGGTGAGAGATACAGTCGCAGTACCGTCGGAAATCGTGACATTTTCGTCTGAAAACTGAAATTCGCCATAATCTGCACCGGTTTCTGTTATAGTTGGAGAAACAACTACTATTTTTGCGTTCTCATAATCCTCCGGCAGAGTAAAGGAGAATTCTGCCTCACCGTCATCTTTGAGATAATAAACTGAATGGAGCTCGGAATCAACTGTAATAAAACTTTCTTCAAATCCATCTCCAACGGTAACAACAAAGACCCCTGTGTTTTCCGGATAAATTGCCGAATACAAATGGCCGTTTGCAAAAAAGCTGTCATATGTAACGGTTACAAAATAAGCTCCATCTTGTTTTGCGGTTATAACTCCGTCTTTTGTAATTTCAATGCCACCTTCATTTCCAAAAACTTCATAGTGAAAATCAGGCTCAAAGAAATAGTTGCCCGTGATGTTGTCGACCGCTTGCCATGCTCTCATTGCAACAAGAGAGAAGCTTTCGCCTTTCTCCATGGAAAGAACGCCGTCTGCACCCACGTTTGTGAGCAGATTTGCCTCATAATAGCCGTCGTTTCTGAAAACTTCTTTTTTATTGCCGCTTAAGTCGTCAGCATTTATTGTAATAATAAGCTGTTCTTCGCCCTCTTCGATAACCGCTTTAAATTTGCTTGCAACAGTAAGAATGTTGTTGCCGCTCACTCTGTAATTATATGTTGCGCCCTCTGTCAGAATAAAGTAGTATTTGCCGTCATTAACAAGTTCAGGAGAAACTTCCAAAAAATCCTTGTAATGAACTTCTTTGTTTTTTTCGTCCTTCGGCTTTGCCCCTACAAAAAGCTCTGCATTTTCGGGAACTTCAAAGACTGCGAGAATTTCGCCATCGTCAGGAATCGGAAGCTTGGGTTGGGGAACTTCCGGGGTGACAGGAGTTTCTTCACGAACAACATCACCTACGGTTATTTCAAGCCATGGCATAATTATGGGTATTGCGGTTTCATCTGTTGTGTCATGAAGTGCACTGACTGTGTAAACACCGTCCTCGGAAAAGGTCAGGGTGACATTGCCGTTCTCGTCAGTAAAGTTGTATGGAACAAGTCCCTCACCGTCATTCATGTCTATGTAAATGATAGCTTCGCTCATTGGAAGAATTGTGTCTTCGATATTCTGGTTGCAACCATACCAGCCAATGCAATAACCCTCAAGTCCAAGAACAATTTCTTCGTCGATTTCGGCATGAAGCTCACCTATTCTTTCTCCTTCAGAGGTGAAATAGGTGTAATAATCCATTGCATAATCGTCAAGATAGAAATAAAATTCAACATCGTCGCCGTCTTCAAGAACAGCTTGAGAAATGGTGTAACCCGTGTAGTAATTTTCGTAATCTGATTCCACAAGAACACCGTCATTTGGCTGACCGCCATTTACGCAGAAACCAAATCCTGAGGTTTCAATTCCAAAGATTTTACTTAAATATCCCGATTGAGAAAAATCAAGATAATCTCCAACTGTATCAGGTGTGAATTCGTTCTCTGTCAACGAATGAACAGCAACGAGAGCATCAAAAGCGGAGAAGTTTCCGTCTGCTTCAAACCCGAAATGATCAGCATAGTTTTTGGGGAGATACACTACCGTTTTGGGAAGTATAAATTCACCGTTGTTCTGTGCGCTCACGGTTATTGAAATGTGTTCGTCGGGAACATCTGAAGTCTGCTGCCCCGTTGCCGATGCAAAAAAAGGAACGCTTAACGAAATAATAAGTGCAAGTAAAAGAGAAGTTATTCTTTTCATGGTTTTAACTGCCTTTCTGTTTTTAAATAATTTTTAACAAATTTGATTGATTTAATCAATCTTTCTTTGAGGGCGCATCTTTGTACCCGGAAAATCCTGCATTTCCAACATCCTCTCCCATGTTGCAGGTGTACACCCATTCAATGATAGCTTTGTCTTGCGGAAAGCTTGATGAGCAACCATAATTCGGGAATTGCCCATTCACCTTGTACATCCATCCCGAAAGCTCTCCGCAATCGAATTCATACAGATTGCCAATTCCCTCTATATAAGCCGAGCCATACCCCGGCGTGAAAGTTGATTCCATAAGAACACCTGCGTTTTTCATTTCTCTCGAAAGTATGTCAAAAACGCTTTCTCCCTCTTTGAAAGTTACGTTCTGAGAGGGGAAGATGATGCCGTCTTTTGGCAAAAGCACCCTTATTTCTTCGGCGAGTCCGCTGTTTTCTTCAAGCGCATTGCGGCATTCAACCGAAAGAGTTGCAGTTAGCGTTTTGGAATCATCTTTCCCACACGAAACAAGAAAAAGTATAACTGTGAAAATGCAAACAAGCGTGATGGGGATTTTGTAATTTCTGTTCAATTTTTTCACCTCACTTTATGTTTATATCAAAAACCAGAATCCGAAGAACATCGAAGCGAGTTCTTCGCGTGAAAGGCTTTTTTGCGGATTGAAATTGCGAGTGTCGTTTGTTATGTGGTTTGCCAAGCAAAATGAAACACTTTGCTTTGCCCATGCAGAAATTTTGTCGCTGTCGGAAAAGGGGAGAGCACTGTTGCTTGAAGAAGGTGGATAAACCGGAGAAAAATTCTTTGCCGCCCTTGCGAGCATTACGCACGCCTCTTGCTTTGTAACATAGTCATTCGGGTAAAATGATGTTTGGCTTTTTCCGTTTACAATTCCGCTTTGGTATGCGGCACATACATAGCTATAAAACCAATCGTTGATTTTAACATCGACAAATGGCGTTTTTTCGTCTGATTCAAGTCCGAGAGCTTTGCATAGCATTGTGCAGAACTGCGCCCGAGTGACGTTTTTTGACGGCGCAAAATTTTCTTCCGAAACACCGGTAATTATAGCGTGTTTGTTCAGAAACATTATTTCGTCTTTGTATAAGCTCTCGGAAATATCGGTAAAAGAGCACTTGTAGTTTGACATATCATAAAGAGAGCTTTTTCCTTGCAGGTATCTTTCATATGCCGCAAGTGCGCACAAGGCTTGCTCTGTTGCCATAAGGTTGCTTTTTGCTCCATTGGATTTTGTGTGACAAAAGCTTCTGTCAGTTTTAGAAAAACTCAAAAGATTATCATAAACCGAAACTCCGTTTTTTATAAAGCGAGTGTCTTTGTTGGGGTCAATTCCGAGAGTGCAAAGTGCAATAGTGACTTGCGCTGAACTTTCCGCGCAAGCTTCTCCATATGAAAAAAATGAGCCATCGCTGCTTTGCGACTTTGAAAGAAATACAAGAGCATTTTCGATTGATTTTTTCACAGGTGGATATTTTTTGTAAGGTGCAAGTGCTTGCAGAGCCATGGCTGTGACATCTGCATCAGCAGAAGAATTTTTTATATTAAGAGAAAAACCTCCGTTTTCTTTCTGCGCACTCAGTATGGTTCTCAAAAGCTTTTGACGAGAAACGTTTCCTTTACTTGCGTAATCACCTGAATCAAGAGCAAGAAGGGCGAAAATAGTGCCGTTTAACCCTTGCTTTGCAACAAAAGAGTCGTCCGAAAGTCCATTTGTCAGATTATATCCTTCAAAATTACAGGGATCTTTGCCAAGAGAGGTCAGCGCAAGAATAAGACGTGAATACTCGGTGGATTTGCTTCTGTGAAGTGAGCCTGAGGTTTCAATAAGCTTTTGCTTTACAGAAGATAAATATTTGGAAGTGTTGTCTGTGGATAGCTTGCTTCCGCCCCTTGTTAACCCGATAACACTCCATTCACCGCCTACATCACCATATGAAGGCGAAACATTGCTTTTAATATATGAAGCTGTGCCTTGAAATGTTTCCTTTGCGCTTGCGGTGAAAACAATTGTTGTGACGAGTAAAAATGAAAATAAAATGGATATTGTCTTTCCTGAATTGTTTTTCATTTGTTTTCCTTCCTTTTTGTTCTGCGTGAACCTGTGATTGAAATGTGGCAAAAAAATTACCCTTAACCGAGTTTTCGGATAAGGGTTGAAAAATACAAATATATCGGAAAAATAGCATTCGGGCATGATGAATTTACCTTGCTTTTAATCAAGGTTCAAGAGAAAAATGATCCATAATACGTTTTGCCGCAAACGCCACTCATACCGACACCGCTTTTTCCCATTGCCCGAAAAACGCTGTCAAAAAAAGCAGGGCAAGTCTCCCGACTTGTGACCTCGGCTTTCCGCGTCTTCTCACAGAGCTTCTCTTTGTGTTATACTCTGCAATGACATAGTGCGAAACGCCTCAAACGGTCGGATACGGTAATGGCGGTTGCGCCGGATTCTCACCGGACTTCCTTTTTAATCCGGGGCAATTTCTTCCCCGGAACCGTGCTTTTGTTGAGTTAAAATATAAATTTTGCTGACTGAATATCATGTAAGCCTGCATGACTGTTTTGATAAAAAACAAATGATCACAAGTCATGGCTTAACATGAAAATGTAAGTGCAAAACAGCCAGCGTTTGTAATATTAACACAAATAATTCCGATTTGCAATAGCGCATAAAGAATGTTTACATTTTTTACGATAATTTGATTGATTTGTTTTTAACCTGAACGAAATGTACAAGTTGTTGTGCTTATAAAAACTCCTTTTACATTGGAAAATTTGCATCGAATAACTGAAAACTATTTAAAAACAGATATCATGAGCTATTTATAAAACATATATAAAATGTTGAAAAAATCTTTTGGTAAGTAATGTTCAAAAAATATTTTCAAATTCAGAGTAATTTTGTGTTGAAATAATTTTCACGGAGTGCTATAATCAAAATGCAATATTTTGATATTGGAGGAATTTATCATGGCTTCTCTTATGAATTACCACGTTAAAATAGGTCTTGCGCCTATAAGACGTGACGTTACACCCCGTCCCGGTATTTTTAACTGGGAAAAAGCTGAGCAGAGAGGTGCGGCTCTTATTGATTACATCAAGAAGAATTTCACCTGCGAAAATGTCAGCTTCACTGACGTTAATGGTGTAAACGAAAGAAACATCATTTATACCGAGGATGATGCTGTTGCAATTGCTGAACGCTTTAAGGCGGAAAAGGTTGACGCAGTTCTTATCATTAACTGCAACTTCGGAAACGAAGATGCCATTGCAGTTCTCGCAAAGGAAATGGGAAAACCTGTTTGCATCTGGGCTCCCCTTGACGATGTGTTTGAACCCGATGGAATGAGATACACAGATAGCCAGTGCGGTATTTTTGGTGCATCCCGTCAGCTTCAGAGATTCGGTGTTCCTTTTTCACACATCGAAACCTGCCGTGTTGAGTCCGACACGTTTAAGGCAGATTTCTCAAAATTTGTTTCGGTTGCCTGCATGGTAAAGAATTTCAGAGGAATGAAGATTGCTCAGGTTGGTATGCGTCCCAAGCCTTTCAGCTCTGTTATTTACAACGAGGGCGAAATACTTCAGAAGTTCGGCATCCGTTCAATTCCGATAAATATCGGCGTTGTTGTTGACAAGTATAACAGAATCCTCGCAGAAAAGGATGCTGAGCTTGAGGAGGGCGCAAAACTCATCGCTTCGAGATATGAGCTTGATGACCTCACAGAGCCGATGCTCAAAAAGATCTATGCTTTTGTTATTCTCTATGAGGAAATTTTTGCTGAGTATAAGGTGCACGCAGTTTCTGCAGAGTGCTGGACAGCAATGCAGCTTGCAGTTGGAGCAATGCCTTGTTCCGCATACAGTATTCTTGCTGACATGGGATATATCATCAGCTGTGAGTCAGACTTCCATGGCGCAATTACAATGGCGCTTCTCTCCGCTGCAACTCTCGGAAAGAAAGTTCCTTTCTTCGGCGAATTTACTGTTCGTCACCCAGAGGACAAAAACACAGAGCTTCTCTGGCACTGCGGACCTTTTGCATACTCCCTTAAAGCAAAGGACAGTGTTGCAAAGGAAGTCAATATGCGTCAGTGGTTCAGAGTTAAAGACGGACATTATACAATTGCTCGTTTCGACCAGGATAACGGCGACTACTCAATGCTCGCAGGCGAATTTGATTCTGCTGAAGGACCTTATACATTCGGTACATACATCTGGGCGAAGTTCAATGACCTCAAAAAATGGGAAGACAAGCTCATCGATGGCCCCTACATTCATCACATGGCAGAAATCGAGGGTGAATACACAGAGGTTATCAAAGAGTTCTGTAAATATGTAAACGGCCTCAAGCTTGACACCGTTGAATAATTTTTGTAAGTTATTATTATAAGAAAGGATACATACAAATGCTTTACAATGAGTTTATGACAGACATGATTTTGTCCGAACTTGAAGACGCAGTTGGCAGAGAAAACTGTTCCGTCAAGGAAATTGACAAAATCACGCACAGCGTTGACTATTTCTGGCTCTCCCGTATGTGGAGCGACAGAGGCTTGAGAATGCCCGAGGCGGATTGCGTTGTTTCTCCGAAAAATGCAGAGGAAACCTCGAAGATTCTCAAAATTGCGAACTACTATAGAATCCCCGTTACAACATGGGGTGGCGGCGGCGGAACCCAGGGCGGTGCTATTCCCGTTGCAGGCGGAATCGTGCTTGACACAAAGCGCATGAACGAGATTTATGACGTTAATACCGATAGCATGTATATCGAGTGCGGCACTGGTGCCATCTATAAGCACATCGAATGGGCGGCAAACGAAAAGGGTTACGCAACAATGCACTACCCTTCGTCTCTCACTTGTTCAACTGTCGGCGGCTTCCTTGCTCACAGAGGTATCGGAGTTGTTTCCACAAAGTATGGTAAGATAGATGACATGGTTCTCCAGATGGAAGTTGTTCTTCCCAACGGTGACATCATCAACACCTCTTCTGCACCCAAGCACGCTGCAGGTCCTGACCTTAACCAGATTTTCATTGGTTCTGAGGGTACTCTTGGCGTTATCACAAAGGCTCAGATGAGAATTTACGACCAGCCTGAAGAAAGACGCTTCAGAGGATTCCTTTTCCAGGATATGACAAGCGCATTCAAGGCTTCCCGTGAGCTTCTTCAGAAGTTTAAACCCTCTGTTATGCGTCTTTATGACCCCGCTGAAACAGCTTCTCTCATCAAGAAGATTGTCGGCGTTGAAAAGCCCGGCGCATTTATGAATATTGCAATTGAGGGCGTTTCTGAAATTGTTGAGGTTGAAGAAAAGATTCTTCTTGAAACTTTCGCAAAGTATGGTGCTGAGGACCTTGGCAGTGAGTACGGTGAAAAGTGGTGGAAGGAAAAGATTACATTCTTCTATCCGGGTCATATGATGGATCTCCCACAGTGCTACGGAACAA
>JAZQKV010000080.1:0-6724 GCA_045542335.1 Eubacteriales bacterium
GACAAATTGAAAAATATGTGTTATACTATGTGACATAGGGGGATTTCCCCCTATGTCCTTACTCCAACAGCTTGCAGACAATTTTCTCAATTGTTTCTGCTATTGTGGTAAGTAGTTCAATTAGAGCGGTTATGAGAATCAGCTTGGTCGTTGTGCTCTCATGACCGTTCTTTTTTTGTCGCTTTTTCTTTTGTTTTTTGGACTTGCTCATTGACTTTTTTCTCCTTTTGTGTTATACTATGGTTGTAATCTCGACCACGGTTATATTATATCACGAAATTTCATACTTGTCAATACTTTTTCGTGCAATTTTGTATTAAATTCAATACTTTCGTATAAATGCACAAAATAGGAGTGAAAAATTTGGATACTTTGAACAGAATATTAGATTTGCTCAAAAAGCAGGGCAAAGGTCAAATTGAATTAGCTGAAACATTAGGCATTCACAAGAATAATGTTTCAGATTGGAAGGCTGGGCGTAGCAAGTCTTACACAAAATACCTATATCAAATTGCCGACTTTCTCGGAACAACCCCAGAATATCTCCGAGGCGAAACAGACGTTGTTCAGAACGTTAATGTAAAAGGAAATTACAATGCAGTCGGAAATACAAATTCTAATATAACAATAAATGGTGAGGAATTTACAGAGCAAGAAGCCGAGCTGTTAAAAGCTTTTCGTGCCCTCTCGGCTCTGAATAAAGCAAAAGCCCTGATATATGTATCAGAGCTCGAAAAATAACCGTTTTGATTGTAATTACTTGTTTATATAAGGGTGATTAAAGTTATGATAAGAAAATTTAGGATTGTTGGAACTACATATAAAAACGAGGACGGGACTGAACGACAGTATTTACTCAGAAAACTAAAATACAGAGAAGATATGTTTGAGTGCGGCTTGCCCACATTACATCTCAAAAAGTATTATTATAATGGTAGTCCTGCTATCGGGGTCTATGCGGATAGCTATCAGTTGGGAAATCTTTCTGCCAAAGATGCCGCCGAAATATTTCAGAAGATACCTGACGAATGTCCTTTTATCATTGACATTTATGGCGGTGGCACAAGTCATGACACCGGAGAAAAGAAGAATTTCGGTGCCGAAATTACTTTGATTATACCAAGCAGTCGTTCTAATTCAAAAGCAGCACTGCGCACTCAAAACAAGCCCTCAAAGTCTTGCGAAGAAGCAAATGCAAAACGTTTTTTTGCAGAATCCGCTATAGCCGCCGAGAAAGCTAAAAAGCAACGGCTTATTGCTTTCTACCTTGTACTTGCGGCAATCGTGTTGACGCCTGTTTGTGCGTTTATATCAACCTTTTCAATTATTGGATCTGTCGTGAGCTTTGTTATTGTAGCAGGAATGTATTACGTTGCTTACAAGCTTTGGGAAAGTGCCGATGACGCAGAGGCTACATATCTGTTTACGATTAAAGCTGTACCCACAAAGTTAAAGGTTATTTCGATTTTAATAACGATTGTTCTCACTATATTGATTGTGTTTTTGTGTTTTGAAGCAATTAAAAGAATTTGATTGAACACACAAAGAAAGGACAATGTAAAAGAAGCTGACTCTTTTGAATCTTGAATTAGTTTCTCTTTTTGCAGAGCTGATATTGACAAGCACGTCACAAATTGGATTGAACCAAACGAAAGGGAAGTAAATGAAAAGATTTCTTCTGTTTATCTTTAAAAATGACCGCTTTACCGCTGTTTTTCCTCTTTTGGGACTTGGTATAATATTTTTGTTGTGTAACTATGGAGTTATAGGTAACGGCAGCAATGAAAGTCTATTAGATTTTGCATACTTCTCATCTGCGCTAATTGCCTTATTGTTTCAAAACTGTGCAATAACCTTGAAAAGCATAATCCTCAGCCATCTCGAGGATTCAC
The DNA here is from genome assembly GCA_045542335.1 of Eubacteriales bacterium. Classification (GTDB taxonomy): domain Bacteria; phylum Bacillota; class Clostridia; order Oscillospirales; family CAG-382; genus CAKSUT01. Next base: position 1,893 of record JAZQKV010000080.1, read on the forward strand.
TTAAATTAAAACAAAACAGCCTCAAATTTGTAAATGCATACGAAGGAGACTGTATTACATACTCCAACATCAATAGAGAGAGTTCATTATCGCTTTATAAGACAAGAGATTGTACTTCTCAAATGTGTAAATTGCCGTTTGTTTGGGATTTTTTCTTCGACGATAAAACTATAATCATAACTGATTTTCCCTTCAAAGCATATAAACTCCCTCATGAAATTTTACCATTTTCAGATGAACTGTTAAAATCGCACAGTACATCATCTGTTTACAATAGGCAGTGTATTCGTATTGATGATTGGAGAGCTAATAATGATTATATTCACATATATACATCGCGGACAACTTTTTTCAATTCTCTAATCACAAACCGTTCCCTTGATTACTGTTTGAGTTGTGGAATCACCAGCCGTGATTTGCTTGATTATGGTCCGCAAAAGCGCAATCTCAACAATTCCCAACTTTCAAATCATTTAGGTGTTAGTGGTATGATTGAATCAAGCGACGGTTACTTTGTCTTTATTAAGAAAAGCAAGAAAAATTCCATTTCAAAAAGAGCTTATAGCTGCAGTGTAGATTCAGTCTTCCCAATATTGGAACATAACGCAACAACAAAGTTTTGCTCTGACCATATATATGATGGAATTATAGAAGCTTCAAAGAATGAGCTAAATATTGAGCTTGAAAAAGCTCAAATTAAACTCGTTGCAGCATATCGAAATCTAATTGAGGGTGGTAAACCACAACTATTATTCTACGCAAAATTAGATTTAGACAGGGAAGACTTTGAAATAAAGCTAAAAGAAAAATTTCATAAGCCTTTGTTTCCACATTCCAATCAGTCATCTGCAAACAGTATTTCTGTGAAATACAGAACCTCATATAAATGGGTCAAGGAATCAGACCTCTCGAAAATGGTTGTCGGCAAGAACAGTATTGCTTTTGGTTCTACATATCTCCCTTCGACATTATCAACAGCGGCATGCGTAAAAATGTTGCTACAAAGTGGTATAATATAAGTGAGGACGCAAAAATGAATATCATTGAACAATATATATGTGGAAAAAAGGGAAACGATGCGCTGTGTGAGGATGGCATTGTTGTTCGTGAAAATTTGATAGTGATTATTGATGGTGTAACTGCCAAGGGAGTTCCTGACAGCGGAATTGTTGCGAGAAAGACATTGTGTGACTTCTTTTCAGAAGTTTCAGAACAAATGACCGTTTGCGAGCTTTTGGAATTAGCCAACAAGCAGCTTCGTCCATATTCAAATGTCCCTATGGAAAACATTCCTCGTGCTTCCGTTATCATTTACAACGATATTTACAAAGAGATATGGAGTTATGGTGATTGTCGGTGTTCAATTAACGGAATTTGCCATTTGCACGAAAAAGAAATTGATTTAATTAATTCTGCACTAAGAGCTTTTTATTTGGAACACGCTTTGTTAGAGGGACATACTTTAGAGGAATTATCATGCAATGACATTGGCAGAAAAGCAATAATGCAGAATTTAAAAATGCAAACACTTTTTGAAAACAAAAAATGCCCCTTTGGATACCCTGTTCTAAACGGGGGTGACATTAACTTAGAAATGACAAATATATACAAGATACAAGACGGTGACGAAGTGATTTTAGCGTCTGACGGTTATCCAAAGTTACTCCCTACTCTATACGAAAGCGAACAATACTTAAAGCATACTATCAACGCTGACCCACTCTGCTTTCGTGAAAATCGCTCTACAAAAGGTTTAACAAATGATGTAATTAGCTTCGACGATAGATGCTACTGCCGTTTTGTTGTATAAAATTTAAGATTCTACATTTAAGTACTTCACGAAAAATATAAATGGAGGTAAAAATGCCCTACGCCATATATTTAAGAAAAAGCCGTGCCGATTTAGACCTTGAAGCCCGTGGCGAAATGGAAACTCTCGCCCGGCATGAAAAGTCGCTTTTGACATTGGCGTCAAAAATGGGGCTTAATGTTACCAAGATATATAAAGAAATCGTTTCCGGCGAAACTATCTCAGCACGACCAGAAGTCCAAAAGTTGCTGACAGAGGTTGAACAAGGTGCATGGGAAGGCGTGCTTGTTATGGAAGTCGAAAGACTTGCAAGAGGCGACACCATTGACCAGGGCATTGTTGCAAGAGCATTTGGCGAACATAACACCAAGATTATAACGCCCGTCAAAACATATGATCCCTCCAATGAATTTGACGAGGAATACTTTGAGTTCGGACTGTTTATGAGCCGAAGGGAATATAAAACCATAAACCGCCGCATACAGCGAGGACGTGTTGCCTCGGTAAAAGAGGGGCGTTTTATCGGTTCAGTTGCGCCGTTTGGTTATGACAAAGTAAAAGCCCCGGACGGAAAAGGGTTCACGCTTGCGCCGAATGATGAAGCACAAACAGTCATTGACATTTATACCTTGTATTGTGACGGTGTGACCACATTTGGAATTTGCGACAGGCTGAATGATTTAGGAATAAGAGCACGAACAGGGGGACTTTGGTCACCCTCGTCGGTAAGAGATATTCTTAAAAACCCTGTTTATATCGGTAAAATACGATGGGGCTACAAAAAAGAAAAGAAGATCCATGAAGATGGTACTATGCGAAAGGAACGCACACGCAACGCTGAATATATCCTTGTTGACGGAATGCACCAGGCACTTGTTACCGAGGAAGCTTTCAACAAAGCACAGGAGCTGCTTGCCCGAAACAGGACAAACACTGCAACAAAGGTTTACCCACTTCAAAATCCGCTTTCGGGTTTGGTTTATTGCCGACGCTGCGGCGCACTTATGACAAGACAAGGTGAGAGAACGAAGACACCTTATGCGTTTCTGCGTTGTCCAAACAGATTTTGCGACAATGTTGCCGCCCCTCTCTTTTTGGTGGAACAAGAGATTCTAAATCAACTTGAAAAGCTGTCTTTGAAAATAGACAGCGAAAAAAGCATACCAAAGGCAAAGCCAAAGGACACTGTGACACCGCTTGAACGGCAACTAAAAAAACTCGAAAAACAAATCGAAACCACTTATACATTGCTTGAGCAAGGGATTTACACAGTTGATGTTTTCACATCAAGGCAAAAAGCTTTAAACGATAGCAAAGTTGAATTGCTCGCAAGCATAGAAACAGAGAAGAAGAAAATATCAGAAGCAAGCTCCGTCAAGGTAGTCGATCGTGATGCTATACTTGAAGTTTTAAAAATTTACGGAAGCATTGACAACGCCAAGGACAAAAACACACTTTTAAAAGCTGTTGTTTCAAAGGTTGTCTATAATAAAGACAAGCAGAACACTCGTGGCAAGTTTCTCAATGCTAATTTCCAATTGGATGTTTTTCCAAATCTTTATAAATAAATTTATCCCCTTGATGTGGGTTACATCAAGGGGATTGCTGATAGCATCAGTGGGGTTATGTGTAGCCCCATTCGTATGTCATGAGAAGCACGAAATTTGCCGCCTCACCAAGTGCAGCGTAATCGTGACCCTGATAGAGAAGCCCCGGTTGGTTATCGGAGGTTTTTGGGGCGAGCGCAACCATGACCTCATAGCCAAGGGGGTTGAGGGTCGTGCGTGCGAGAGTCACAAATTCGGCGTATTTCAGGGCATCCTCGGCAGGCAGAAACTCGAAGTCGATGTCAAGACCCACATAGCCTTTGGCGTTCATGACGTTGAGAATATTATCCAAAAGTCTTTGCCACATCATGCGGTTATTGAGAAAATCCGCCGCAAGACTATTGCTGAAAACGCCCTCGGGGGTGAGGGTAGAAAGGTGCATAAAAGGTCTTGCGCCATAGGAAATTGCGGCAGAGAGGATGCGTTCATCGTCGAGATTGACGAGAGTTGCATCGGGATTGAAGCCATAAGTAAAGGGCATGACGCGGTTCATAAAGGGCATTGATTCGGTAAGGAGAGCTTCCTCGATTGAGGGATAGGCATAGCCGCCTGTTTCAAAGTTACCGAGTGGGGCATCTTCAAAGGAGATGACGAGATTCTGACCGACGCTTAGCAGAGATTGGGACATAAGCTGAGGGTTATTGCGGTAGATAGCGTTGGAGCTTACGCCATATCGGACAGCGATGCCATTGACGGTATCACCGGGCAGGACGGTATGGGTAATTTTTGGATAAGCGACGACGACGCACTGTCCGACGGCGAGATTATTGGGGTTAGGCATACCGTTATTGAGAATGAGAAGTTGGGTAGTTGTACCATAAGCATCGGCGATAGAGGTGAGGGTATCTCCGGGGCGAACGACATGGAAAATCATTATTATTCTCCTTTTATGGAGGTGATACTACATAATATGCTTTTCATGGTATTTTGCTTTAATTTGGTTTTTCTTCTCCCTCATAACTAATAATTGTTCTGATCTCTGTCGGGGGTGGGGGGATATATTTAATCTTTTTGTTTTCCCTCATAACTTATAGCTCAAAAAACCTTACCGGGTTACGAGGGTGTTGCCTCTATCTTGCTTTGTAGGGGCGACCCTATGTGGTCGCCCCTTGCTTGGGGGCGTTTTTCCTATTAAATTTTTTTGTTATCCATTATAACTTATTATTGTTCTTTTCTCTACCGAGAACGGGGGTGTGACTTTCTGCTCGCACGCAGATGGAATGTGAGTGCTATTTTGCATTTAATCTTTTTCTTCTCCCTCATAACTTATGGCTCAAAAGTCCCTTCCGGGGACGGGGGTGTTCATTTCTGCTCGCCCAGAAATGAACCAAAGATGCGTTTAAGAACTACGTTCTTAAAAATCTCCTTATTGGTGCGAATTTGTTTGAAATACCGTCTGCTTGTATGAAAGTCGC